>NZ_JAEHFP010000002.1 GCF_016446475.1 Paracoccus binzhouensis | reverse complement strand
CACCGGCCCCGCCGCGCCGGGGCAGGGCAGGTCTGCCAAGGCCCCTCCGGCTGCCCCGGTCGCAACTCCTGCGCCCGGGCCTGGCGCCGGGCCGACGAAAACGGCCACGCCGGGGCTCGATGCCCCCGCCGCGCCGGCGCTCGGCAGCCAGACGGCGGCTTTCGCCGAGGCGGCCTTCGGCCCGAACAGCCGGCTGCCCGAGCAGCTGACCATGAATATCGAGCGTATCGAATCGCTGACCCAGCGGCTGATCAGCGCGCTGGCGCAGCGCCGCGCCCACAGCCCCGGCGTCGAGATGCCCGGCCCCGATCTGTTCGCCACGGCCACCTCGGCCTGGCTGAAGCTGCTGGCCGAGCAGCCCGAGCGGGTGATCGGCCAGCAGGTCAGCTATTGGGGCGAGACCCTGCGCCATTTCGCCGAGGCCCAGGCCGCCTTCGCCCGTGGCACGCTGACGCCGCCGGCGGCCGATGGGCCGCGGGACCGCCGCTTCTCGAACCCGCTTTGGGATGCGCATCCGTTCTTCAACTTCATCAAGCGCCAATATCACATCAATGCCCAGGCGCTGGAGGAGGCGGCCAGCGCGCTTGACCTGCCCGAGATGACCGACCGGCGCCGGATCGAATGGTTCACCCGGCAGATGATCGACATGATGGCGCCGACGAATTTCCTGGCCACCAATCCCGACGCGCTGGAAAAGGCCCTGGAGACCGAGGGCGAGAGCCTGGTCCGCGGCCTCGAGAACCTGGTCCGCGACGTCGAGCAGAACAGTGGCGAGCTGATCGTCTCGCTGGCCGACCGCGACGCCTTCCGGGTGGGCGAGAACATCGGCACCTCGGAAGGCAGCGTCGTCGCCCGCACCCGGCTTTACGAGCTGATCCAGTACAAGCCGACCACCCCGCAGGTGCACGAGATTCCGCTGGTGATCTTCCCGCCCTGGATCAACAAGTTCTACATCCTCGACCTCAAGCCGCAGAACAGCCTGATCAAGTGGATCGTCGACCAGGGCCATACGCTGTTCGTGGTGGCCTGGAAGAACCCCGACCCGAGCTATGGCGAGACCGGCATGGACGATTACGTCCGCGCCTATCTCGAGGTCATGGACCGGATCCTGGACCTGACCGATCAGAAGACGCTGAACGTGATCGGCTATTGCATCGCCGGCACCACCCTGGCACTGACCCTGGCGCTGCTGAAGCAGCGCGGCGACGACCGGGTGAACTCGGCCACCTTCTTCACCACCCTGACCGATTTCGAGGACCAGGGCGAATTCACCGCCTATCTGCAGGAGGATTTCGTCTCGGGCATCGAGGAGGAGGCAGCGCGCACCGGCGTGCTCAGCGCCCAGCTCATGACGCGCACCTTCAGCTTCCTGCGCGCCAACGACCTGGTCTGGGGCCCGGCGATCCGCAGCTACATGCTGGGCGAGACGCCGCCCGCCTTCGACCTGCTCTACTGGAATGGCGACGGCACCAACCTGCCCGGGCGCATGGCGGTGGAATATCTGCGCGGCCTGTGCCAGCAGAACCGCTTCGTCCGGGACGGGTTCGAGCTGATGGGCCAGCGCCTGCATGTCAGCGACGTGACCGTGCCGCTTTGCGCCATCGCCTGCGAGACCGACCACATCGCCCCCTGGCGCGACAGCTGGCGCGGCGTGGCGCAGATGGGCTCGGCGGACAAGACCTTCATCCTGTCCGAATCGGGCCATATCGCCGGCATCGTCAACCCGCCCAGCAAGAGGAAATACGGCCATTACACCTCGGATGTCGGCTTCGACCTGGGCGAGCAGCACTGGCTGGACCGGGCGCAGCACCACGAGGGCAGCTGGTGGGGTCGCTGGGGCGAGTGGCTGGCGCGCCGCTCCGGCCGCATGGTCGAGGCGCGCGACCCCGGCGAGGGGTTCGGCCCCGCCCCGGGCACCTATGTCCACGAAAGGGCCTAGAGGAAAATTTGCTGCACTGCAGCACGAAGCTCTTGCAATGCTGCAGTGCAGAAAGTATATGGGGGACAGAACAGTTCAACCGGTGCTCAAGCTTCGCGCCGATCCAGGAGAGAGCAAATGGCCAAGACCCCTGACTTCACCAAGACCCTGCAGGAAATGCTGGCGAAAATGCCGATCGACACCACTTCGGTCCAGGACGCCTTCAAGTCGCAGACCGCCCTGGGCGAGAAGATGGCCCGCGTCGCGCTGGCCGCCGCCGAGCGTTCGACCGAGATCTCGTCGCAATGGGCGAAGGACACCATCGCCCGCCTGGGCGAACTGACCGCCTCGAAGGACGAGCCGGCCGAATACGCCAAGGCCGTGAGCGATTTCGCCACTGCCGCCGCGGAAGCCGCTGCCGAGCACATGGCCGCCTTCGCCGAAGTCGCCAAGAAAGTGCAGATGGACACCGTCGATCTGATGCTGACCGCCGGCAAGGACCTGGCCGCCGACGCCCAGAAGGCCGCCGAGAAGGCCACCCGCGAGACCCAGGCCGCGGTCAAGAAAGCCGCTGCCGCCGCGACCACCTCGGCCAGCACCGTGACCAAGGCCTGATCCGCGCCTTCGGCCGTATCGGACAATCCGGGACAAGGGGGGCAGGGTTCTGCCCCCCTTTTCTCATCTCGGCACGCCGCGTCGCTCCGGCGATGCCAGGCGATTTTCTTTGCATTTCCGCGGGTCATTTCCCATCATGCTGCAAATGCATCGCCGGAGGAGCCATGGCCGAGGCCGAGAACACGACCCCGCTGCTGATCAAGCGCTATGCGAGTCGCCGCCTCTACAACACCGAGACGAGCGACTACGTCACGCTCGACGACATCGCCCGTTTCATCCGCGCCGGCCGCCAGGTCCGCATCGTCGACCTGAAGACCGGCGACGACCTGACGCGGCAATATCTTCTGCAGATCATCGCCGAGCATGAGGGCCGGGGCGAGAACGTGCTGCCCATCGAGGTGCTGATCGACCTGGTGCGCAGCTACACCACGCAGGCCCAATCCGTGGTGCCGCAATTCCTCGCCGCCAGTTTCGAGATGCTGCGCGAGGGCCAGTCCAAGATGATGGAGAACCTGTCGACCTTCCCGAACCCGATGTCCTCGATGCCCGGTTTCGAGGCGCTGCAGCGCCAGCAGCAGATGTTCCTGAGGGCGATGGCGGCGGGTTGGGGCAAGGCGGGCAGCAGCGGCCCCGAGTTGGACGAGGTCGAGCCCGATTCCCGCCGCGCCGGCAAGAAGGCCGCCGAACCCGACGACATGGCCGAGATCCGTCGCCAGCTGGCTGAATTGCAGAAGCGGATTTCGAAGCTATGAGAGAACTGCGGCTTGCGCCGGCCGCCCTGCCGCGCTAGATGAGCCGCCACGGACGGTTGGCCGAGTGGTCGAAGGCGCACGCCTGGAAAGTGTGTAGGCGGGGAACCGTCTCGAGGGTTCGAATCCCTCACCGTCCGCCACTTGCCCCCGCGAAAGCGTTCTCCCCGATCCGGCTGCGGCCGGATTTTTCCGTTGTTTTCGAGGGTTATGTCGGAAGGGCTTTGCACTGGCGTCCTCGCCAAAGCAGCCGGGCACGTTCTCTAAGAGCCCATATTCTCCGGACCTCTCGACTGCGCCCATTCAGTGTAGAGCCCCTAACCAGTTGAAAGTATAGGGATAGTTCCCTGCTCCACCTAAACACTTCGATGTCAGTGGCACTTGGGGAAAGGAACAGACGTCCAACCCGTTCCTTCCCCCTCCAGCCACGCAAATCCATACCGCCATTGAGAATTTTCGGGAACGACGGCATCCTTTCGGTGAAGGAGGCCATACATGGCGGAACCGAAGCTCGACACCGACAAGCTCGACGACGCGGCGCTGGCGATCCTCAGCCTGACGCTCCATGACGGCAATCGCGTCTGGAAAGGGATCGACTGGTCGATCACCGACCGGCTACACGCCAAGGGGCTGATCCACGATCCCATCGGCAAGGCGAAATCGCTGGCCCTTACGGAAGCCGGGCTGGCCCGAGCGGAGGCGGCTCTCGCCGAGTTGTTCGTGAAGCGGTCGGACGATCCAAAGAGGTCGGAACGATGAAACCGGCCGACGAGGAGCGCATCGCCGCCCGGCTGGCGAAACTGATGGCGATGATCTGTGTGCGCAACACGGGGATCGAGGAATTGCACGCCGGGACCATTCCGGTCACCCACACGGGCGACTATTCGGACGTGTTCATCACCGATGCCGACGGCCGCCGGATTCCTTGGTCTGACGCTTCACACATCGACGACGACCAGATGCGAAGCTTGATGCGGCAAACCGTCAACCGGCTCTACACCTTTCACCTCAAGGCTGACGACGCGGGGTTCCGAGACCACCTCGACCGTTGGCTTGCCGTCGCCGAACGATGGGACGAACCGAAGCTGGATGAGGCCTTCCTTGCGACCATCACCGGCGGGGAAGCCAAACTGCCGAGATAGCCATTCGCGGTCAGGTCGGGCTTCGACGGATGGTCGCCGGATCCCACTATGAAACGGGTTCCACAACGGCTGAGTGCTTCGTGACAATGTCCTGAATTTCCGCGGGCTTGAACGCGACATCCCATGCCCAATGGCCGAAGCCGCCCGCCGCGTTGACCGCCTTCACCCACTCGTTCAACGCGTCCCGCTTGGCCTTGTTCTGGGGGCTGTCGGTGCCCTTGATCTCAAGCGCCAGAATGGTGCCGCTGGCAAGGCGCACGAGGAAGTCCGGAACATATCGGCGCCGTGAACCGGCCCACATGTAGTAGATCTGGAACCCGAGGTGATCGTTCTTGGCATAGGCGATGACGTCTTCGCGCTTCTCGAAGATGTTCGCTGCATGTCCCTCCCAGGACGAATCCCCGACCAGGTGGCTGATATGCGACTTGGCGGTCGGAAAGCACGGCTTAGTGGTGTACCAGGTCCGCATCTGGCCGGTGGCGCCGATCGGGTTTTCCTCGTCGAACACCGGCGTCAGGCGCTCCGTGTTCTGCTCGGTCACGTTGCTCAGCACATGCTGAACTGCAAGGTCGATGTTGAGTGCGATCAGAATCCGCCGCCGAAGCGGGTCGGAGTGAAACAGCGACGGGATGTCGAGGCGGTCGGAGTTGAGGAACGCCTCGACGATCCTGACCAGCTGCGCCGCGAGATACTCGTGGCTACCCGAAAAACCGTGGCTGAGTTCGGCGAAGGCCTTCCGTGCTGCCTGAAAGACGAGACGTTGCAGGCGGAAGCCGTCTGGCAGCTTCTCGAGGTCGATCGCTGTCACCTTGCCCATATCCGTCGCGCCGCCGAGCGCAGGAGCCAATTCCGCGCTGATTGGCGTGCTGGCAGGGTCGAGCACGAGCGGCGTTACTTTGCCCCAGTCCATGGTCAGCTGCGGTCTCACGACCGTTTCAACCCGCAGCACGTTCGGCCAGCGAAGCTCCAGATGAGCCCGCTCGGGCAGGACTTCGATCTGGGTGGTCGGCTTCGGAGGCGGCGGCGCTTCCCCGCCTTCGCCTGTTTCCGAAATGGAAAGCGGCACACCGAAGACGTTGACGTATTCGGGCAGGAACAGGCCATTCTCGTCCGTGTCATAGGACACCCGACGTAATCCGCGCCCAACAACCTGTTCGCAGAGCAGCTGGGATGTGAAGGCCCGGAGCCCCATGATGTGCGTGACGTTCTTGGCGTCCCACCCCTCCGACAGCATCGCAACCGATATGACGTTCTGCAGATCCTGTCCGGCCGCTCCTCGCTTCCCGACGTTGTCCACGATCTCGCGCAGCAGTTCTTCTTTCTTCAGGGCGCGGAACTGCTGGCGGCGGGTCTCAGGGATGGTCGCAGCGTCGATGATTGCCTTCAGCCGCGCCTCGTAATCCTTGTCGGACGTCGCGGTCTCGCCGATCTCGGCCTTCTCCAGCACCTTGGAATCGACCCGGAGCGTTCGGGTCGGTGCGTGCAACTCGGGCCAATGCGCATCGCCTTTGTTGAAATAGGTCTCGATGCGGGCTGCGGTTTCGGTGCGGTTGCAAACTGTCAGCATGACCGGCGGGGAATGATGCCCGGCCTCCTGCCATTGCGCCCGGGTTTCCCGCCAGTCGGCACCGAGCAGCGTATAGGCGTCCTGGACCAGCTTTGGCAGCGCCTCATGCGCTTCGGCCTTGCGGTTCAGGTCTTCGGAAACGGTCGGGTCGCGGTAGATGTGGTAGAGCTTCGAACGCAGCGTCTTCGCATCCGGGATCGCATCGTCGCGGACAACGACACGGGGCGTCTTGACCAGCCCGGCCTCGATCGCGTCGTTCAAGCCGAAATCCGAGATGATCCAGTCGAACAGCGCGGTATCGGTGCTCTTCTTGCCAGTCGGCGCGAAAGGCGTGGCCGACAGGTCGAAGCAGCGCTGGATGCGCCGGGTCTTGTGGATGCGGTCGAGCCCCTCGATCCAGCGCGTCGCCTCGTCAAGGTCGATGCCATGCTCTTCGGCATGCTTCTTGCTGATCTTCACCTCGGGCGGCTTGCGGTAGGCGTGGTGCGCCTCGTCGTTGATGACGATGATGTCCTTGTGCGCCGCCAGCTTGCCCAGCACCCGCCGCGTGAAGGCCTCGTCGGACTCGCGCCCCTTCTTCACCACCGAGCGGTCCGCTTCCTTCAGCGGCATCAGCGTGTGCCAGTTCTCGATCAGCACCTCGGCCTGGTTCAGCTTCTGGCGGAGCGCCTCGGACGGGCACAGGTTGAACTCGTCGTAGTAGCTGCCCTCGCTGGGCAGCAGCACCTGCAGCCGCTCCTTCACCGTCAGGCCGGGCGCCACGATGAACACGGCGCGGCTGAAGTCCTTGTTCCGCTTCGGATAGGTCAGCGCGTTGAGCACCTGCCAGGTGATGATCATCGCCATCACCGTGGTCTTGCCTGCGCCCGTCGCCATCTTGTTGCAGAGCCGCTCCCAGACGCCGCCATCGCCGGGGATCGCGATGCCCTGCTTGTAGGCTTCGGCGCCCTCGACCCACCAGATCAGCGTCTCGATGGCCTCGAGCTGGCAGAAGTAGAACGGATGCTGCCGCGCCTCGCGGTCGTGCCAGTGCTCCAGCAGCTTGCGGGTGACGATGGTCACGCCCGGCCAACCGTCTTCGCGCCATTGATCCACGCGGGTGCGGATCGTGTTCACCAGGTCCAGCACCTCGGTGCGCTTGGTATTGTTACGCGCGTCAAAGACCTCGTAGCTCGCCGGCCGCCGCTCTGGCTTGATCTCCAGCTTGCCGCCCTTGGCCTCGACCCAATGCTGCGCCGGGCAGACGAAGGGCGAATTGATGATGAGGGACATGGGCTTATCCCTCCAGCGACATGATCTTGAGCGACTCGATCCCGCGGTCGTCCACGATCTTGACCGCAATCCGCCGGTTCTCGCCCGCCTCGAAGGGCAGCGAGACAGTGCCGTGGAACTGCTCCAGCAGGTCCTCGTCCAGTTCGGCCCGCACGGTCTTGCGCAGGCGGTTCCAGCCGCCCTTGGCATCCGCCATGGGGAAGAACACCTGATGCGGCATCAGCGAGCGGTTGTCGTAATCCACGTCAAGCGACCACATCGCGATCTGCTTGGTGCCGCCCGAGACCAGATCGCCCTTGCGCGGATCGAAATAGTCGAAGCCGTTGACCTGAACCTCCCACAGCCCGTCCTTGCGCCTGCGCAGGTCTACATCGGGCTGGCCCATCAGCCAGAACGACTGGTTGGAACTGCGGCCCTTCTTCAGATCCTCGGTCAAGAGGTCGGTGTTCATCTGTGCCTTGAGAAGCGTCACGCCGGGCCAGTTCACCTCGTCGATGTCCTTCGCGGCCTCCGGGTCGAACGTGAAGGCGCAGAACAGGATGAATTTGGGCGACGGGCGCAGGGTCTCGGCCTCGGTCAGCGCCAGTTCCACCTGCCGCTGCTCCAGCGCCGCGTGCTCGGGGCCGAAGCTGACGACGACGCGTTCGCCCGTCTCGGCCAGCGATCCGCTGGCGTGGATGTGTTTCAACCCCGGCAGCGTCTCGAACTCGGCGAAGCGCAGCATGGCGCCGCCCTTGCCGCGCACGCCGGTCTTCAAAAGTTCGTCGCGCCACAACGCCTGGCGCGAGGTCTCGCCGGACCGGGCGACGGTCTCGTCGGCCTCCTGTGGCGGGATGCTGTCGTCCAGCGAAAGGACGGTCGGCGCCGGCACCGCCTCGACCGAGAAGGGCCCGCAGATGCGCAGCTTGGATTTGTCGATGCGCGGCCTGTCGTAAAGCGTCTCCTGTTCGGCATGGTCGACGATGGACTGGTCCATGCGACGCAGCATCGCCTGCCGGACAGCGTGGAAGCCGTCGAAGGACGCGCGGGCGACCTCGGGCCAGTCGTCGGGCCAGTCGAAGGGCACCTCCCATTCGTGCAGGGTGTCGCCTTTGGCGAAGTCCACCGGCTTACCCTTGCGCACGCCTTGGCCCGGCTTGAGCGGCTTTGGTGGGGTGGCGGCCAGCGCACTGGTCAGATCGGCCAGCGCCGCGGCAATCTTGGGATGGTCCTCGTCATATATCTTGTCGATGTCCGTATTACTGCCAATCGACCCAAGGCTTATGCGCTTTGCAGTCTCATAATCAAAGCCGCCCTTCAATCCTTCGTGTGGGTATTTTAGAATGTAATAGTCAAAGCTTGCAGTCATCAATCGCTGCTTTGCAAGCGTGACGGCGATACGTGAGGTGTCGCAAGTGATCCAGCGACGTCCCCATTTTTCAGCTGTAAACGCTGTAGTTCCGGAACCACAGGTAATATCTAAAACCAGATCACTCGGATCAGTCGCCATCAATATGCATCGCTCTACAATGCGAGTGTTGGTTTCGACGACGTATTGCATGTTGGATGCACCGCCAAACCCGAGCCAAACTGAATGAAACACCTTGTATTCAAAGTCGGTCGCAAATTTCTTCAAGCGAAGCGATGTAGTTTTCGGAATGATCCGCCCAGCTTTCGCTGCACGATCAAGTCCTTCGATCGGCACTTTCCAATGCTCATTCGCGCCGCACGGCCAGCTCTTTCCCATGAAATTGTATGGGCAGGTCGTCGTAGTTCTGAAGCCATCCGATTTCAGCGGGTCTTCAGAATAGTCGCTGTCCGTATCCGGCTTCTTTTCATAGAGGGTCCGGTACTTTAGGTGATCTTTGTTCTTCGCGTAAAACAACAGGATGTCGCACACCTTTCCAAGGTGGCTGCCAGTCACAGATCCTGTTTTCGAGAATGATATCTGCGAGACAAAATTCGTTACGCCGAATACTTCGTCCAGCACTCCCCTGACCAAATGCACGTTCTCATCAGATATCTGAACGAAGACCGATCCACTGTCGTTCAGCAGTTCTCTTGCCAATATTAACCGGTCACGCAGATAGGTGAGGTAGGAATGGATGCCGAGTTCCCAAGTGTCTCGAAACGCTTTGATCATCTCGGGTTCTTGGTTGAGGTCCTCATCCTTATCCGAGTCAGCCAGCTTTCTTTTGTTCGTGAAGGGCTGAAAATTCGAACCGTATTTGATGCCATAGGGCGGGTCGATGTAGATCATCTGAACCTTGCCGCCCATGCTCTCCTTGGTCAGGAGCGAATTCATGACCAGCAGGCTGTCGCCCGCCACCAGCCGGTTCGACCAGCCCTTTTCGTGGTGGTAGAAATCCAGCGCCTGGCGCAGCGGCAGGTTCTCGAACGGCGCCGCGAACAGGTCCGGCTGCCGCCACTGCGTGGCCGAATCCTTCCCCTTCAGCCGCTTCGCCGCATTGGCAAGGATCGTCGCCGGGTCCACCCGTTCGTGGACATGCAGCGAGACGGTATCGACCGCGACGTTGGTCCGCTCCGCCTTTCCCGTCCAGTTGAGATAAGGCGCCTGCAGCCGCTTCAGTTCCTGAAGCGCGTCGCGCATCTTTTCGAGATCACCGCTGGCCAGCGCCTCGTCGATGAGCCGTTCGATCCCCGCCCGCGCAGAGTCGAAATTCAGCACCGGGTCGAGATGCGGGTCGTAGGCCCAGACCGTCTTGTCCCCATCCGGATCGGTGCCGGCATGCACCATCCCGACCTCGGGGTTGTTCACCCGCGTCTCTCCGTGGCGGTAGGACAGCACCTGCACCGGCCCGTCCGGCCTGCGCGCAGCCTTCTTTCCGGCCTTGGCCCGCGGCTTTCGCGGCGCGGCCTCTTCGGTGTGGGTCAGTTCAAACCCGTCGTCCTCGTCGCCCTCATCCTCGTCCAGGTCGTCATCCTCATCGCCCAGATCGTCGGTAACGCGGAAGATCGACCCGCCACGTCCCTTGCCACGCCCCAGCACGCCCTCGTCGATCAGAGAATCGCGCGCGGCGATGTAGTCGTCTTCGGCAAGGTCCGGCATGTGCTCGCGCAGCAGCGCCAGCATGGCCCCGTTACCGATGGTGGAACCGTCTTCGGGTGAAAGGGTCAGGATCAGGTCGGAAATGTCGGACATGCGGCGCAGAAACTCACGAAAAGGTCTTGTTTTAAATTACCTATCGCGCCGGTTGCCATTTTGCACGCGGGAATCAGTTAACGTCGGACCAGAGCGCGTGCTGCTCTTTCCAGTCGGCCGGGAACGGGTCCATCAAATTGGCGAGCGTAATATTCGCGGGCTGATGGCCGTCGATCACGGCATCGACCAGTTCCGGGGAAAGGAGCGACAACCGCATCAGCCGCGCCATGTAGGTGAAGGCGATCCCTTCCTTCTCGGCCAGCTCGGAAATCGACGCGAACTCGCCCGACTCCAGCATCCGCTTCCAGCGGAACGCGCGTGCCAGCGCCTTGACCAGCGTGTTATCCGGCTTGCGTGCTTGCGCGGCGCCCTCCGGCAGCACCATCTCCTTCCGTCCGCCTCGCTTAATGATGCGGAACGGGACTTGGATGGTCATGGTGTCGGGGATGGGAGGGACGCGGGTCATGCTACAGCACCAACATCGGCGGTGATTTCGCGCGCCAGTGCCGCCAGTCCGTCCATGCGCAGGCGGACGTTGAGACCGCTGCTACCGATCTCGACCCGCTCGACGAACAGCATCACGATGCGTGCCTGCTCGGCGGGGAAAAGTTCGTCCCACAACGGATCGAGCTTCAGGAGTGCCGCGCGAGCGTCGGCCTCGGTGATTCCGTCGTCCTGCGTCCGCGCTGCCTTCCACGTGCCCGCGACAATCTCGGGTTGGCGGAAGACGGCACGCAGTTGGTCGATGACGGCGGCCTCGATCTCGCCCGCAGGCACGCGGCCGATGGGACACGCCCCGGCGCCGTGCTTCAGCACCGTCTGGCTGACGTAGTAGCGGTAGAGTTTGCCGCCCTTTCGGGTGTGTGTCGGCGAGAACGCGGCGCCATCGGGACCGAAGAGAAGCCCCTTCAGCAGCGCGGGCGTGTCGGAGCGAGTCCGGGCAGCCCTCTTGCGGGGGCTCTCCTGCAGGATGGCGTGAACCTTGTCCCAAGTCTCGCGGTCGACGATCGCGTCGTGTTCGCCAGGATAGCTGTCGCCCTTGTGGACCGCCTCGCCAAGGTAGGCGCGGTTTGACAGCATCCGGTACAGATACTTCTTGTCGATCCGGTTGCCACGTGGCGTGCCGAGGCCACGCGCGCCGACCTCGCTGGCCAGCACCGTGCAGGATCCGATTTCGATGAAGCGGGTGAAGATCCAGCGCACATGCGCGGCGGCTTCTTCGTCGATGATCAGCTTGCGGTTTTCGACACGGTAGCCGTAAGGCGGCACCCCGCCCATCCACATACCCTTTCTGCGGCTTGCCGCGACCTTGTCGCGGATGCGCTCGGCCGTGACCTCGCGCTCGAACTGGGCGAAGGACAGCAGGATGTTCAGCGTTAGCCGCCCCATGGAAGTGGTGGTGTTGAACGACTGCGTGACCGAGACGAACGTCACGCCGTTCCGGTCGAACACCTCGACCAGCTTGGCGAAGTCGGCGAGCGACCGGCTGAGACGGTCGATCTTGTAGACCACGACCACGTCGACCAGCCCGTCCTCGATGTCCTCCAGCAGCCGCTTCAATCCGGGGCGCTCCAGCGTGCCACCGGAGATGCCGCCGTCGTCATACTGATCGCGGACCAGCACCCAGCCCTCGGAGCGCTGGCTGGCGATGTACGCCTCGCAGGCCTCCCGCTGGGCGTGGAGGCTGTTGAACTCCTGCTCCAGCCCTTCCTCTGAGGATTTCCGCGTGTAGACCGCGCAGCGCAGCTTGCGGACGACCTTTGATTTTTCGGGCAGCTTCGTCATGTCCGCCCCCTGTGGTTCTTGAGACCGAAGAAGACCCAGCCATTCCAGCGCGTGCCGGTGATGGCGCGGGCGATGGCCGATAGCGACTTGTAGGGCCGCCCCTGCCACTCGAAGCTATCGGCGGTGACCGTCACAATGTACTCAACGCCCTGCCATTCCCGCAGCAGCCGCGTGCCAGTGATGGGGCGGTCGCGGTCGAGGCGGATGCCGCGCTTCTTCTTGTCGCCGCCGTCCAGTTCCTCGCCCAGCCGTTCCAGCCGTCGGATCGTCTCGGGCTTCAACCCGCCATAGGCGAGTTCCTGGATGCGGTAGGCCAGGCGGGATTCAAGGTAGCGCCGGTTGAACGGCGGCGGCTCGCTGTCGAACAACTCACGCCACTGCTTTTTCAGGTCGGGCGTCGGGATGGTCTTCAGCGCGGCCACGCGCGCGGGGATGGGATCGTGCGTCGTCATGTTTTCTCCGTTGGGTTCGGGGTTGCATGACGGCATCGGTCGGGCGGATAGTGTAGGCGAATTTCTCCAGTATCGTCAGAAGGTTCGCCCCGCTCCCGCTGCATCAATCGCACCAGCCCGAGGGCGAGCAGCCCGCACAACTCGGTGCGGCGCTCTGCGGCGGTCATCTGGTCGGGCGGCAGGGGATTGGGGCGTTTCATGCGAGCAAGTCCGTGTTGGCTTGCCCTGCCTCTACTCAGCCGATCCGAGAAACGTCCCACAGGGAAAAATGGCGGTTACGCGAAAGGCCGGACTCGACTCATGGTTGATCGATCTAGTAGAACATAATCAGAACAGGCCGGCCGTTTGCGAGGTATTCCCGTGGGTTCCGATCTCAAGAAATTTGTTAATCCGAAGTTTCTCAAAACCATTGATCCGACCCTGATGCGGACTTTGTTCGTTCGGCACTTCGGCGAGGATGAGCTGCCTGTGTCATTCGAGGGAGAGGCCCCAACCATTCGGGCAGCTCTGGCGGCGCATTTCGAAGGTACCGTTGCTGGCTGGAACGCCGGAATGGTCGCCGATTTGCATCGCGTTGCCGAGCTTGGAACCAGCGAGGGCATGCAGCTTATTCTGAACGAAGCCCGTCGTCGTGGCGTGGTTCTCTATCCCGAGCCTGACCCTGACGACGCCGAGGCAGCGCCCATTCGCCATGATCCCAAACACGTCGCGCTGCACACCTACCTGCTGCACCACCGCGTTTTCGAGGCTGCAGCCGACTTCCATGCGCTGCGCGCGCCGACATCGCCTGCAGAGTTTCGCGGACCAGAGCGGGACGTGGGTGCGGACCTGACCGAAGAAATGACTGAAGCTTTCAAGGCCGCAGTGATCAATCTGTTTTCGCAGGACCTGCAGGGTCAATATTGCCGCCTTGGGCCCTATGAGGAAGATGGCGAAATCAACCTGGTGATCAGCCACGGCGCGCAAGTCACCACGACGCCGGTGGTCACCGGCGACCGGGAAGAGATCATCACCCTTCGCGCGGTCAAATATGCGGTGCTGCGGTACTCCCCGGTGGAGGGGCGCCTGTTCGTCGGCGGCGTGGTCAAGGCGCAGCAAGGCGAGATCGCCGAGCTTTTCGCCCGGCATATCCTGCGGCGGCCAGGCTTCTTCTCGGGGCGGGACGCGCGTGATCTCTATACGCTCGATCCGATCAGCGATGCCGGACCCGATTTCGCGTTCCGTCATCGCTATGACGAGACCATCAAGGAGGTTCGGATCGTGGCCGCCGCCGCTGACCTCTTCGAGCGGGATGAAGAGGATCAGCGCTGGCGGCATGTGCGCAGCTGGGAATCGAAGGATGCATCCGGCGGTGCGCTTACGCATTTCCGGGGCAGCGAGGTGCGGTTTGGCCGGGGCTGGCGGTTGGGCGAGATCACCTTCCGGGTCGCCTTCGAAACCGGCGCCAAGCGGCCGGCACAGGTCACGGTGCGGCTGAAGCCGCCAGGGACGCTCGCCTTCCGCCGGACGCGGTTCGAAAAGGCAATCCACACGCTGGTTCAGCGCAATGGGCTCGAGAAGGACCGCGATGCTGGCATGGTTGTGGACGCGGCTGAGTGAGGGTGGCGCCCGGGTCGCGATCTCGGGCCGGGCGTTGGGCCGATTTCCCGCAAGCGAATTTGAGCGCTTCTTGCGAGCGCAGGTGCTGATCGAAGAACGGAGGGCCGATACCTGGTCGGTCTGCGCCGAGTGCGACTGCGGGCTAGACGCGCGCCCCGTCGAACAGTTGGGTGATGCATTTCGGGCCTGCTGCCCGCACGATCAGTCCGAAGACGTGATCCTCCAGAAGGACGATCTGCGCCGCTTTTCGGTCGACGTCGACAGGCTCGTGGCCCGGATTGCGGCCAGCGGGAATCTTGGCGGCGCTGTCGCCCGCGTTGCGGACGGCCTCTGGCTATTGGGGGAGACCCCGTCTGGGCATGCCGTGGTCCTGTCATTCGATGCCGACAACCTGGTTACGCCGGGCGCGGTGATGGCGATCAGGGCGGTCGTGGGGCCAAAGCCGATCATGGCAATCGTCCACGACCTTTCCGCAACAATCGCCGTCAGGCTGCGGGAGGTTGGAGTCGAGCCCCACGAAATTGCAGCGGTTTTCAAGGCAGGGTCGGATGGCACGGAACGCCTCGTCCTCGATCCGCCATCTTCAGTTCCGCGCCTTGTCATGAAGCTTTCGGCGCAATCGGTCACTCTCGACGGCCGTCGGCTAGACCTGCCGACTCAGATGTTCGCGCTGTTTCGTCTGCTGATCGAGCAATCCGTCAAGCGTGATCCAGTCCTGAAAAAGCAGGATATTGAGAGGCAGACCGGCCGTCCCGCCAATGAAATCGCCCGCGACCTGCGCAACGCGCTTATCTCCTCCGGCATGCCCGAGGCGCAGGCGAAATCGCTGGTCGCGACGGTTCGCGCGCGCGGCTATCGGATCGGCCTCGACCCTGCCGAAGTGGTCATCGAGCCCTGAGGCCGTCCCACACAATCCGCACATAACAAACACACGGCAATCACACCGGCAGCAGCGCGCTGAACGGCACATTCGGAACAACAGCAACATGTTCCGAGGTGCTCCCGAATGTTTCCGCCGATTTCCCCCGACGAGCTTGCCACACTGATCGACGAAGCGGCCATTGCCGCGCGCCGCCTGCATCGCAAGCTGGTGCTGCCTGCCGCCGATCTCGACGATCTCCGCCAGGACCTGCTGGTCGACCTGATCTGCCGGCTGCCCGGCTTCGACGCGCGCCGTGGCAGCATCGGCGCCTTCGCCAACATCGTCCTGCGCAACCAGTCCTCGCGCATCGCCATCCGCCATCATCGCCAGCGCAGGATGCAGGGCCGCACGGTGCTTTCGCTCGACGCCCCCGTTTCCGGCGCGACCCAACCTCTGGGCTGCTTGCTGGCAGAAGCAGACGGTCTGGCCGCCTGGCATGGGCAGGACCGCTCCGCCACGGACGACGCCGACACAATCCACGATCTCGCCAGGGTGCTGGGCGGCCTGCCCGAGGAGGCCCGCGGGCTTTGCGCGGCGCTTGGCACCTGCGCTGTCGCAGAGATCGTCGAGCGCACCGGCACCTCCCGTTCCGCCCTCTACCGTCACATCGCCCGCCTGCGGCTCGACCTCGCCATGCGCGGGATCGGGACCGAGTGGGACGGTTCGAAAGCGGCGTGAGTAGAGGACCGACATGGAGATGATCGTCATGCCCCTCACAGAATTCACGCCCGCAAAGGCCCGGCCGCTCACCGACATCGAGTTCTGCGCCTGGATCGGCCAGGCCATGCCGGGCGACCGTCTCGAGTATCATCGTGGGTTTCTCGGGATCGATACCACGGCGGTGATTTCCACCTTGCCGGAACCGGAACGCCGCAGGCTCGGGGCGCTGGCCAGTGCCGCTCACCGCGCCTTCGAGGCCGCGCTGGTGCATCTGGTGCAGGTCCGCGTCGGCCCCGACCGCTTCGCCTATCTGGCCATCGCGCGAACCAAGCCGCGCCATGCGCCGATCCCGTTCTCCCAACTCATCGCGACAGAGGAGGCCGCCTGATGCGCGCCACGCTTGCCTGGATCGGGGATCGGCTCCCGCCGTCCCTTTACTTCCTTCTGGCCGGAAGCTCGGCCGCATCCCTCAACGGAGACCACGACATGATCGAGCCCAACAGCCCGCTTGCGCGCCTGCGCAAGGCTTTTCGCAGCCTTGAGGATCTGCCGGAGGTGATCCCCTCCGCCGGGCGTCCCGGCGATGCCACCGATCCGCTGCCCGTCGAGACCGCGAGTGTCGACGATATCGCCATCGCGATCGTCGCCGCGAATGCCGAACTCTCGGCGGCCATCCAGCGATCCTCGGCGCTGGAAAAACTCCACCGTCTGGCGCGCGAAGCCGGAGCCGTCGGCACGGACCGCGCCGTGGATGCGGCCCTGAAACGGGAGGGGCGCTGATGGCCATGCCGTTCCCCAGCACCGACGCGCCGACAGAGGCACGCTTCGACAACGTGCCGAAGTTCGAGGATCTCGACCGGCTGTCCATCGGCGAAATCGCCGACATGCCGCCAGACCTGCTGTTGGCATTGCAGGAGGCGGCAGCGTCTGAGACCGCGCGGGTCAAGCGTCTGAAGGACCGTTTCGAAGCGGCACTGGCGCAGCGTTATGGCGCCGCGACCGAAGTCGAGCGGTCTGCGCAGGGCAAGACCAGCGGCACCGTGCGGGTCGAGGACGACGGGATCGTCGTGATCGCCGACCTGCCGAAGAAGGTCTCGTGGGATCAGGACCGCCTCGCCGCGATGGCCGAGCGCATCCGCGCCGCCGGCGACGATCCGACCGAGTATCTCGAGATCGCCTACCGCGTGCCCGAGCGGCGCTACGGCGCGTGGCCCGACGCCATGCGCGAAGGCTTCGCAGCCGCCCGGTCCGAGACCACCGGCAAACCCGTGTTCCGGCTCGAGACTCGAGACCGGTGACGCGCGGCGGCGGGATGCCCGAGCGGTAACGCCGGGCAGGTTCCCCTTCGGCACCCGGTCACCCCCGCCGCCGCGCCCTTTCAATCCTTCGGAGAATACCATGGCCTTCCGCATCATCACCGCTGACGAACGCCTCTCGGCCGCCGAGAACAAGACCTCTCTCGCCATCTTCGGCCCACCGGGCGTGGGCAAGACCACGCTTCTGAAATCCCTACCTGCCGAGGAAACCGTCTGCCTCGACCTCGAGGCCGGGATGAAATCGGTGCAGGACTGGCGCGGCGCGTCGATCCCGGTGCGCAGCTTCACCGATTTCCGCGATCTTGCGGTGCTGATCGGCGGGCCGGACCCCGCGCAGCATCCGCAGTCCTGGTACGGGACCGAACGGCATGCGTGGCTGCAGGCCCAGCACCGCGACAGTGGCATCGAGGCCTTCCTCGCCGCGCGCCGCATCGTCTTCGTCGACTCGATCACCGATCTGACGCGGCAGGCGATGGCCTATGCCCGCCAGCAGCCCGAGGCCTTCTCGGACCGGACCGGGAAGCCCGATGTCCGGGGCGCCTACGGGCTTCTGGGGCGAGAGGTGATCCAGGCGCTGAAGCACCTCCAGCATGCACGCGGCAAGACCGTGATCTTCGTCGGCGTGCTGGAAAAGGTGACCGACGATTTCGGCGCCGTCACCTGGCAGCCGCAGATGGAAGGCAGCAAGGCGGGGCGGGAATTGCCCGGCATCGTGGACCAGGTGGTTTCTATGCAGCTCTTCGCCCGCGATGCCGAAGGCGGCTGGGTGCTGGACGAGACCGCATCCGATCGCCGCCTTGTCTGCAAGTCTGGCAATCCCTGGGGCCTTCCCGCCAAGGACCGTTCGGGCCGTCTCGACCTGACCGAGCCGCCCGACCTCGGCGCGCTGCTCGCACGGATCGACGGCCGCGCCCCCCATCAACCCACTTTCGCCTCCTGATCCTTGAAAGGAACTGACATGAGCTACGACCTGAACGACGCCCAGCCGCAGATGGCCCCCATTGGCGAACTGATCCCGGACGGCACCTTCGCCAAGGTCCGCCTGACCATCCGCCCCGGCGGGGTGAACGGCGCGACCCCGATGGATGCGGGTCTGCTGAAGGCCTCGCAGTCCAGCGATGCGCGGATGCTCGATTGCGAATTCACCGTGGTCGAGGGCCCGCATGCCCGCCGCAAGTTCTGGCAGAGCTTCACCGTGGCAGGCGGAAAACTTGACGAGAAAGGCCAGTCAATCGGCTGGAAGATCTCGAAATCCACGTTTCGCGCCATGGTCGACAGTGCCCTCGGGCTCGATCCTCGCGACGAAACCCCGGCGACCAAGGCCAAGCGGGTGCTGCCGGGCCTCAAGCACCTCGACGGCATCGTCTTTGCCGCCCGGATCATGGTGGAGCCCGCCTCGAACCCGCAATACCGCGACCAGAACCGCATCGCCAACGTCGTTCTGCCGGACGAGCCGCAGCATACCGCCATCATGCGCGGTGAAACCGTCCCGCCGGAACCCGTCAACGCCCCGCCGCGCAAGGCCGCGAGCGCCGCGCCGGGTTGGCAGGCGCCGACGCCGGCATGGGGCGCGGCAGCGCAGCCCAATGCGACGGCCGCTCCGGCCTGGGGGGCGCAGAACGCACCCGCAGCGGCTGCCGCGCCCCAAACACCGGGACCCGCAGCACCGGGCACCCCGGCGATGCCCGCGTGGCTCAATGGCTGAGGTGCGGCGGAAGCGGCGGCCGGGTGGTTCCGTTGGGACGCCTGCCGCCGAGCCCGAAGGGGATGGGCCGGCAGACCGGCCCATGACCCCCGACGAATGGCAGGCGCATGTGACGCGCGCCGCCGCGCTGGAGATCGGAACATGGCTCGAGGCCCGAGGAAGACTGCACCATCCCATCGCAAGCCTCACCCTCGGCGACCTCGAGGCCATGGCGAGCAACGCGATCTCGCGCTGGATCGTGATGCAGACCGAGAAGCTCCAGCGGGCGGGATGGCCGCCGGAGGACCCGATCGCGAATTTCCTGCTGGGTTAGCGCTCTGCGCCGTCTGTGCGCGGGAGGCCCGCGGCTTCGGCTACGTCCACCGGCTCCAGCACGACCGCTATCCCTATCACCGCTTCTGCTCGCTCCGCTGTCAGGACGTGGGCAGCGCAATCGCCCAAAGGATGAATGGCATGATCGACAAGACTGCCCGCGAGGCACAGGCGATCCGCGACGCGCGGGCGCTCTTTGCCGAAGCGTTGACCGACCTAGGGCTCATGGAGCCCTTCTTCCACCGCACCGCCGCCGATATCGACCGGCTGATCGAGGCGGCCGTCACCGGCTATGTCGACAGCATGCTGGCGCAGGGCGCGCGCAAGGAGCGGACCGGCACGGCCCATGACGATCCGATTCCGTTCTGAGGGGGCCGTCATGATCGATCTGAACAATGAGACCGCCCCCTGGACTGACCTTCTTGCTGCCGCGACGGCGAACGCCATCACCGATTTCGAGGTCGAGTTCTGCGAGAGCCTGCGTCAGAAGCTGGAGACATTCGGCGCGCGCGCCCGGCTGACCGAGGCCCAGCATCACAAGCTAACCTGCATCGCGCAGGCTGGCGGGTTCTGGGAGCGCGACCAATGATTGACCTGAACCATGGCTCTGGTTGCCTCTATGGCCAGGATGCGCCGCGTCCGCCGATCGCCACTGCCGTTACGTCCGCCATCGATGCGGCCCTGACGGCGCGCAATCGCGCCGAGCGCCCCCGCACCTATGTCAGTTCCTCGGGGCTGGGGCGCGACTGCCTGCGCCAGATCCAGTATGACTACCTCGCCGTTCCCAAGGACGAAGGCCAGGAATTCGAACCGCGCATCCTGCGGATCTTCGAGGCGGGGCATCGGGCCGAGGACATCGTCGCGGGCTGGTTCCGGATCGCCGGGTTCGACCTGCGCACCGAACGCCCCGATGGCCGCCAGTTCGGCTTCGCGGCCATGGCGGGCCGGTTCAAGGGGCATATCGACGGCTGCTTCGTCTCCGGCCCCGTCGCGATGGATTATCCCGCGCTCTGGGAGAACAAGGCGCTCGGCGCGTCGAGCTGGAAGGATGTGGTCAAGCGCGGCGTCAGCATCGCACGCCCCGTCTACGCCGCCCAGATTGCGCTCTATCAGGCCTATATGGACCTGCCCAATCCGGCGCTCTTCACCGCGCTGAACCGCGACACGATGGAATTGCACACGGAACTGGTGCCGTTCGAAGCGCGACTGGCGCAAGAGATGTCGGATCGCGCGGTCACGGTTGTGCAGGCCTCGGCGGCGGGCGAATGGTTGCCCCGGGCGGCGACCGAACCCACGGCCGTCGTCTGCCGGGGTGGCATGGCTGGTGGCAAGTGGCACGCGCCCTGCGCATGGGCCGCCAAGTGCTGGGGTGAGCGGCGATGATCCCTGACGCCTATGATCTCAAACGGATTGTCCGCGCCCATCGCGCGCGCTTCTGGCTGCCGGACCTGCTCGAAGGGTTCGAGTTCGCACCGGTCTGGCGCTTCGCCGATCAGGCGCAGTTCGATTCCGACGACGTCGATGCGCTGGCCCGCCGCCTGGCGGCCGGTCCGCAACGGTTGCCGCACCCCGAGACGATTTTTGAGTTGGCCGACCGCAGCCGGACCATCCGCAGCCAGATCGTCTATGCCCGGCAGCGCGACGATGGCATCGAGGCGGTCTGGCTCGCCCTGTGGCGCAACCCCAGACGCTGGACCGATATCCATGCCCATGTCCGGATCGCGGATGGCGGCATCGCGGAATTCGCCATCAATCCGGCGCTCCGCGATGCAGGGCTGGCGGAACAAAGCGGTCAGGCGGCCGCAGCCATCGTCTGGCGCGGGGTCGCGATCCTCGCATCGGCAGCGAGCATCAGCGAACGCCAGATCGCCCCGGTCAAGCGCAAACCCTTCGCGCGGGATGGCGTGCGCGGCTGGACCTGGCATCAGGTCGCCATCGATCCGGCCCGGGTTCGCAAAGCATCCGAGCGGCTCGGTGGCAGTCATGCCAGCCCGCGCTGGCACCTGCGTCGAGGGCATTGGCGGCAGTTGCCGGACGGTCGGCGCATCTTCGTGCGCCAATGTGAAGTGGGCGATCCCGCGCGCGGCGGGGTGGTGAAGGATTATGCGGTGGAGGCGCGGCAGACATGACGGAATTTACCCCATCGGCCGCGCAGGCCGCCGCCATAGCCGAGGTCCGCGACTGGTTCGAGAATCGCACCGAGCAGCAACAGGTGTTCCGGCTCTTTGGCTATGCCGGATCGGGCAAGAGCACGGTGCTGAAGTTCGCGCTCGATGAGCTTGGCCTGTCGCCCCATCGCGGCGCGAAGGACGGCACCTGCGTGCCGGGTGTGGTTACCGCCACCTTCACCGGCAAGGCGGCGCTGGTGCTGACCCGCAAGGGCACGCCTGCGCGCACCATCCACAGCCTGATCTATTCCGTGATCGAGGCCACGGAAGCGGAAATCGAGGCCGCAGCGCAGAAGGTCCGCGAGGCCGAGACCGCCGCACGGCGCCTCACCGGCTTTGATCGCACCACGGCCGAGGCCGCGATCGAGGCCATGCGGCAGGCGCTCTCGGCGATGAAGCATCCCCGTTTCGCCCTGAACCCGCAGAGCGATGCCGCGGATGCAAGGCTGATCGTCCTCGACGAGGTGTCGATGGTGGGCGAGGAGATGGCGCGCGATCTGATGAGTTTTGGCAAGCCGATCCTCGTTCTGGGCGATCCCGGACAGTTGCCGCCGATCAAGGGCGAAGGCGCCTTCACCCGCGATACGCCCGACGTGATGCTGACCGAGATTCACCGTCAGGCGACTGAGAGCGCGATCATCCGTCTCGCCACCATGGCGCGGATGGGCGAGCCCATCGGTTTTGGCACCTACGACACCCATGTCGCCAAGATGCGCAAGGGCGACATTTCGCCGGAACAGGCGCTGCGCGGCGGGCAGCTGATCTGCGGGCTTAACGCGACACGGTTGCAGATCAACAATGCGATGCGCGCGGCGGCCGGGCTGGGCGGGACATATTTGCCCACTGGCGCGGCGGAAAAGATCATCTGCCTGAAGAACGACAACTCGCTCGGTCTGATCAACGGCATGTTCCTGACCCTCGAGGATATTGTCGACGAGGGCAGCCTCTATTTCTCGGCCGTGGTGCATGACGAGGACGGGCGCCGGGTCTCCCCCTTCGACAGCGACGGCCGCCCCGGGCGGCTGCGCATCTACAAGGGGCATTTCGAGGACCACATCGCCTACGACGCCAAGCGCCATGACCGCGACTGGCGGGAAAAACGCAAGCTGACCGAGGCGACTTTCGGCTGGGCGATCACCGCCCACAAGGCGCAAGGGTCGCAGTGGGAGAACGTGATCGTCTGGGACGACGGGCTGGGACGCAGCGAGATCGACCGACGCCGCTGGCTCTACACCGCCATTACCCGCGCCGAGCGCGGGCTCGTCCTTCTGGCCTGAGGGGGCGCGATGATCGATCTCAACGATGTCGGCACGCCGAAAGCACGCCACGATCTGGCGGCCGTAAAGGACCGGCTGGCGGCGACCGCTGGCGACTGGCTCCCCGGCATCTTTCCGGAGGCGCGGCTTGCGCGCGACCGTCGTTCCTTGCGCTGTGCCGACCTGTCCGGCCGCCCGCCGCGCAAGGAGGGGTCTTGTACCATCCACCTTGACGGGCCCTATGCCGGCTGGGGTTTCGACTATGCCACCGGCGAAAGCGCAGGGCCGATCGATCTGATCGCGCAGGCAACCGGGCTCTGCGATGGCGCGCTCTTCGACGAGGCGGCGCGGATTGCCGGGATGGATCATCCCGCGCCCCGAAATGCGCCACGCGCGAAGCCCGATCATACCGGCGAGATTGCGCGACTGATCGACGGCGCACAGCCGCTCGCTGGCACGCCCGGCGAAACCTACCTCCGCATCCGCGGCGTTGCCGATCCGGGATGCCCGGATCTGTTGTTCCACCCCGATCTGCCGGATTTCGACACGCGACGCGGTTGGCCGGGCCTGATCGCATTGCCACGCCTGGCAGACGGCACCCGCGCTCAGGGTATTCACCGGACCTTCCTGCTCGACGACGGCAGCGCCAAGGCGTCTGCCGGGAAGAAGATGCTGGGATCGGTAGCGGATGCGGCCGTGCGCCTGTTCGCCATGCCTGCGGACGGCCATCTCGGCATTGCCGAAGGCATCGAGACCGCCCTAGCGGCGCATGCCCTGTTCGGCACCGCCGTCTGGGCGGCGCTCTCTGCCGATGGTTTCGCGCGGTTTCAGTGGCCGGCGGGCACGACACGGGTCACGATCTACGCCGATGCAGGCGACGCAGGTCGTCAGGCCGCTGCGACCCTGTCGGATCGGCTGAACCGGGCCGACATTCCGAACGAAATCGTGGTCCCGCTGCATGGTGATGATTTCAACGACGATCTGATGCGCGGGGCGCGTGCGGCCGACTATCGCCGGGATATTTCGGCAGACGAGCCGGTCGGTATTGAGGCCATGACGACAGTGGCGGCTCCGGCACCTGGCGATCCGGACGCTCTGATTGCCGCCGCCGAGGCGCTGACCAACCCGCCCGAACTCGCCGCGCTCTCCAGCCTTCTCGGCCGCCTTGCGCTTGCCCGGCTCGATCCGCTGCCCGAACGCCAGATCCTCGCCCGGATCAAGACTGCGACCGGCATCTCCATGTCGATCCTCGACAAGCAATTGACGGAACTGCGCCGCCGCGTGCATGTGACGGGCGATCCGCAGGGCAGGATTGCGCGTCCCGCCTGGTTTGGGCGGCTGTGCCAGGATCTGTCCGGCACGCCCGAGCGCAACGAGGCCAATGTGATCATCGCCCTGTCCTCGGATCCGGTCTTTGCCGGGCTCCTGGCCTTCGACGAGTTCGCGCAAGGTATCGTGGTTCGTCAGCCGTTGCCATGGGATGATCCGGCCATCCGATTTCCGCGCCCCTGGGACGATGCCGACGATGTGCGCACCGCCGAGTGGTTGCAATTGCGCGGGCTGAACGTCGCCCCGATGGTTGTCGGCCGTGGTGTCGGCGCGGTGGCCCGCGACATGCGCATCCATCCGGTTCGCGACTGGCTCGACACCCTGAAATGGGACAGCACGCCCCGGATCGAGACCTGGACCAGCACCTATCTCGGCGCCGCGCCGACAGCCTTCCATCACACCATCGGTGCACTCTGGCTGATCTCGGCCGTGGCCCGGATCTATCGGCCCGGCGTGAAGGCCGATCATATGCTGATCCTCGAAGGGCCGCAGGGCGCGCGCAAATCGACGGCAATCAAGGTGCTGGCGGGCGAGGAATGGTTCACCGACGAGCTGCCAGAGCTTGGGTCCAAGGACGCCGCCATTCACATGCAGGGCGTCTGGATCGTGGAGATCGCTGAACTCGATGCGATCGGTCGCGCCGAAGTCTCGCGTATCAAGGCGTTCCTGACCCGCACCACCGACCGCTTCCGTCCGCCCTACGGCCGTTACACCGTCGAGGTGCCGCGCCAGTGCGTCTTCGCGGGCACCGTGAACCCCGACACCTATCTGCGCGATGAAACCGGCAACCGCCGCTTCTGGCCGCTACGCTGTGGAAGCATCGACATCGCCGCAATCGCTCGCGATCGGGATCAACTCTGGGCCGAAGCCGTCCACCGTTTCCGCGAAGGCGCGATTTGGTGGATCGACGATCCGGCGCTGCTTGCCGAAGCTCATGGAGAACAAGAGCGCCGCTACCAATCCGACGCTTGGGACAATCTGATCGAGAATTGGCTGACGCACGAGGTCCGCACAGTGTCCGACGGCTACCCGGACTACGGCAATTCCCGCACCGAAAGCGTCCCGCGGCCGGAACCACTGAGCGACGTATCGGTCGGCGAGATCCTCGATGAAGCGATCGGGCTCGAACCCGGACGTTGGACACGTGGCGACCAGATGCGTGTTTCGGCCTATCTCAAAGCCAACGGCTGGGAGCGATATAGGCGGCGCGACGAGGGAGGGCGCGCGGCAGGTCGGGAGTGGCGGTATCGGAAAGCCCAGACGTAGTCATCGCACGTCTGGGCATCCCGATACCCTCTTTCTACACGGCTCGCAGCGGCGCTCTTTCCTGCCGCTCACCCCCGCCATCATCGGCGGTCAAGCTCCAGATAAGCCCCTCTACTTCTCCGAGCGGGAGGCCGAGTTCTCGCGCAATGTCAGCCTTGGTTACGCGCTCCTGCCAAAGCATCGTAAGCACCTGGCGCCAGACCTTTGATTTCTCGCGACCGATGCCGTTCGGTTCACCGGTGCGGTAGCCGCGCTTCGTCAGGTCGATGCAGATCGACTTGTATTGCCACTCCGAAAGTCGCTTCAGCTGATGAAGACGATAGGCCATCGCCATTGCCGAAACACGCCATCGGGCTTTGGCGCGAATGACGGTATCCGTTGTGACCCGCCTCGGAATGCGGGCTATGACATCTTCGGCGGGCATCAGGAACGCCGAAGCAAAGGCGTTTGCCTCACGCTCGACATTTCGTCCCTTCTTTGGGTCGCCATGCTTGTGCATGACGAGGTGAGCCAGTTCATGTGCGGCATCGAAACGACTGCTTTCGGCGGTCTTGAAGTTGTTCAGGAACATGTACGGCTTGCCGCCGCGCCAGAAAGAGAAGGCGTTGACCGACGCGGTGTTCTCGGTAAGCGAAAACAGCCGAATTCCTTTGACTTCCAAAAGCGCCATCAGGTCAGAGATGGGTTGCTGCCCAAGCGCCCACTGCTGCCGCATGTGCGACGCTGCCACCTCAGGGTCGCTTTCGTACGACAGATCGATCAGATCGGGCTCCGGCAAGCCAAATCGCTCCTCGACCCATCCGCTCAGCATGAGTCCCACCGATCCGGCGCCAAGAGAGGCATCGCGCTCCTTGGCCGTCATCTTCGAGAATGAGCGGAAACTGACAGCACCGGGATCGACGGCATCCACCTTGGGTCCGAAGAAGAATTCTTCCGGGTATCCAAGCGCCTCTGCCAGCTTCCCCACCGTATGCGGCTCAGGCTCGTTCCGGCCCTGCTCGAGACGTTTGATGGTGTCGACGCTAACGCCAGCCTGTTCGGCAAGCGCTTTCGCCGTTAGCCCGCGCCGCGCACGAGCCAATTTCAATCGTGATTCTTCAAACATGTGACGCCTACTTGCGCACGATCTTGGGCTCGAATTCCTCCGCGATGCCGTCGTCGTCGAGATTCAGGAGCATGTCTTCTTCGTCGCCTTCGGGAAGCAGGAAGATGCGCTCCACTGCGCCTTCGAAGGTCTTGCCCGAAATCTTGGGCCGAGTGAGTTCGGCCCGTCCCATATCGTCGACCATGAGGTAATAAAACGCGAGCCCCACGGCATCGTCACGGACGAAGAAACGAAGTTCTTCCGGATCGAAAAGCATCGGGCCGCAGGCACGTTCGGACGCCGCACCCTTGTCCGAGCGCGGCTTCGGCGCCTTGTCGCCACAGGCGCGATCGACGTTGCAGAACCCGATCTTCAGCCCTTTCTGGTCGTTGCGGATGGTCTCGACCCCGTCTTTCCGGTCGATGACCCATTCGTCGCCAATGAACTCCTGGCGGAGAGATGCGACACCCTCGTGATAGCCAAAGGTGCCTGCCGCGTTCGAAGGATGCAGCGCCGTCGCGTTTCCACTCGCAGTGCGAGCCGCGCGGACCGAGTTGATCAAACCCTCCATCGACAATCCCATCTCGGCGATGCGACGGTCCACATCCCAAGGCTCACCCAGTATCTTCGTTTCAACCCATCCTGCCATGCTCGATTCCTCATGCCCGTTTTTTCTCCCTACTTGTAGGTCAAAAAAACGGGCATGGTCAAGACATCCCTTGTCCCCAATCGTCCCAACCTTCGCAGTAGACCCAACGCTGCCCCAACTTCCATCTCGCGTTGGGGACACAAGAAAGCCTGCAGAAACAACGGTGTCCCCAACCTTATGCTGTTTCCCCAACCTATTGATGACTATTCATGTGGAACGATGAAAATCGTCGGGGCCATACGATTCCATGTAAAAGGAGTTGACCACCCGTTGGGGACACAGCGGTTGGGGCGCCACTCCATCAACTCATTGAATTGGAATGATAAAGGTGTGACCCAACCCTATTGATCCTTGGGTTTGAGGGTCCAGAGGTTGGGACGGGGACCAAACAGCGCCGGTTGTTTCCCTTAAACGGCGCGCCGTCGTTTTCGCTTTGGGGCAGACTCGGTGCATGCTAAATCTGACCGCGACCGAAGCCGAAGGCCCACAGTTTGTGAGCCTTCACGATGAACACACAGATCTCCGCGCAGGAAGTCCGCCCCGAGCAGGGGCGCATTTTCATCTCCTGCATCCTTGCCCTCGACCTCGGGACGACGACAGGTTGGGCTTTGCGCAGCCATGACGGCCTGATCACCTCCGGCACGACGTCATTTCGCCCCGGACGTTTCGACGGCGGTGGCATGCGCTACCTGCGCTTCACCAACTGGCTGACCGAGATCGACCGGCTATCAGGCCCAATCGCCGCGATCTGGTTCGAGGAAGTCCGCCGCCATGTCGGCACGGACGCTGCCCATGTCTATGGCGGGCTGATGGCTACGCTCACGGCATGGGCTGAACTCCGCGGCATCCCCTATGAGGGCGTTCCGGTTGGGACGATCAAGCGCCACGCCACCGGCAAGGGCAACGCCGACAAGGAGGCGATGATTGCGGCCACGCGGGCGCGCGGGTTCAGCCCCGCCGATGACAACGAGGCGGATGCCATCGCCATCCTGCATTGGGCGATCGAAACGAACGGGGGTGTTGCGTGAGGTGGTATCCCCGAGGCTATGGTGGCACGCGCCGTGATCCAGATCGCGTCAAGCAGGACGGCTGGCATGACCATGGGCTACTGGCCGTGTCCATCGACGACCCGCGTCTCACCTGGCCGGAGCAGGAACTGGTCCGCCAGCTGGGCGAAAAACTCTACGGCCCGCGTATCGAGCCAAGGGAGGTGGCCAATGGGTGATTGGACCCCGGCTATGGTCGAAGCGCGCCTTGAGAGCGCAGCCGATGTTTTCCGGTCGCTGCCCGAGGTCAAGCCGCAGGGCTACTTCAACGCTTGGCCCGAGTATTTCCACAGCTTCGCCGATCAGGTCGGTCAGGAAGCCCGGATGCGACGGCCGAAGCCAGGCCCGCGCGACATCACCCAAGCCGACGACGCGCTGCTGTGGCTGCGCTGGCTGGACCCGGCCGACGCGCGCCTTGTGTGGCTCCGGGCGAACCGCAAGCCATGGAAGCCGATCTGCTGGGAACTGGGCATCAGCCGCGCCACCGCCAACAGGCGCTGGCAGTATGGCATCGCCGTCATCGTCTGGCGTCTGAACGGCAAGCGAGTGCCGTCGAAGCGGTCTATGGATTTCGTGGTGGCGAAGGTGACGCACTGAACCTGTCAATAGCCGTCGCGTGGGCGAGACACTTTCAAGCGAGACACCAGACGCCAAGACAGATCGCGTCCAGGGCGCTACAGATTCAATATACTCGGGAGAGGAGCGCGCAGGCAGAGGCCGCGTCACTGGCTTCCGGGGTCCAGCGAGGGAACCAGTCGGGGTCCGAACTGCCAAGCCTTTGATATCTTGGTTCCTTCCTGGCGATATTCGTATGCTGGCGGGCGAAGCGCGGCGCATCGCCAGTGACAGGGCCGTTTTTTTGGGAAGCCGCCCCGTCAGGCGTCCACCCGCGCAACGCTGAAAACCACAAGAAATCAAACCCATGGACCCGGATTCCACCGTGGCCACTGGACCCTTCATGGCGTCCAGGCAGGCCGCTGGCTTCCGGAGTCCAGGGTATCCACCCCCATTCGAGGCGAACCCACCCCCATGACGCTGAGCTTTGCCCCAGAGCGGATCGAGACCTGGCCGCTGTCGCGCCTGCAGCCCTATGCGAAGAACGCGAAGCTGCACGGCGCCGATCAGGTCGCAAAGCTCGCTGCCAGCATGGCCGAGTTCGGCTGGACCGTGCCGTGCCTCGTCGGCGAGGACGGAGAACTGATCGCGGGCCATGGCCGGGTGCTGGCCGCGACGCAGCTTGGGCTGAGCGAGGCCCCGGTGATCGTGCTCGGGCATCTGACCGAGGCACAGCGTCGGGCCTATCGTCTGGCGGATAACCGGCTTGCGGAATCGCCGTGGGACGAGGCCCTTCTTGCCGCAGAGCTTCAAGACCTGTTGGCCGAGGACTATGACCTGTCGCTGGTCGGTTTTTCCGACGGCGAATTGGACAAGCTGCTGGCCTTCGTGCCCGAGGGCGAGGATGACGATCAGGGCGGCAACGGTGGCTCGGTGCCGCCGGTGACGATCCCCGAACCGCCACGCAATCCGATCTCGCGCACCGACGATCTCTGGATCCTCGGCGACCATCGGCTGCTCTGCGGCGACAGCACTTCCCATGACGATGTCCGCCGCCTGATGAATGGCGAGCGCGCCATCTTGTTCGCCACCGACCCGCCATATCTGGTCGACTATGATGGCTCGAACCACCCGACCCGGAACAAAGACTGGTCGCAGTCCTATGGCGTGACTTGGGACGATAGCAGCCAGGGCGCGGAACTCTATGACGGGTTCATCGCCGCCGCTGTCGCCGAGGCGATCACCGAGGACGCCGCCTGGTACTGCTGGCATGCCTCGCGCCGTCAGGCGATGCTCGAGGCCTGCTGGGAGAAAGCCGGGGCCTTCGTTCATCAGCAGATCATCTGGGTGAAGGACCGCGGGGTTCTGACCCGCTCCCATTACCTCTGGAAACACGAGCCCTGCTTCATGGGCTGGCGCCGCCCGAACCGCCCGCCGAAGGTGGCCGAGCAGACGTTGCCATCGACCTGGGAGATGCCGTCCTTCGCTAAGGACGAGCGCCCCGATCACCCGACCCCGAAACCGCTGGACGCGTTCGGGATCCCGATGCGCCAGCATGTGGCGCGGGGCGGCCTCTGCTACGAGCCGTTCTCGGGCTCCGGGTCACAGATCATGGCGGGCGAGGCCAACGGGCGGCGCGTCTTCGCGATGGAAATCAGCCCGGCCTATGTCGATGTCGCCGTCGAACGCTGGCAGGGCGATACCGGCCGCGATGCCATCCTCGACGGTGACGGTCGGACCTTCGCGCAGGTGAGGGCCGAGCGGCTGGGCGACGATGCCGCCCCCACGGCAGATGCGCCGAACACGGACGCCCCCGAACCCGCGCGAAAGCGCAAGACCGCCGCGTGACATGCATGACCTGGCTTTACCTTCCTCCGGATGCGCTTCCGGAGCCGGAGACGCATGCCTCTTCGGCCTCTCCCTCTGTTCCGGAGCGGGCGGGCTCGATCTCGGGCTCACCATCGCCATCCCCGGATATCGTGCTGTGGGCCATGTCGAACGGGAAACCTACGCCGCAGCCACTCTCGTGGCGCGGATGGAAGACGCGTCCCTGGATCGCGCGCCTGTCTGGGACGACGTTGCCACCTTCGACGGCCGCCCGTGGCGCGGCGCGGTGGACATCGTCACTGCGGGCTATCCGTGCCAGCCGTTCTCTGTCGCGGGCAAGCGCCGGGGCGCGGACGACCCGCGCCACCTCTGGCCGCATGTCGCCCGCATCGTCGACGAGGTCGAGCCGCCCTTCGTCTTCCTCGAGAATGTCGCCCATCATCTCCGCCTCGGCTTCCCCGAAGTCGCCGCAGGACTGGTCGGCATGGGCTACCGCCTTGCGGCAGGCCTCTTCACGGCGGCGGAAGTCGGCGCGCCCCACAAGCGCGAACGTCTCTTCATCCTCGCGATCCGCGAGGGGGACGAGCTGGCCGACCCCGCGCGCCTGCTCTGGCACCCGGTCGAGTGGCGGCAACCGGACGGAACTGCTGCGGCTCTGGCCGACGCCTCGCGCCAGCGCCAACGAGAACCGGCAGACGAAGCCGACACCTTCGCAGGAAGCGGGGCAGCATGGGATGAACCTCGCGACAACGGCAGCGCTCTGGCCGACACCGCAGATCGACAGTTTCCGCAGTCGGGGCGGCGAGCGGCGCGACGAGAAGGGTCTGGACCGCATGGCGCGGGACTGGCCGACGCCGATGGCGAACGACGGCTGCAAGCCGAGCGCGGGCAACCGGCGGTCGGCCGATCTGACCCATGCGGCGGGGATGTGGATGACGCCGACGGCGCGGGATCACAAGGATGGAGCGACGACATTGGCGAACACGCCGGTGAACGGCCTGCTTGGCCGCCAGGTCCTGGTGACGCCGATGGCTGGGAGCGATACCTCCGAGCCGCGCCGGACCTTGAACCCGCTGTTCGTCGAGGCGCTGATGGGCTGGCCCACCGGGTGGACCGGCTTCGGCTCTGTGGCAACGGCGTGGTCCCGCTGGTTGCGGCGCATGCGCTGCGAACTCTGGCGGCTCAACTGTGGGCCGATGGATGAGGCCGTAGCATGAAGCAGTCGCGCCTCATGTCGCTGGTCGAGTCCGTCGCCAACGTGATCGTCGGCTACGGCGTCGCGGTCGTGACGCAGATCCTGATCTTTCCGATCTTCGGGCTGCACACGACGCTGGCGCAGAACCTGAAGATGGGCGCGGTGTTCACCGTGGTGAGCATTGCACGGTCCTTCGCCCTGCGGCGGGTGTTCGAGGCGATCCGGATGCGGAGCGCCAAATGATCGACCGCCGCCCCGGAGGGACGGCGGCCATCAACTTTTCGGGGTCCGGTGCGTCAGGCGGCGGGGAGTCTGTACACGCGCCCGCGTCCTTCGACCTTCTCCGAGGTCACCTCGAGCCCGAGTTTCTTCTTCAACGCCCCGGCCATCGCGCCGCGCACCGTGTGCGACTGCCAGCCCGTCGCGGCCATGATCTCCTCGATATTCGCGCCGTCCGGCGCGCGCAGCATGGCGATCAGCGTGGCCTGCTTGGTGCCCTCGCGCGGTGTGCGCGTCTTGGGCGCAGCCTTCGGTTCGGTGGGGGTGTCCGGCGCGGGCTCCTCGGTCGGCGCGTCCGTCGTGCACACGGGCGCGGTGTTCGCGTCCTCGGGCTCGATGCCGATGGCGGCGAGGCCTGCGTCGGTGGCGACCAGCGTGACGCCGTGGCCGTCGCCAGTCTCGCGCCAGACGGGGTCGCCCTTGCGCAGGTTGGCGTCGACCTCTTCGAGGAAGCCCTTGGCGAGCATAGCGCCGACCACCTTGGCCGCGGCGCCACCGCGCAGGCTCTCGGGCAGCGGCAGGGCGATGTGCTCGGGCCGCTGGGCGGCGGCGCTCAGGATCAGGGCTTGGGTGTCGGAAAGTTTGGTCATCGTCGTCTCCAGTATCGGGGCGCGCGGAATGCGGGCCCTTCTACGAGGCCGAGCCCGCCAGTCGGCGGGCGGGACCGGGAGTGGGTCGTCTCACTCGGCGTGTTCGCCTTCGCTGAAGGCCATGTCGGTGATCTCGCGCAGCTTGGCGCGATAGTGGTTCAGGGTGCCGACATGGCCCCAGTTGATCTCGTCGGGGTGGGTCTCGAAATGGTCTGCGCTGAGGGCGGCGAGCCGCTCCAGCATCGCGTCGATCTCGGTCTTGGCGGCGATGAAGGCGTCGAGGGCTTTGTTCGACCGCTCCCTCGAACCGGTGGCGGGAGCGGTCTCAATGTCAGTCGCGCGGCGGGTCATCTTGGTGGCTCCTTGGTGAGTTGCATCGCTTCTTTGAAGTGACGTTCGCTCCGCTGGCGAGGCTTATCAACTCGATAAGCACATGATCTTGAATGTTAATCGGAGCCGTCGATGCAGGGCATGAGCGAGCGCCAGTACGCCGCGCATGTCGGGCTGTCGCGCGGTGCGATCCAGAAGGCGAAGACGGCCGAGCGGCTGGTCCTCTATGCCGACGGCAGCATCAACGCGGCGGCCAGCGACGCCAGACGGGCCGAGACGACGGACCCGTCGAAGACCCGCAAGCCGCCCGCGCCGAAGCTGAAACCCGTCCCCGAGGCTGCCGTGGCCGCCGTCGGCGACACGCTGCGCGAACAGGGGCTGGCTGTTCCGGCGGTGGGCGGCGGCCCGACCTTCCTGCAGGCCAAGACGGCGAACGAGGTGCTGAAGGCGCAGGAGCGGCGCATCCGGCTCCAGAAGCTGAAGGGGGAGTTGATCGAGCGGGCCCGCGCGCTGGCGCTGGTGTTCCGCCTGGCGCGGGAGGAACGGGACGCGTGGGTGAACTGGCCCGCGCGTGCGGCGGCGCTGATGGCGGCCGAGCTCTCGGCCTCAAGCAGCGAAGCGACGGGCCAGCAGATCACCGTGGAACCAGCCGCGATGCAGAAGGTCCTGGAAAAACATGTACGCGCCCACCTCGACGAACTCGCCGAGGTCCGGCCCGACTTCCGGTGAGAGCGGCGATGGCCTGACGGACTTCGACGGCGCGGGCGAGATCCTGCGCGCCTGGGGCAACGGGCTGCGGCCCGACCCGGACCTGACCGTCTCGGAATGGGCGGACCGGCACCGGATGCTCTCGGGCCGCGCCTCGGCCGAACCCGGGCGGTATCGCACGGTGCGCACGCCCTATATGCGCGAGATCATGGACCGTCTGTCGCCCGGCGATCCCACGCAGCGGATCGTGTTCATGAAGGCGGCGCAGGTCGGCGCGACCGAGGCGGGCAACAACTGGATCGGGTTCGCCATCCACCAGGCGCCGGGTCCGATGCTGGCCGTCCAGCCCACGGTGGAACTGGCGAAACGCAACTCGCGCCAGCGCATCGACCCGCTGATCGACGAGAGCCCCGAGCTGCGGGAGCGGGTGAAGCCCGCGCGCTCGCGCGACGCGGGCAACACCATGCTATCGAAGGAGTTCGCGGGCGGCATCCTGATCATGACCGGGGCGAACTCGGCGGTCGGGCTGCGCTCCACGCCCGCGCGGTACATCTTCCTCGACGAGGTCGACGCCTATCCGGCGTCCGCCGACGAGGAAGGCGACCCGGTCACGCTGGCCGAAGCCCGGTCGCTGACCTTCGCCCATCGGCGCAAGGTGCTGCTGGTCTCGACCCCGACCATCCGTGGGCTGAGCCGGATCGAGCGCGAATACGAGGCGAGTGACCAGCGCCGGTTCTTCGTGCCGTGCCCGCATTGCGGAGTGATGCAGTGGCTGAAGTTCGACCGGCTGCGCTGGCAGAAGGGCCGCCCGGAGACGGCCGAGTATCACTGCGAGGGCTGCGAACAGGCAATCGCGGAGCACCACAAGACGGCGATGCTGGAGGGCGGCGCATGGCGGGCGACCGCGACGGCCGCGGATCCGAGCACGGTCGGGTATCACCTCTCGGCGCTCTACTCGCCGATCGGTTGGTTGAGCTGGGAGCGGATCGTGCGAGCATGGGACGCGGCCCAAGGGTCGGACGAAGCGATCAAGGCGTTTCGGAACACCATCCTCGGCGAGACATGGGTCGAGACCGGGGAAGCGCCCGACTGGCAGCGGCTCTACGACCGGCGCGAGCGCTGGACATCCGGGACCGTGCCTGCGGGCGGGCTGTTCCTGACCGCCGGTGCCGACGTGCAGAAGGACCGGATTGAGGTCGATGTCTGGGCCTGGGGTCGCGGACTTGAGTCGTGGCTCGTCGATCACGTTGTCATAGAGGGCGGGCCCGACCGGCATGACGCCTGGTCGGAGCTGACCGCGCTGCTCGATCGGTCCTGGCCGCACGAGCGGGGGGCGCATCTGCGGATCGCGCGGCTCGCCATCGACACCGGCTACGAGGCCCCGGCGGTCTATTCCTGGTCGCGGGCGCAGGGGTTTGGGCAGGTGTCGCCGGTGAAGGGCGTCGAGGGGTTCAACCGCTCGAGCCCGGTGTCGGGCCCAACCTTCGTCGACGCGACCGAGGGCGGCAAACGCCTGCGGCGCGGGGCCCGGCTCTGGACCGTGGCGGTCTCGACCTTCAAGGCCGAGACCTACCGCTTCCTGCGGCTGGCGCGCCCGACCGACGAGGAGATGGCCGACGGGGCGGCATTCCCGCCCGGTTCGGTGCACCTGCCACACTGGGTCGAGAACGAATGGCTGAAGCAGTTCGTGGCAGAGCAGCTGGTGACGGTGCGCACCAAGCGCGGCTTCGCCCGGCTGGAATGGCAGAAGCTGCGCGAGCGCAACGAGGCGCTGGACTGCCGGGTCTATGCCCGCGCCGCCGCCTGGATCGCGGGCGCGGACCGCTGGCCCGACGAGAAATGGCGCGACCTCGAGGATCAGCTCGGGGTCGTCGACGCCTCTGCGGATCCCGCGGGGCAGATCAACAGGCAAACGCAGACGTCGCAGGGCAAACGCCGATCCGACTGGCTCGGACGGCGCGGAGGGTGGTTTTGAACATGACGGATTGGACGGAAACCGAACTTTCTGCGCTGCGCCGCGCCTATGCCAGCGGCACGACCCGGGTCAGCTATGACGGCAAGTCGGTGGATTACGGCTCGGCCGAGGATCTGTTGGCGCGCATCCGCACCATCGAGCGCGCCATCGCGGGCAGCACGCGGCCATTGCCGGTGGCCGGGCTGGCGGGCTTCTCGCGCGGGGATCGCTGATGTCGGCGACCTGGTTCGATCACGCCATCGCCACGGTGGCGCCGCGCATGGCCGCGCGCCGCGTGATGGCGCGCCAGGCGTTCGAGACCCTGACGCGCGGTTACGATGGCGCCGCACGCGGGCGGCGCACCGAGGGCTGGCGCGCGCCCGGATCCTCGGCCGACACCGAGATCGGCGTCGCCGGGGCGCTGCTGCGCGACCGGATGCGAGACCTGGTGCGCAACAACCCGCATGCGGCCAAGGCCGTGGCGGTGCTGGTCAACAACATCATCGGCGCGGGCATCATGCCCCGCGCCGCGAGCGGAGACGACACGCTCGACCGCAAGGTCGACGCGCTCTTCGAACGCTGGACGGCGGACTGCGACGCCGATGGCCAGCTCGACTTCTACGGCCTGCAGACGCTGATCTGCCGCGAGATGGTCGAGGCGGGCGAGGTGCTGGTGCGCCGCCGCCTGCGGCGTGCGAGCGACGGTCTGCCGGTGCCGCTGCAATTGCAGGTGCTCGAGGCCGACTTCCTCGACGCGACCAAGTCCGGCGTCCTCGGCGCAGGGCGGCTGGTGCAGGGGATCGAGTTCGACCCGGTCGGCAAACGCCGGGCCTACTGGCTCCACGCGGAGCACCCGGGCGACGCCTATGGCGCCTTGCAGAACGGCCTGCAGAGCCGCCCGATCCCGGCGAGCGAGATCGCCCATGTCTACGAGAAGCAAAGGACGCAGGCGCGCGGCGTTCCCTGGGGCGCGCCGGTGATCCGGTCCTTGCGCGATCTCGACGATTACGAGGTGGCCGAACTGGTCCGCAAGAAGACCGAGGCCTGCGTCACCGCCATCGTCTTTGGCGACGACGAGGCGCAGCAGGGCATCGCGCCCTCCGTGGTCGATGCCGACGGCAATCGGGTGGAACAGTTCGAGCCGGGGCTGATCGCCTATGCGCGGGGCGGCAAGGACATCCGCTTCAACCAGCCCTCGGCCACCGGCGGCTACGGCGAATACAAGCGGGCGAGCCTGCACACGATCTCGGCCGGGTTCCGGGTGCCCTACGAGCTGCTGACCGGGGACCTCAGCCAGGTGAACTATTCCTCGATCCGGGCGGGGCTCGTGGAGTTCCGCCGCCAGATCGACGCCGTGCAGTGGCAGCTGTTCATCCCGATGTTCTGCGCCCCGGTCTGGCGCTGGTTCACCGAGGCCGCATGGGCGGCGGGGCAGATCCCGTCGCCCATCGTGCCGGTCGAATGGTCGCCGCCGAAGTTCGAGGCGGTCGACCCGCAGAAGGACGCGATGGCGAACCTCCTGTCGATCCGCTCGGGCACCATGACCTTGGCCGAGGTGATCGCGAAACAGGGCCGGAACCCCGACGCGGTGCTGGCCGAGATCGCCGCGACCAACGCCAAGCTCGACGCGCTCGGGCTGGTGCTCGACAGCGACCCGCGGCGCGTCACCAAAACCGGCAGCGCGCAGAGCAACGATCCTGCCGACGACGAACCGGCCGCAGACGCGAACAATGACCCGGCGCAGGCCGACCAACAGGACTGACCTCATGGACACGATGATCGAACTGCCGGCCATGCGCCGGTCGGCGGAGCTTGCGCCGAACACGGCCGATGCCGACAGCCGCACCGTCGAGGTGGTCTGGTCGGCCGGGGCCCGCGTCCGCCGCGCCACCTTCTTCGGCGAGCCCTATGACGAGGAACTGAGCCTCGATCCCGCCCATGTCCGCCTCGACCGGCTGAACGCGGGCGCGCCGTTCCTGAAGGTGCACGAGCTCGACACGCTCGACGCGGTGATCGGCTCGGTCGTGCCGGGTTCCGCCCGGATCGAGAACGGGCGCGGCATCGCGCTGGTGCGGATCAGCGAGCGTGCGGATGTCGAGCCGATCTGGCGCGACATCCAGGCCGGGCACATCCGCGCCGTATCGATCGGCTACCAGGTCCACCGCTTCGAGGTCTCGAAACCCGAGGCCTCCCGCGAACTCTGGCGCGCGGTGGACTGGACGCCCTTCGAGGTCTCCGCCGTCGCGGTCGGCGCCGACCCCGCCGCCGGTTTCCGCGCCCAGCACCCCCTTCACGACTGCGTCCTCCACCGCCGGGACGCCCCTTCCACAACGAAAGGACCGATCCCGATGACGGACAAGACCCAGACCCCGGCGAGCGACGCCGCAACCCCCGCCACCACCCAGCCGACCGAGCCGGTCGAAACCGAGGACACCGCCATGACCGAGCCGAAAGCGGCTGCGCCCGACCCGAAGGTCGCCGCCAGCGAACCGAAGGTCCACGCAAGTGAGACCCGCAGCCAGCCGAAGACGCAGGCAACGCCCGCGCCCGACACCGAAGCGGTTGCCACCCGCGCCCGCGAGGCCGAGCGCGACCGCGTCTCCACCATCTACGATCTGGCGGGCCGCCTGAACCTCGAGCGCGGCTTCGCCGAGGATCTGGTGAAACGCGGCGTCAGCGTCGACGAGTCCCGCCGCCTGATCCTCGACCAGGTCGCCGCCAAGTCGGACGAGACCCGAACCTTCCCGCACGTTTCGGTGCCGCTCGGCGGCCGTGACGAGCGCATCACCCGCCGCGACGCGGTGGCGAACGCGCTCCTGCACCGCTACAGCCCGACGCTGTTCCAGCTGGAGGACGCTGCGCGCCAGTACCGCGGCATGACGCTGCTGGAACTGGCCCGCGAAAGCCTCGGCAATGCCGGGGTCAACACGCGCGGCCTGTCGCGCGACGAGGTTGCGACGCGCGCCCTGCACTCGACCTCCGACTTCCCCGAGATCCTGTCGGCCGTCACCAACAAGACGCTGCGGCAGGCCTACGAGGCCTATCCCCGCACCTTCATGCTGTTCTGCCGCCAGGTGCTGGCGACCGACTTCAAGGCGATGCACCGCGTGCAGCTCGGCGAGGCGCCGCAGCTGCTCGAGGTCGGCGAAAGCGGCGAGTTCAAGCGCGGGACGCTGGGCGAGAGCAAGGAGAGCTACAAGGTCAAGACCTATGGCCGGGTGGTCGCGATCACCCGCCAGACGCTGATCAACGACGATCTCGACGCCTTCACCCGGATCCCGGCGATGTACGGCAACTCCATCGCGCAGCTCGAGTCGGACGTGGTCTGGGGGATCATCACCGCCAACCCGGCGATGGCGGACGGCAACGCGCTGTTCCACACCACCCACAAGAACCTCGCGGGCACCGGCGCGGCGCTCGATGTGAGCAGCGTCGGTGCGGCGCGCGCGGCGATGGCGAAGCAGACCGGCCTCGACAAGAAGACGGTGCTGAACGTCCGCCCCGCCTTCCTGATCGTGCCCGCCTCGCTGGAACTGAAGGCCGAGCAGCTTGTCGCCCAGAACCTCGTGCCCGCCGCGACGTCCAGCGTGGTGCCGCAGTCGATCCGCACACTGGCGCCGATCAGCGAGCCGCGCCTCGACGCCGCCAGCGAGACCGCCTGGTATCTGGCGGCCAGCCCGAACCAGATCGACACCATCGAGTACGCCTATCTCGAGGGTCAGCAGGGCGCCTACATCGAGACGCGCAACGGCTTCGACGTCGACGGCGTCGAGATCAAGTGCCGCCTCGATTTCGGCGCCAAGGCCATCGACTGGCGCGGCCTCTACAAGAACCCGGGCGCGTAACGCACCCATCCCCGAACCCTGACATGCGGGCGGTCCTGACGGGCCGCCCTTCGTCTTTCCACGAGGATCACCCCCATGAAAACCTACGTCCAGCCCGGCAACACCATCACCCTGACCGCGCCCTATGCCGTCGCCTCCGGCGATGGCCTGCTCGTCGGCTCCATCTTCGGCATCGCCTCCGGAGCGGCGGCCCTCGGCGAGCCCGTCGAGACCGCGCTCGTCGGCATCTTCGACATCACCAAGGTCGGCTCCCAGGCCTGGACCGTCGGCGCCAAGGTCTATTGGGACGACACCAACAAGCGCTGCACCACGGTCGCGACCGACAACACCCTCATCGGCGTGGCCGTCGAGGCGGTGGCCAGCGGCGCGGGCGACACCATCGGCCGGGTGCGCCTGAACGCGGCCTTCTGATGAGCGCCTTCGCCGCCGCTGTTGGCGCGCTCTTCGCCGATCCCAACATCGGCCGGGACGCGGTCTACATCGCCGACGGCGGCGCGCCCGTGCTGGTGCGCGTCGTCGCCCGGCGCGCGGATGCCATATCGGACTTCGGCGATGCGCGGCTCTGGTCCGAGACCACGCGGATCGACCTGCGTGTCACCGAGGTTCCAGCCCCGCGCCCCGGCGACCGCATCGAGATCGACGGGGACGCCTTCCTCATCCAGGGCGAGCCCTCCCGCGACCGCGAGCGGCTGGTCTGGACCGTCGATCTGAGGCCCGCGTGAAACTGAAGCTCGACATCGATCCCGACATCGTCGCGATGATGGCGGCGGAGGTGGCGGCCGGGGAGCGCGCCGTCACCGCCGCCATGCGCGAGGCCGGGTCCGGGCTGAAGAGCGCATGGCGGTTGCAGATCACTGGCGCGGGGCTCGGCACACGGCTGGCCAACTCGATCCGGAGCCAGAACTTCCCGAGGTCGGGCGAGAGCCTCGACGCCGCCGCGCTCGTCTGGTCCCAAGCCCCGGTCATCGTCGGCGCGCACGACACCGGCCCGTTGATCCGCTCGAAGAACGGGTTCTGGCTGGCCATCCCGCTGCCCGCCGCAGGCAAGTCCCTCCGAGGCGGCAGGATCACGCCCGGCGAATGGGAGCGCCGCCGTGGCCTGCGCGTGCGCTTCGTCTATCGCCGCACCGGTCCGAGCCTGCTGGTGGCGGAGGGACGGCTGAACACGAAGGGCCAGGCCGTTGTGTCGCGCTCCAAGACCGGGCGCGGCAAGGTCACCGCGCCGATCTTCCTGCTGGTGCCTCAGGTGAAGCTGCCGAAGCGGCTGGATCTGGCGCGGGACGCGGACCGGGTATTGGATGGCGTGCCGGGGCTGATCGTGGCGAACTGGGTGGAGGCGCGCACATAACAAGTTGAGGCGAGCCCGGACGCCATGCTGCAAACCCAGCGCCGTGAGTGGAAAAAGCGACGCCGCCGCTGGATTGATCAGAAATCGAACAGTTCGCCGAGCAGCGATTTCTTCTTTCTCGGGCGCTCGTCGTAGTGATCACTCCGGTCGTCGCGCCGTGGCTCGTACCGGGAACTTGACTCACCACCGCGATCCGATTGAGGAGGACGCTGCGGTGCAGCCGGCGCTGTCTTTTCAATGATCTTGTCCAACTCGCCGCGATCCAGCCAGACGCCGCGGCATTTCGGGCAATAATCGATCTCGACGCCCTGCCGATCCGTCATCACCAGTTCAGAGCCATCGATTGGGCATTGCATGGGCATATCTCCTCAGGTTTGTTGCAATCGAGATAGGTTTCCGGATCGTGTTGGACAACCAAGGTTGGCGAATGCGATGGTCAAACCGCGCTCCCCGTTCCGTGGCCTACGGCCAAAGCCACGCGACGTAGCCGACATAGAGCAGCATCATCAGTCCACCTTCCATTCGGCTGATACGCCTGCCGGTATAGGCAAAGACGACAAGCAGTATGGAAGCCGCGATCATCACCAGATTGTCGAAGCGGACAATCTGGAAGGGAACCTCGGTCGGTGCGATCATGGCCGTAATGCCGCCGATCCCAAGGATGTTATAGATGTTCGAGCCGACGATATTGCCGAAAGCGACATCGGCCTGTTTGCGGATCGATGCCATGATCGACGTGACCAATTCCGGCATGGACGTACCGACCGCCACGATCGTCAGGCCGATCACTGTTTCGGAGATGCCTAGAGACCTCGCAAGCGTGACTGCGCCGTCGACCAGAAAATAGCCCCCGAGCACCACGAGGCCCAATCCACCGAGCGCGACAAGCAACGAGACAATGACCGATCGCTCCGGCTTCTCCACGGGAACGAGGGCGGCGTCCACTTCCTGGGCAGCGATCGTCTTGTCGTAGACGGCTCCGTGGTCACCAGACGCAGATTGCCGCTCCTGCCGAAAGGCCATGAACACGTAGACTGCGAGCGCCGCGACGAAAATTGCACCGATGAGGACACCCAAAGGCATGAGAGCGGCCGTCGCCGCGAAAACGACGGCAACGGCGACCATGACGGCGCTGTCGCGCTTCAGCGCGACGGACGAGACAATGATGGGGGCCAGCACGGCCGATGCGCCAAGGATGAGCAGAATGTTGGCGATATTCGACCCGACAATGTTGCCGTAGGCAATGCCGGGTGACCCGCTCAACGCGGCCTGCACCGACGTCACGAGCTCCGGGGTGGAGGTTCCGAAGCCAACCAGAGTCAGACCTATGACCAGCGGCGAGACACCGCACCGGGTCGCGACCTGCACGGCGCCGCGCACGAGAAGCTCGCCACCGAGAACGAGGAGAACAAGGCCTCCGATCAGGGGTAACGCAATCTCGATCATCCAATACTGTCCTTTCTGTTGCGGCGCCGGGGCGGGATAAAACTTCTGCATGTTGCTGAAGCGTGGTTGCAGAGGAAAAGAACATTTTTTCTAATCTAACGCAACGCAACCGCGGCGTTTGAATCCTGGTTTTCAGCTTCTCCTGTATCCCGACGGCCCCTTGGGCCTTCCCGGCGCAGTGCAATCAGACACCGGACGACAGAGCCCGGCAAGCTTTGACGACTCCGGCGTTCAGAGAGCTGTGCCCAGTCTCTGGAGGTTGGCAATGAACAAGACCCAGTCAATTCGATCTACGACGCGAGTTGTCACGTGACCCCCCGCGAAACCATCCTCGCCGCGCTGCACGCGCGGCTCTCGGCGCTGCCCGCGACCGCCCTGCGCGGCGAGGTGCTGCCCGAGCGCGTGCCGGCCGATGGCCTGCTGATCCTGCGGGATGGCGAGCCGGGAGAGCCCGAGGTGACGCTCTCGCCGCTGCGTTATCACTACCAGCACCGGGCCGAGATCGAGGCGGTTGTGCAGGGCGCCACCCGTGACGCTGCGTTCGACACCCTCTGCGCCAGTATCGGGGCTGCGCTCGCCGCCGACCGCACTCTGGGCGGCCTCTGCGACTGGGTCGAGGCCGAAGCCCCGCGCCCGGTCGATCTGCCGGTCGAGGGCGCGGCCAGCCTGAAGGCCGCCGTGATCCCGGTGGTGCTGCACTATTCCACGGCCGACCAGCTGGCCTGACCCCGACAACCCGAGGAGAACACCATGGCACGAGCCCAGGGGGCGCGGGCGCTGATGGCGCTTGCGTTCGAGACGACCTATGGAACGCCGCCTGCCAGCGGCTTCACCCGCATGCCTTTCGCCAGCACCTCGCTCGGCGCCGAGCAGCCGCTGCTGAACTCGGAGCTGCTGGGGTACGGCCGCGATCCGCTGGCGCCGATCAAGGACGCGGTGACGGCTGACGGCGACGTCGTGGTGCCGCTCGACGCGGAGGCCTTCGGCTTCTGGCTGAAGGCGGCGTTCGGCGCGCCGACGACCACGGGCGTCGAGGCCCCGTACAGCCACGAGTTCCAGTCGGGGTCGTGGACGCTGCCCAGCATGTCGATCGAGACCGGCATGCCCGAGGTGCCGCGCTATGCCATGTACTCGGGCTGCGTGCTCGACCAGATCACCTGGCAGATGCAGCGCTCGGGTCTGCTGACGGCGACGGCTCGGCTGGTGGCGCAGGGCGAGACGATTGGCACGACCACTAGCGCCGGAACGCCAGCCGCGCTGGAGTTGAAGCGTTTCGGCCATTTCAACGGGGCGATCACTCGGAACGGCACCGCCCTCGGCAACGTGGTCTCGGCCGAGATCACCTATGCCAACAACCTCGACCGGATCGAGACGATCCGCTCGGACGGCCGCATCGACGGTGCCGACCCGTCCATCGCGGCGCTCACCGGACGGATCGAGGTCCGCTTCGCCGACCAGACGCTGGTGACGCAGGCCATCAACGGCGAGGCCTGCGAGATGGAATTCGCCTACGTCCTGCCCTCGGGCGAGAGCTTCACCTTCACCGTGCACGCCGTCTACCTGCCGCGCCCTCGGATCGAGATTTCCGGGCCGCAGGGCGTGCAGGCGACCTTCGACTGGCAGGCCGCCCGCGACAGCGTGGTCGGCCGGATGTGCACCGCCACCCTCGTGAATGACGTGGAGACGTATTGATGCTGACGCTCGACCTGACCAACGCGCCGCGCTGGCATGACCTCGCCCCCGGCGTCCGGGTGCAACTGCGCCCGCTGACGACCGCCCTGATGGTCGCGACGCGCAGCGACCCCGCCGTCGAGGCGGTGCCCGAGGAGGCTTCCGACGAGGAGCGCGCCGTCGCCTTCGCCAAAGCGCTGGCGCGGCGCGCGGTGATTGCCTGGGAGGGCGTGGGCGATGCTGACGGCAAGCCGATCGATCCCAGTCCCGAGGCCATAGACGCGGCTCTCGATGTCTGGCCGATCTTCGAGGCCTTCCAGTTGACCTACGTCTCGAAGGGCCTGCTGCTGGAGCAGGAAAAAAACGCCTCCGCGCTCTCGCCAAATGGTCCTTCGGCGGGGGCGAGCGATACTGCGAGGGTTGCGAACCCTGCGGAGCCAGCGCGCAAGCCTGCCCGGACTGCCCGGCGCGGCTGAACCGTCCGGAAACGCCGGAGGGTTGGCAGGTCTGGGACCTGGTCGGCCGTCTCGGTGGCCAGCTGCGCGTGCTGCCGGGCGCGGTGATCGGCTGGGACATGTCGGCCGCGCTGGCGCTCGGTGACGCGCTCGGCGTGCCGCCGCTCGCCATGGCCGAACTGCTGCCCGTCATCGAGGCGGTGATGGTCGCCAAACTCAACGAACAGATGGAACAGTCCCATGGCTGAGAAGAGAGTCAGCGTCCGCCTCGCGGCCGTGGGTGGACGGCAGGTGCGCGCCGAGCTGGAAGGTGTCGGCGAAGCCGGGTCGCGCGGCTTCGGACGGCTGAGCCGGGAGATGGAGGCGGCCAACGCCCGGCTCGCGGCCTTCTCGCGGCGGGTGCGGGTCGCGGCCGCTGCCGCCGTGGCAGCCGCTGCAGCCGCGGGCGTGGCGATGATCCGGTCCGGCCTGCAGACGGTCGATGCACAGGCCAAGCTCGCCCAGTCGCTCGGCACCACCGTCGCCTCGATCCAGACGCTGGAGCGCGCGGGCGAGCTGGCCGGTGTGTCGATGTCCGGCATCGAGCAGGCCACCAAGGATCTGACGCGCCGTCTCAGCCAGGCGGCCGCCGGGACCGGTCCAGCCGCCGACGCGCTCGACCGGCTGGGCCTTTCCGCCAACGAGCTGATCGCCCTGCCGCTGGACCAGCGCGTGGGTGCGATCAACGCCGCCATCGAGAGCTTCGTGCCCGCCGCCGAACGCGCGGCTGTCGCGGGCCAGCTTTTCGGCGAAGAAGGCTCAATCGCCATGTCGCGGATCGACACCGCGACGCTGCGCCAGGCGACCGAGGACGTCCTCGCGTTCGGAGTGGTCGTCTCCGAACAGGACGCCGACCAGATCGAGCGGACGAACGATGCCATCTCCCGGCTCGGGCTGATCTGGCGCGGGCTGTCGAACCAGCTGGCCGTTGCCGCGGCTCCGGCGTTGGAAGCCGTCGCCAACGCGATGGCGGCGGTCGCCAGCCGCACCGGGCCGCTGGGCATCGCGATCCGCGGGCTCTTCGACAACATCGGCCGCCTGACCACCTATGCCGCCACCTTCGCAGCTTTCCTCGCCGGTCGCTGGGTCGCCGGCATGGCTGCGGCGGCGCTCTCCGTGCGGGGCCTCGCCACGGCGTTGGTCGTCCTGCGCGGGGCGCTGATCCGCACCGGCATAGGCGCGCTGATCGTCGGCGCGGGCGAGCTCGTCTATCAGTTCACCCGCCTCGTGTCCGGCGCGGGCGGCTTTGGCGAGGCGATGTCGCTACTGAAGGACCTCGCGGTCGAGGTCTGGGGGCGGATCCGCATGGGCGCCGCTGCGGCGGGTGCAGCCGCCACGGCGATGTTCTTCGACCTGAAGGCGGACGCCGCCTCCGGCATGCAGAGCGCCATCGAAAGCGTCGTGGGCTTCGGCAACACCGCCGCGAACACGTTCGAGGGCGCCTACGAGGCGATCAAGGCGATCTGGGGCCTGCTGCCTGCTGCCATCGGCGATCTGGCGTTCCAGGCGGCCAACAGCCTGGTCGACGGCGTCGAGGCGATGCTGAACGGCGTGGTCTCGCGCATCAACGGCTTCATTGGCGGCATCAACCAGGGGCTGGAAGCGCTGGGGTCGGAGCGCCGCATCACGCTGGTGCCCGACCTCGATCTCGGCGAGATCGAGAACCGCTTCGAAGGGGCGGCCAGTGCTGCCACGACGGCGGCGCAGGCGGCGTTCGACAGGGCCTTCGAGGACAACCCGCTGACCGCGCCCGATCTCGGTCTGACCGATGCGGCGAACAGGGCGCTCGAGTCTGCGAACCTCTACATTGGCGCGGCGCGCGATCTCGCCGAAGGAGCCCGCGCGCCACTGGAAAGCTGGCAGGCCCTGCGCGATGCGGTGCGCGGCACCGACGAGGCCAGTGCCGATGCGCTGACCGAGGCCACCGGCGCGGCCGAACGGCTGGAGACGGCGCTTGGTGAAGCCGGGCGCGCCGCGACGGGTGCCGGTGCGGCGGCCGGGGCTGCCGCCGCTGCGGCGGAGCCCGCGACAGAGGCTGCCGTCACCGGCTGGCAGGCCGTCACCGCCGCGCTGTCGGATTACGCCAGCAAGGCCCGCGACATCGGTGGCGACATTGGCCAGAGCCTCGTCGGCGCTTTCCAGTCGGCCGAGAACGCGGTCGGGGAGTTCGTGAAGACCGGCAAGCTGAACTTCCGCGATCTGGTCACCTCGCTGCTGGCCGATCTCGCCCAGCTCGCGGCGCGGCGGTTCATCCTCGGGCCGATCGCCAATGCACTCTCCGGCGTGTTCTCCGGTGCGGGCGGCATCTTCGCCAACGTCCTGCATGCGGGCGGGATGGTCGGATCGGCCGGGCCGTCCCGCATGGTCCCGGCCATGGCCTTCGCCGCCGCGCCCCGGATGCATTCTGGCGGGATGGCCGGACTTCGCCATGACGAGGTGCCCGCGATCCTGCAACGCGGCGAACGGGTGCTGTCGCGGCGCGAGGCGCAGGCCTACGGCGCCGGCGGCGGCGTCAACGTCACCATCATGGCGCGCGACGCCGAGAGCTTCCGGCAATCCCGCACGCAGGTTGCCGCCGACATCGCTCGCGCCGTTTCGCTCGGGCGCAGGGGGCTTTGAACCATGGCGTTCCACGAGGTCCGGTTTCCGGACAACATCAGCCGCGGCGCGCGGGGCGGGCCGGAGCGGCGCACCCAGATCGTCGAGCTCGCCTCGGGCGACGAAGAGCGCAACGCCAGCTGGGCGAACTCGCGCCGCCGCTACGACGTGGCCTACGGCATCCGCCGCGCGGACGATCTCGCCGCCGTCGTCGCCTTCTTCGAGGCGCGGAACGGTCGCCTCCACGGCTTCCGCTTCAAGGACTGGGGCGATCACAAGTCCTGTCTGCCTTCGGGCACACCAGCGCCGACCGACCAGGCGATCGGCACCGGCGACGGCACGACGAGCGCCTTCCAGCTGGTCAAGCGCTACGCCTCGGGGGCGCAATCCTGGTCGCGCGCCATCGCCAAGCCGGTGGCGGGCACCGTGCGCGTTGCGCTCGGCGGGGTCGAGCAGCCCTCCGGCTGGTCGGTCGACACCGCCATTGGCGTCGTCACCTTCGGTACTGCGCCAGGTTCCGGCGTCGCCATCACCGCGGGCTTCGAATTCGACGTGCCCGTCCGTTTCGACACCGACGTGCTCGACGTCACGCTCGATCTCGACCGTCTCGGCTCGATCACTTCCATTCCGCTGCTGGAACTACGCCGATGAAGACCCTTGATCCCGCCCTGCAGGCCCATCTCGACGAGGGCACGACGACGCTCGCCTGGTGCTGGCGGATCGCTCGCGCGGATGGTGTTGCCTTCGGTTTCACCGACCACGACCGGACACTCAGCTTCGACGGCACCGACTTCGAGTCCGATAGCGGGCTCACGGCCTCCGAAGTGCGGTCGGGCTCGGACCTGTCCGTCGATGCGCAGGACGCCGAGGGCGTGCTGACATCCGACCGGATCACCGAGACCGACATTCTCGATGGCCGCTGGGACAATGCTGAGGTCGAGGTCTGGCGGGTGAACTGGGCCGACACGAGCCAGCGCGTCCTGATGCGGCGCGGGGCCATCGGCCAGATCCGGCGTGGGCGGCTGGCCTTCGTCGCCGAAGTCCGCTCGCTGGCCCATGTGCTGGGCCAGACGGTCGGGCGGACCTTCCAGGCGACCTGCGACGCCGCGCTCGGCGATGCGCGCTGCGGCGTCGATCTGGAGGATCCGGCGTTCAAGGGCACGGGCGCGGTCATCGATCTCCTGCGCGACCGTGCCTTCACCGCCTCGGGCCTCGGCGGCTTCGCCTCCGGCTGGTTCACCTTCGGCACGCTGGACTGGACGAGCGGCGCGAATGCCGGGCGGCGCACCGAGGTGCTCGGCCATGACGTGACGGACGGCATCGCCGTGCTGACCCTGCTCGAGGCGCCGGTGCGCGCGATCGCCGAGGGCGACGCCTTCACCATCCGTGCGGGCTGCGACAAGCGCATCGAGACCTGCGGCGCCAAGTTCGCCAACACCGTCAACTTCCGCGGCTTCCCGCACGTCCCCGGCCAGGATGCCGTGCTTCGCTACGCCACCAAGGATGGCGGGCACGAGGGGTCCGTGCTGTGACCACCGCCGATCCCACCCGCGTCATCGCCATCGCACGGTCCTGGCTCGGCACGCCCTACCACGACCAGGCCAGCCTGCGGGGCGTCGGCTGCGACTGCCTCGGGCTGGCGCGGGGCGTCTGGCGCGAGGTTGTCGGCCCCGAGCCGTTCCCGATCCCTGCCTACAGCCGCGACTGGGGCGAGACCGGTCCGCGCGAGGTGCTGGCCGAAGGCGCGCGGCGGATGATGATCGAGGTGTCGCCCGCCGAGGCAGGCCCCGGTGCGCTGGTGCTGTTCCGCATGAAGCCGCGCGCCATCGCAAAGCATGTCGGGATCGTGACCGGGCCCGACATCTTCCTCCATGCCTACGAGCGGCTCGGCGTGATCGAGGAGCCGCTCACCCCATCCTGGCGGCGGCGCATCGCCTTCGCCTTCCTGTTTCCGCAACGCTGAGACCCCCGACATGGCCACCCTCGTTCTCGGCGCGGCCGGCGCCGCCATTGGCGGTTCGATCGGCGGCGCGATCCTCGGGGTCAGCGCCGCGACCATCGGCGGGTTCATCGGCTCCAGCATCGGCTCTGTCGTCGACAGCTGGATCATCTCGTCGCTGGCGCCGACGCAGCGCATCGAGGGCGCGCGGCTCGACACCTTGCGCATCACCTCGGCCACCGAAGGCGCGGTGATCCCGCGGCTCCATGGCCGGATGCGGATGGGCGGCAACATCATCTGGGCGACGGATTTCCGCGAGGAGACCAGGACCACCACGCAGGGCGGCGGCAAGGGCGGCGGGGGCGGCAAGGTCAAGACGACCGAGTACCTCTACTATGCCAGCTTCGCCGTGGCGCTCTGCGAGGGGCCGATCACCGGCATCGGCCGCATCTGGGCCGACGGCAAGCCGATGGACCTCTCCGGCGTCACATGGCGCTGGTATCCGGGCGACGAGGCGCAGACGGCGGATCCGTTCATCGCGGCCAGGATGGGCGCGGCCAGCACACCCGCCTATCGCGGCACCGCTTATGTCGTCTTCGAGGAGCTGGCGCTCTCCACCTACGGCAACCGCCTGCCGCAGCTCTCCTTCGAGGTGTTCCGGCCACTCGCCGATCCCGACACCGCCGAGGGGCTGACCCGCGCCGTCACCATGATCCCCGCCTCGGGCGAGTTCACCTACGCCACGCAGGCCATCCGCAAGACCGATGGCGGCGCGACGGTGCCGGAGAACCTGAACGCGCTGGCCGACTCCACCGACATGCAGGAGGCGCTGGACCGGCTGCAGGCCATGGCCCCTGCGGTCGAGAGCGTCAGCCTCGTCGTCGCCTGGTTCGGCGACGATCTGCGCGCGGGCTCCTGCAAGGTCCGGCCGGGCGTCGAGGTGTCGGCCAAGTCGACCACGCCCGCCAGCTGGTCGGTCAACGGCGTCAGCCGCGCCAGCGCCTTCCTCGTCAGCCGGGATGCAGAGGATCGCCCGGTCTATGGCGGCACGCCGTCCGACTTCGCGGTGGTGCAGGCGGTCCAGGAGATGAAGGCGCGCGGGCTGCGCGTGACCTTCTACCCGTTCATCCTGATGGACGTGCCGCCCGGCAACAGCCTGCCGAACCCGTATTCGGACAACGCCGCAGAGACGGGCCAGCCTGCCTTCCCCTGGCGCGGCCGGATCACCTGTTCGCCCGCGGCGGGCTACGCCGGGACCGTGGACAAGACCGCCACGGCGGCAAGCCAGGTCGCGGCGCTGTTCGGCGCAGCCACGCCCGCGAGCTTCAGCGTCTCGGGTCAAACGGTTTCGTGGACCGGCTCTCCCGGCGACTGGGGCCTGCGCCGCATGGTGCTGCACTACGCCCATCTCTGCGCGGCGGCGGGCGGGGTCGATGCCTTCCTGATCGGGACCGAGATGCCGGGGCTGACGACGATCCGCTCGGGCGCCAGCACCTATCCGGCGGTGCAGGCCTATCGGGACCTGCTCGCGGATGTCCGCTCGATCCTCGGAGCGAGCACCAGGATCGGCTATGCGGCGGACTGGTCGGAGTATTTCGGGCACCAGCCGGGCGATGGCAGCGGCGACGTGTTCTTCCATCTCGACTCGCTCTGGGCCGATCCGGAGATCGATTTCGTCGGGATCGACAATTACATGCCGCTCTCCGACTGGCGGGACGGCTTCGAGCATCTCGACGCGGCCGAGGGCTGGCCCGCGATCTACGACCGCGCCTACCTGCAGGGGAACATCGCGGGCGGCGAAGGTTTCGACTGGTTCTATGCCAGTGCGGCGGACCGGTCGGTGCAAGTGCGCACGCCGATCACGGACGGCGCCGCCAGCAAGCCGTGGGTCTTCCGCTACAAGGATTTGCGCGCCTGGTGGTCGAACGCGCACTACAACCGTCCCGGCGGCGTGGAGAGCGGGACGCCGACGGCATGGGCGCCGCAGTCGAAACCCGTCTGGTTCACCGAGCTCGGCTGTCCCGCCATCGACCGGGGCACGAACCAGCCGAACGTCTTCTTCGACCCGAAGTCGTCCGAGAGCTTCACGCCGCATTTCTCGCGGGGCTGGCGCGACGACGCCATCCAGCGCGCCTATCTCGAGGCGACGTATCTCTGGTGGGGCACCGCGGCGAACAACCCTGTTTCCTCAGTCTACGGCGGCCGGATGGTGCAGGTCCCCGAATGCGCCGCCTGGACCTGGGACGCGCGGCCCTATCCGTTCTTTCCGGCGCTGACCGACGTCTGGACGGACGGGCAGAACTGGCGGCTAGGCCATTGGCTGACGGGGCGGCTCGGCGCGGTGTCGCTGGCCGCACTGGTCCGCCATCTCTGTCTGCGCGCCGGGCTATCCGAGTCCCGGATCGACGTTTCTGGCCTCTGGGGCGCGGTGGAAGGCTACGCCATCACGGCGCTCGAAAGCCCGCGCGCCTCGATCACGACGCTGTCGCGGCATTTCGGGTTCGACGCGGTGGAGACCGAGGGCGTGATCCGCTTCATCATGCGCGGCCGGGCGTCGGTCGTCACCCTCGAGCCCGACGATCTGGTCGCCCCCCGCGAGGGCGACGTGCTGGAGCTGACGCGGGGCCAGGAGACCGAGCTGCCGCAGGCGCTGAAATGGCAGGTCGCCCGCGCCGACGAGGACTACGACGCGGCCCTCGTCGAGGCGCGACGGATCACCGTGGACACGACCCGGATCGCGTCCGAGTCCTTCCCGATGGCCGTGCCGCCCGAGGAAGCCGAACGCCGCTGCCGCCGCGCGCTGATGGAGGCGTGGGTGGGCCGCGAGACGGCGGCGTTCCGTCTGCCGCCCTCGCGGCTCGCGCTCGATCCGGCCGACGCGATCCGGCTGGAGCATGACGGGCGGCTGGTCGATCTGCGGCTCGTCTCGATCGCCGACGCCGAGGCGCGCGGCATCGAGGCGGTCCGCCAGGACCGCGCGACCTACGATCTGCCGCCCGGCGATCCCCGCGCGGCCTCGCTGACGCGGGCGGTCGTGTTCGGCACGCCGGAGGCGGTGCTGATGGACCTGCCGCAACTGACCGAGGACCAGCCCGCGCATCGGCCCCTCATTGCGGCGCACGCGGTTCCCTGGCCCGGCGAGATGGCGGTGTTCCGCAGCCCTTCCACGGATGGCTTCGAGTTGCTGACCACGTTCGGCAGTCGCGCCCGGATCGGGACACTGGTCTCGGACCTCTACGCGGGCCCCACCTCGCGCTTTGATCTCGGCAATACGCTGGTCGTCGACCTGTTGACCGGCACGCTGGAAAGCGTCACCGACCTGACGCTGTTCGGCGGCGCCAATGCGCTCGCCATCGAGAGTGCGCCCGACGTCTGGGAGATCGTGCAGGCGGGCGCGGCCGAACTGCTGGCGCCGGGTCGGTATCGGCTCACCCGGCTCCTGCGCGGCCAGCGCGGCACCGAGGTTGCCATGGGCAATCCGGCGCCTGCGGGCGCGCGGGTCGTGGTGCTGGACACTGCGCTGGCGTCGCTACCGATCGCCGAGGCCGACCTTGGTATCCCGTGGAACTGGCGCATTGGCCCCGCGAGCCGTCCAGTCAGCGACGAGACCTATGTCGCGCAGACCTTCACGCCGTCGGGCATCGGGCTGCGGCCGTTCTCCGTCGTCCATGTCGAGCAGCCGTGGCGCAAGCCCCGCACGTCCGGCGATCTGACGATCCGTTGGATACGCCGGTCCCGCGGACTGGCCGCCGACAGCTGGGGCGGGCTTGAGGTGCCGCTGACCGAGGAGCTCGAAGCCTACGAGGTCGAGATCCTCGACGGCGCCACCGTGAACCGTGTGCTCGGCAGCACGATCACCAGCGCTGTCTACACCGCCGCCCAGCAGACCGCAGACTGGGGCGAGCTACTCGCCCCCGGCGACACGCTCGACATCCGCATCCATCAGCTCTCCGCCCTTGTCGGGCGGGGTGCGCCCAAGGCTGTAACGCTGAGCTTCTGAGGTAGCGCAATCAGTTCTGGCACTATGCGCGATCGGCGTCGTAGGCTCGGGCCATGCGCCCCGAGGACGAAGACCGGATTGCCGCCAAGCTTGCCAGAGTGATGGCCGTTGCCTGCGTGCGAAACACGCAGCTCGAGACCCTGCATGCCGGCCTCACGCCCGTTTCGCACACGGGTGATGGCAGCGACGTCATCGTGGAGGACGCCGTGGGCCGACGCATACCCTGGTCCGAGGTCTCGCGGATCAATGACGACGAGATGCGCGCGTTGATGCGCGAGATCGTGGATCGCCTCTACACCTTTCATCTGCGGATCGACGATCCGGCCTTCCGGGCCGAGATCGATCGCTGGGCCGCGATGACCGCAAAGTGGGACGCGCCGAAGCCCGATCCGGTTCTCTCGGCCATTCCAGCGGAGACGCCCGAACGCGGGTAGCCCGCCACCGCCGATCGCCGCGCCATTATCCGCCGCCTGCCATGCAGGCGGCGTTCTTCGTTCTGGAGACCGCCCATGTCCGACGCCACGACCCATCTCCTGCTGCCCTACATCCTCGCGGCCCAGGCCCAGAAGCACGTCACGCACAACGAAGCGCTGCGGATCCTCGACGGGCTCGTCCAGCTCTCGGTCCTCGACCGGGATCTGACGGCACCGCCCGGTTCTCCCGCCGATGGCGACCGCTACATTGTAGCCTCGGGCGCGACGGGCGACTGGGCGGGCTGGGACCTGAACGTCGCGCTCTGGACCGACGGCGCCTGGCTGCGACTTCCGCCGCGCACTGGCTGGCGCGCGTGGGTCGAGGACGAGGGGCTGCTGCTCGTCTACGATGGCGCGGGCTGGATCGGGACTACACCAGTAGCGCTGCAGAACATGGCGCTGCTCGGGCTCGGCACCACAGCGGATGCGTCGAACCCGTTCTCGGCCAAGCTGAACGCGGCGCTCTGGACGGCGAAGACCGTGGCCGAGGGCGGGACCGGCGATCTGTTCTACACCATGAACAAGGAGGCCGAGGGCGACGATCTCGGGCTGACGCTGCAGACCGGCTTCGTCACCAAGGCGCTGGTGGGGCTGTTCGGTTCGGACCGCTTCCGCCTCGCGGTCTCCGCCGACGGCAGCAACTTCTTCGACGGGCTCAGCGTGGACAACACCACCGGCATCGTCGACCAGCCCCGGCTCCCGCGCTTCAAGGCCTACACCAACTACGACAACTATGTCGGCGTCGGCACCTGGACCAAGATCGGCCTCAACAATACCGACTACAACGATCAGGGGACCTTCGACGCCGCGAACAACCACTTCGTCGCCCCGGTCGACGGCACCTACCTCTTCGGGGCGACGCTGCTCTACAAGGTCAACAGCGCGACCACGGCGCGCCTGCGCGGGCGGCTGGTGCTGAACGGGACCGCGGAGGTTCGCGGCTCCTTCGGCGAGGCGGGCAACGCCGCCCATGTCAGCCTCGCCACCGCGCTCTGGCTGCAGACCATGACCCCACTCGCCGCGGGCGACACGGTCGAGCTGCAGGCCTCGTTCCGCACTGCTGACGGCTATGTCGCCGCCGACCACACGTCCCTCTGGGGCTGCAAGATCGGCTGAGCGGCGAAAGGAGGAACCGATGAACCCACCCCGATCCGAAGGCTACATCCGCATGCCGGACGCCGAATTCGAGGCGATCCTGACGCGGGCGGCCGAGGAAGGCGCGAAACGCGCGCTCGCCGATGTCGGCCTCGACGGCGAGGAGGCCGCGCTCGACATCCGCGATCTGCGCTCCTTGGTGGATTGCATCCGTCTGGTGCGCCGCACGGCGATGCAGACCGCCGTCCGCATGATCACCACCGGCGTCATGCTGGCGCTGCTCGCGGGCATCGCCATCAAGCTCAAGATCTTCGGCGGCGGCCCGTAGCCGCGCGAAGCATCAATCCATCTGCCCAATACACCCGCCCCCCCCCCGGCGGGTTTTTTCGTTTTGGAGGACTCTCATGACGACGACATTCCACCACCATTGGCGGGACGTGCCCGAGTCGAACTGGCGCTGGCCGAACTTCTCCCCCGCAGAGATCGCCTGCCGGGGCACCGGCAAGCTGCTCGTCAACGAACCCGCGCTCGATAGGCTGCAAGCGCTGCGCGACCGGCTGGGCAAGCCGCTCATCGTCCGCTCCGCCTATCGCAGCCCCGAGCACAACCTCGCCGTCGGCGGCGCGACCCGGTCGAAGCACCTCGACGGGGCCGCCTTCGACATCGCCATGACGAACCACGACCCGGTGCCGTTCGAGGCGGCGGCACGGGAGGTCGGCTTCCTCGGCTTCGGTTTCTATCCGCGCTCGGGGTTCATCCATGTCGATCTCGGCCCGGCACGGCAGTGGGGCGAGCGGTTCCCGGTCCGGGAAACGGCCTTCGCGTCGGAGACTCCGCCCGCACGCGAAGTGCTGGCCGAGAGCCGCACGATGAGAGGCGGTGGCGCGGCAGGCGTGGCGACGCTGGGTGCGGCCAGCGTCGAGGTCGCGCAGAGCGTCCTGGCCGAGACTCAGACCGCCATCCTGCCGCTCGTGCCGTATCTCGACACGCTGCGCTGGGTGTTCATCGCCGTTGCGCTGGCGGGCATCGGCGTCGCAGTCTACGCCCGCCTTGATGACTGGAAACGGGGGCGGCGGTGATGGCCGCGCTCCTAACCGGTTTGGCCGCCAGCCCGTGGATGCGGACGGCTTTGCGCTACGGCGCTGTCGACCGCGCGGTCTGCCTGTTCCTGCCGTCGATCTGTCGTACCGCCCGGCCTGCGGGCATGGAACAGCGCAACGACATGACGAACGGCCACTCCAGAAGAGTACTCCGCTGTCTGCGGCGACACCTTCCAATTCCGGTGCATCTGGCCCGGGGCGGGGCGGCTGGCGGGCCGTCAGGCAAGCGCGGCGAATAGGCCCAACGCGACGAGAATCAGGGTGACCGAGGTCGCCGCGTGGTCGTTGATCAACCGCTCCAGCCGTTCCAGCCCCTCAGCGATCACCGGTAAGGTCTTTCCTTTCTCGACCGGCTTCTCTGACCCGCCCGCCGATACGGCGGCTTGAGTTGCAGCGGCCGCACGGGCGCTGAACCTCGCGACCACTCCGAGCAGGTCGCCTTCGGGGAGCGACGGGGCGCGCAATCCGGTTCCCACCGCGGCGATGACGAGAACCGCTGCGAGCCCGAGGGGCCAGGCGCTGGCGCTGAGCGCTAGTAGGTCGATCGTCCCGTAGGGCGCCATGCCCATCACCGGAGTATAGAGATACCACGGCAGGGCGAGCGCAGCGGCGGCCAGCGTCACCATCGGCACGACCATGAGACCGGGGGGGCGATCTGCCGTTTCAGCCTTGGGCAGAGTAAACAGAAAGCGCGCAAGCAGAAGCCCCGACGTTAGCGCGGAGAGGCCGACTAACGTCGCGCCAAAGTCGCCCGCAGGGCCCTTGATCGCCGATTTCGCCAAGGCCCCGGCGGTGAAAGGCAGCCCGGCGATCGACAAGGCGACCAGTGCAAGGACCGCGATGACCAAAACCCGCGACGCGCCACGCGCCTTGCCGGCGACGCCGACGCCCAGAAACAGCGCCCCCTTTGCGAGCCCATGGTGCAGTGCATAAAGCGACACCGCCGGGAGCACCGAGACAGCCGGCAGGCCCGCCGCCAGCGCCGCGCCCATCGCGCCCATCAGGAGCCCCATTTGGCTGACGGTTGAATAGGCCAGCACGGTCTTGGGATCGCGCTGCATCGCGCCGTAAAGTGCCGCTGCGAATAGCCCGGTGAACGCAGCAAGGGCAAGCACAGTCCCGCTGACCGGCCACGCCTGACCCCACGGCAAAAATGTTACCAGTCCGAAAACACCTGCCTTGACAATGGCGCCCGACAGCACCGCCGAGGCTGGAACCGGCGCCGCCGGATGCGCCACCGGAAGCCAGACATGCAGCGGCACCAGACCCGCCTTGATGCCGAATCCCGCGATCAGCAGCCACTGGACCAAAGGATCGGCCGTTGGAGCGGCAAGGCTCACGCGGACTTTGTCGATAAGGGTGGTTCCCCCCGCCGCCTCGACGGCCATCAGGAACCCTGCCAGCAACGCCGTCTCACCGATCACCGCAAGGATGATGTAGACTGCCCCGGCCCACATTGAGGCTGGCTTGCGATCATGGATCACGAGCGGATAGGCAGCCAGCGACACCAGCGCGAAGTAGACGTAGAAGCTTGCTAGATCCGCCGCCAAGAATACCCCCAGATTTCCGGCAAGGACAAGCATCCAAAACAGTACGAAAGTTGGAGCCCGCGGATCGCCGCGCATGTAGCGCAGGGCATAGACCCCGGCGCAGAGCCATACCAGCCCGGCACCGCCCAGGAACATCGCGCCCGTGTCTGTCAGTCGTAGCCCGCCGTCGAGCAGGATCCATCTCACGCTGAAGGTGTCGTCTCGCGGCGCCAGTAACACGGCGGCGAGTGCCGGTAGCGGCCCGAGCGGCAGCGTCGGCAGCATCCTCGGCCCAAGTTTCGGCACTAGGCACAGGACACCTAGAAGGAGCGGCCAGAGGATCACGAACGGCAGCAGAAGGGTGGCTTCGGTTGTCATTTCAGGTATCCCCTCTCTGCGATCAGCACGGCCCAGCTCAGGGGGCTGAGCGGGAAAGTCGCAAAGAGTCCGGCTGCAAGCACTGTCAGGCCGGTCAACGCGGCAGGGAGGACCAGCATCCGATTCCAGGTGCCGTCCAGTTCCCGCACCGGCAACCGGCCTTCGGGTGGTGGAAGCAGGTAGGCGCGATAGAGAAGCGGCAGGAAGTAGAGTGCGTTCAGAAGCGACGATCCCGCCAGCACAGCGATGACCCATCGCGCGTCAGATTGCAGCCCGCCCAATCCCAGGTACCATTTCGAGATGAAGCCTGCGGTCGGCGGAATGCCGATCATGCCAAGCGCACCGATGCTGAATGCCGCCATCGTCACCGGCATCGCCCGCCCGGCGCCGTCGAGATCCGTCACCGACTTTATCCCCATCCGGTTGGCCAGTGTGCCCGCGCACATGAACAGGGTGATCTTCATGATCCCCTGATGCACTAGATGCACCAACGCCCCGATGATGGCGAAGGGACCGATCAGGCTGGCGCCGAGAATGATGTAGCTGACTTGGCTTACCGTCGAATAGGCGAGCCGCTTCTTGATGTCATTCTGCATCAGGGCGCGGAACGACCCGTAGAGGATCGTCGCCCCGGCCAGCATGGCGAGCGGCGTGGCGAGACCGAGATCCGAGACCGTCTCGATGCCGAAGACGTCGTAGATAATCCTCAATATCCCGAAGGCGCCGGCCTTGACCACGGCCACGGCGTGCAGAAGCGCGCTGACCGGCGCGGGTGCTGCCATGGCCTCGGGCAACCATCCGTGAAACGGGATGAGCGCCGCCTTGACCCCAAGCCCGCCGATACAAAGGATGAAGATTAGCGTGAGCTCGAGCCGCGGAATACCGGATAGGTCAGGCGGCGCAGTGAACTCGACCCTGCCTACGAGCGAACTCAGCCAGACGATGCCCGCCAGATAGGCGGCGCTGCCAGCCAGGGTGTAGATCAGGTAGATGCGCCCCGCGCGTAGAGACTTCTCGTCACCCCGGTGGACGACCAGCGGCCACGTCGCCAACGTCAGGAGCTCGTAGAACAGGAAGAACGTGATCGTAGTGCCCGACATGGCCACGCCGGTCGCAGCCAGGACGCAGAGGTTGAAGAACCCGAAAAAGCGCGCGAGGTGAGGGCCGCGCCCAAAATAGCCGATCGCGAAGACCGTTGTGATCAGCCACAGGAAGGCCGAGAGGGTGACAAACAGCAGCGCGATTGAATCAGCCCGGAGGATGAAGTCGTGGCCCGGCAGGAACTCGTAGCGCCATTCCGTGATCACGCCCTCCCGCGCTGCCAGCAGGAGAAAGCCCACGAGCCCCAGCTTGATCAGGGCGAAGCTGATGTTGGTCACGTCGCGCCATACCGCCATGCGGTCGGGCAGGGCGAAGCTGATCAGTGCCGGAACGAAGGGCAGGAAGACCAACAGCAGGGGGAGGAAATGGATCATCGGACATCCACCGCCACAGCCGCCGGCAGCCTTGCCGAGGTCGCACTGGCAGCGACATCGACCATCGCCTGTCCGGCGAACCCTAGAGACACTGCCAGAAGCGCCAACGCCAGCGGTGCGGCGGTGCGCAGCGGGGCCGTCGCCTCGACCACTGGCGTGTCGCTGCCGGCGAAGGTCCAGGCCAGCGGGTTGAATAGGTAGACTGCGGCCATCAACCCGCCGACGATCAGCACGGCGGCGGCGAACACGGCGCCCTGCTCCACTGCGGCCTCGAGCAGGAGAAATTTCGCGATAAAGCCGGCCGAAGGCGGCAGGCCCATCAGCGACACCGCAGCCAGCCCGAATGCCGCAACGGTCAACGGCATCGCCCGCGCAAGCCCGTGAAGGTCTTTGAGACGGTGGCCGTTGACGGCCTTGAGCATCAAACCCGCGGCAAGGAACATCGCCGCCTTGGCAAGCATGTGGGCAATCGCGTGGATCGTCATCCCGGCCCAAGCCCCGCCGCTCCCTGCCGCAGTCGCGACCAGAGGGAAGGCCAGCAGGAGATAGCCGATTTGCGCCACGGTCGAATAAGCCACGAGGGCCTTCAGGCTGTCCTGCCGGATCGCCTGAACCGAGCCGTAAAGGACTGCCAGCGCACCGAGCCAGCCGAGCACCTCCAGCCCTGCAGGAGCGACGATGGCCGGGAATGCCTCGAACCACAGGCGCAGCAGGATCACGAAGCCCACCTTCACGACGATCGCCGAAAGCAGGGCGCTGGCGGGGGCGGGTGCTGCTGCATGCGCCGGCGGCAGCCAGCCGTGCAGTGGAAAGACCGCCGCCTTGATCAGCAGCCCCGCCGTCATCACCGCGAGCGCCGTCTTGGTCGCGAGGTCAGGCCGCGCCATCTCGGCCAGGAGCGTCACATCCACCGTCGCATAATTCGCGAACAGGAGGGCCACGCCCAGCAGGTAGGCCAGTGAACCGACCAGAGCGATCACGAAATAGCGCAAGGCCGCGCGCAACGAGCCCATCGCCGCCATCGCCACCGCCGCCAGGCTGACCATCTCCAACGCGATGTAAAGGTTAAAGAGATCGGTGCTCAGGAACCCGGCATTCGCTCCGCCCCACAACAGGTAGAAGAGCGGCCAGAAGGCATAGCCGTGGGCGGTTTCCGATCGGTCCGGGCCAGGTGCGAATTCATGAAGCGCATACAGTCCAACAATCGAGGCGCAGGCAGCCATGGCGCCCACCATCAGCTGTGCAACCCCATCCGCGCGCAATTGAACTCCCAGCGGCAGGTTCCAGTCGCCGACCACATGTGCCGAGCCCTCTGGCAGCAGCAACAGCCAGACCGTGAGGCCCGCCATGACCGGGATTGCCGTAAGCAGTAACCAGCGCACCCAGGTGCCAAGGAGCAAGGCCGCGATCATTAGGGCGAGCGGAACCGCGACAAGCAGGTCGAGCGGGCTCATGTGTGGTCGTCGGTTGTCTTGGCCGCCGCCTTGTCGTCCGGCGCACGCTCATCCTCGGCCACACGCAGAATCAGCGCCGCGCCGAAGGCAGTAAGCGCCACGGCGACGACGATTCCGGTGATCACCAGCGCCTGCGGGAAAGGGTCGGTCGAGGCAGCCCCGCGTCCAAGGCCACCCAAGACAAGAAAGATCCCTGCGCCAACCACGTTTACGGCCAGGATCTGACGCAGCGGATGGCGCAGGATCAGGAATCCATAAAAGCCGAGCCCCACCAAGGCCACGCCCGTCAATGGGTAAAGATGCAGGAGCACCGTCATGCCTCGGTCAGCCTTCGTGATCGGGCGCCACCGGCGGTCCGGCCACCTGCAGCGCGAGGGTAACGCCGATCGACAGCGCAAGGCTGTATTCGATAGCGACGATCAAGGCCTTCTCGAAGCCTGGCGGATAGAACAAGAACCGGCCCTGGGCGATGCCCGCCAGGCCAATAATGAGAAAGACCGCCGGGCCAAGCACCAGAGCCACGCGGAGGTAGCGGTCGTCGGCGCGCGGCCATGAAACCGCGCCGCCGATCGCGGCGATGATCAGACCGCCCGCCAGCACGGTTCCGGCCTGGAACGCTCCGCCCGGCAGGTCCGACCCCGCCCAGACCAGGTAGGCCGCCATGACCAGCGCCAGGGGCAAGAGCAGCCGACCGAAAGCTGCGGCCACGCCATGTCCCCCATTCTCCGCCAGTGCCAGCGCCGCGGGCCGCTGCGGCCAAGCACCGCGAGGGGCGAGCGACCAGACCGCCACAAGGGCGCCCAGCAGGACGAAAGCTTCCAATAAGGTATCGTAGGCGCGAAAGGCCAGAAGCACGCCAGTCACCGGGTTCTCGATGCCAAGGCCCGGCATCAGCGCGGCGATCGACCCACCCAAGTCGTCGGCGGGCGCGACACTCAGAACTGCGGATCCGATCAGTGCCGCGAAGCCAGCGCAGGCTACCAGTGCACCGGTTCGAAGCCAGCCGGGCATCTCGGCGCTGACAAGGTCGTCGCCAAGCGCCATCAGCCTTTGCCGCGTTAGGATCAGCAGAACTCCGGTGACGCCCGCTCCGATGGCGATTTCCGCCATCGCGACATTTACAGCGTCCATCGCGAGCCATGCCAGACCGAGCAAGTTTCCGAGCACGATGAAGAAGACGATCGCCGCCAGCGCGTTGCGCATAAGCAGCGCCGCGGCGGCAGTGCCGACGATCATCAGACAGAGGATCATGTCGAAGGCCAGCGTCATTCGTCGGAGCCCCGCTCGGCCGAAGTCTTCGCACGGCGAGCCATCAGCTGCGCGGTCGCTCCGGCGGCCATGAGCGCGAACAGCCAGACGGCGGCGATCTTGACGGCGGCGGCAACCGAGCCCCAGTGCAACGCGGCGGCAAGCGCCACGAAACCCAGACCGACGTTGTCGGCTTTGGTGAGCGCGTGCAGCCTCAATTCGGCATCTTGGAACCTGAGCAGCCCCAGCGATCCGGCCGCATAGAAGAATACACCGACGTAAAGAAGCGCGGGTACGAGGTAGTCCGTGAGGGTCATGGCTGTGTCTCTCGCGGCTTGCGCCCAGTGCTCCGGCGCTCGCGCACGAAGGCGAGAATTGCCACCGACGCTAGCACCGTCGCCACCAACGCGGCGTCCAGCATCGATGCGTCGTCCCTGGCCGCGCCCAGCGTCAGCGCCACGCCGACCCCGCTGGTCGCGACGAGTTGAGCGGCCATCACGTGATCGATCGCCCGTGGTCCGTGCCAGGCGCGAAAAAGCGCCAGCGCCAGCGCGAGCAGCAGGGCGATGGCGGCGAGCATGAAATGGTCAGTTGTGTCCACGATGCCCTCCGGTGTGGCGCGGGGCGGCGACAGGGGCACCGAACAGGCGAAGCACGCGGCGTTCCTCTGCTTCCAGGCTGCGCGTGTCGAAATCGTCAATGTCAAGCACGTGGACCTCCAGCGCGCCGCCGCGGACCCCTGCAGCGAATGAGCCGGGCAGAACGCTGACGACCCCGCCAAGCACGGCATTCACCTCGACGATATTCGTTGAGAGCGGAATCCGGAACCACCCGGGCCGGACCGGCAGACGTGGGTCGAGCACCCTCCGCGCGACATCCAGCCCCCCCCAGAAGCCGCGGAGCAGGAGGTGGGGCACGTACAGGACTGCCCACCCCAGCCGGATCCCCGGTTGTGTCGCCGGATACAGCACCAGGCTAACCCATGTTGCCAGCAGAACCGCTGGCGCCCCGTGGTAAAGCGCATCCGTCACGCCGCCCGTCAGCGCCAGCCAGAAGAGGGAGAAGGTGACGAGGCGTGCCACTGACGAATGCACTTGCATGATCTGAGTCCAATCTTCACACCCACCGACACCCGATGGTCCAGTCGCGTAGTGCATGGAAATGATCGACCAAGACTGACTAGTAAGGAGTTTTTTGGTTTAGCACAACTGGAAAGAAGCATTAGCAGCACGTTTCCAAGAAAAAATCGCGCAACGGGCGACTGCCAGTCGCCAGCGGAAACGCTTGCTGATCGCGACCCGAAAGCGTACATTTTAAAACGGTACTCCAGATTTAGGTCAATAAATCAGTCAGGCACCGTGCGCAGTTTCGTTTTATTCACGGGTTGATGCAGACGATGCCTATTCGTCCCTCCGACTCGCGCGGACTCCGTCCCACGGACCCGCCGATCCGCCCGGCGGGCGGGCGGTGATCGCCACCATGCGCGGCGAGGAACGCGCAATTTCCCCGTTGCTCACCGAGGCGCTGGGCCTCGACTGCATTGTGCTAACGAGCTTTGACACCGACCGGTTCGGGACCTTCACCCGTGAGATCGAGCGGACCGGGACGCAGCTTGACGCCGCGCTCGGCAAGATCGCCGCGGCCTTCGAGCATGGCCCGAATGCGCGCGTGGCGATCGCGAGCGAGGGCAGTTTCGGGCCGCACCCCTGGCTTCCGCTCGGCCGCGAGCTCGTGCTGCTTGTCGTTCGGCAGACCGGGCTTGAGCTCGCGGGCCACGATGCCACCCTCGACGCTCACTTTGCCCATTGTATTGTCGACGGCCCTGCTCCGGCCTTGGCGTTCGCCGAGCGCATGCGGTGATGGCTTGCATGAACGCCGACTGCTCGGCACTCAGATGGGCCACGACCGTTCGCGCGCGGTAAGAATTCTCCTCTCATGGACAGAAGTCCGTTGCCAAACGGCATTGCCCAAGGTTCAAGGTGGGGCCGTTGCTGCGGCAGCAGTATGAACCGCCTACCGCGCGACCAGTCGTTTTGCTGGATGCGGCAACAAATGGTGAAATTAACTTGGAAACCTCTCAGGCCTTATTGCTGCTCGAAGCCCTGGGCATCGGCCTACTGATCGGGATCGAGCGCGAGCGCAATGCAGGAGAGCCCGGAGGCCCCGCCCCGGCAGGCGTGCGCACCTTCGCGCTCGCCTCGCTGACCGGCGCGCTGAGTCAGATTGCCGGAGGGTGGCCGATGCTGGCCGTCGCCATCGCCGTCATCGGCGGCCTGCGCATGGTGACGCATCTGTCTCTGCCGGATCGGCAGGCGGGTCTGACCACCAGCCTTGCGCTGCTGATCGTGGTCATGCTGGGTGCATTGTCGATCGAGCACACCTTCCTCGCGGCGGCTTCGGGAGTCCTCGTGGCGGCGCTGTTGGCGGCCCGCACGGTTCTGCGCGAGTTCAGCCGCTCGGTGCTCAACGATTTCGAGGTCCGCGACGGTCTGATCCTCGGTGTCTCGACGCTCTTGATCCTGCCGATCCTGCCGAACGAAGGCCTGGGGCCGGGCGGGGCAATCAACCCGCAGAACCTGTTCGTGATCGTCATCCTGGTGATGGCGATCGGCGCTGTCAGCCACATCTCCACCCGGGTGTTCGGCGCAAGGCTGGGGTTGCCACTGAGCGGTTTCCTGTCCGGGCTCGTCTCGAGCACCGCGACCGTGGTGGCAATGGCGAAGAAAGTGCAGGATCGGCCGGTCGACACCTATCCGGCCGCTGCGGGTGTCACGTTCTCGTCGGTCTCCTCGCTCGTGCAGACAGGGATCGTGCTGCTCTTCCTCAGCCCTTCGATGTTTGCTCTGTCAGCGCCGATCCTGATCGTCCCGACCGCGGTGGCGCTGCTCTACGGGACGGCGCTTGCGCGTTTCGGATCGCGCGACGGGCCAAGAGAGCGTGAGGGTCTCGACCTTCCCAGCCGCATCTTCAGCATCCGGGCGGCCATCAGCTTTGCCCTGACCGTCGCCACGGTCATCGTCGTCTCCGCGTTGCTGAATGATCAATTCGGGAGCGAGGCGGTCCTGTGGTCAGCCGCACTCGCGGGCCTCGTCAGCACCAGTTCCGCCGCTGTTGCGCTGGCCTCGCTGGTTTTGGCCGGGCAGTTGCCGGCATCCGAGGCGGTCGTGCCGCTGGCAGCAGCGATCAGTGTGAATGCCGGTGTGCGGATCGTCCTGGCCCTTCGCGGAGGGGCGACGCCGTTCGGCTGGACTGTCGCCGGCGGCCTGCTGCTGACCGCCGCCGCCGTCTGGGCAGGGTGGTGGTTTGCAGCCGCCATCAGCAGCATGATCACGGAGTGAGCTTCGTGCCGCGGCGTTGACAGGGAAAGTGCTATGTGTGGAGAGCGATATGGCCCAGCAACAGCCCACAAAGACGATCGATCTGGCGCTTCAGGGCGGCGGATCCCACGGGGCGCTGACTTGGGGTGTGCTCGACCGCATCCTCGAAGACGAACGGCTGGAGATCGCAGGCATCAGCGGGACCAGCGCTGGGGCGATGAATGCCGTGGTGCTGGCGCAAGGGTTCCACCAGGGCGGCCGGGACGGAGCGCGCGATGCGCTCGCCGCCTTCTGGCGGGCGGTGAGCGATGCGGCGCGCTTTTCGCCGGTGCAGCGCAACTGGTGGAACAGGCTCACCAGCAACTTCAACCTCGACAGGTCGCCCGGCTATCTGTACTTGGACAATATGACGCGGTTGTTCTCGCCCTATGAGCTCAATCCGCTGAATATCAACCCGTTGCGCGACCTTGTTGCCAGCACGGTCGACTTCGATCGGGTCAATTCCTGCGCGATTCCGAAGATCTTCGTCACCGCCACCAACGTTCGGACCGGCCAGGCGCGCGTCTTTACCCAGCCGCATCTGTCGGTGGAAACGATCATGGCCTCGGCCTGTCTGCCATCGGTGTACCAGGCGGTCGAGATCGACGGCGAGGCCTATTGGGACGGCGGCTACATCGGCAATCCGGCGCTTCACCCCCTCGTCGACCAGACCGACTGTCGCGACATGGTCATCGTCCAGATCAATCCGATGACCCGCCGCGAACTGCCGCGAACGGGGCGGGATATTCTCAACCGAGTGAATGAGATCAGCTTCAATTCCAGCCTCATCAAGGATCTGCGGGCGATCCAGCTGCTGCACCAGCTTATCGATGCGGAGGGAATTGAGACGGAGCGATACCGCGACATGCGGGTTCATTTGATCCATGCCGCTGAAGAATTACAGGATCTGGACTCCTCGAGCAAGCTCAACGCCGAATGGACATTCCTCACCCACCTGCACGAGCGCGGCCGGGCTTGGGCGCACCAGTGGCTAAAGGCGAATTATGACGGGATCGGTGTACGCTCCACCTTCGATCTCGACGCGTTGTTCGCCGACTCGCTTCGTCTGGTTAGGGCGCCCGAGCGGTCGAGCACCAACCGGTCAGCGGAGTAGTCGCCAATGTATGGCATCTTGGTTGTCGTCGCCGCGCTCGGTGGGCTCATTTATCTCGCCTATCGCGGCGTAACCCTGCTGATCCTGGCGCCGGGCCTTGCCATGCTCGCCGTGCTCGCCTCGCTCGAACGGCCCCTGCTTGCCAGCTACACCCAGATTTTCATGGTGGCGGCGGGCGACTTCATCGTCCAGTACTTTCCGGTCTTCCTGCTCGGCGCCATCTTTGGCAAGCTGATGGAGGACTCCGGCAGTGCTGAGGTTCTGGCCAATGCCACGATCCGCAAGCTTGGCAGCGAACGTGCGATCCTTGCCGTGGTGCTGTCCTGCGCGGCGATGACCTATGGCGGGGTATCGCTGTTCGTCGTCGCGTTCGCGGTGTTTCCGATCGCTGCTGCAGTGTTCCGTCGCGCCGACCTCCCCAAGCGCTTGATACCGGGCACCATCGCTCTTGGCGCCTTCACCTTCACCATGACCGCGCTGCCCGGTACGCCGGCGATCCAGAACGCCATCCCGATGCCTTATTTTGGCACTTCGCCGTTTGCCGCGCCGGGGCTCGGCATCCTGACCGCCCTGATCATGTTTGCGCTTGGCCAACTGTGGCTGGAGCGACGGGCGCGGGCCACCTCCGAAGGCTATGGCGATCACCCGGACACAGCACCGCTCGCCGCCACGGCCTTGCGCGACCGCGCCGCGGCCGAAGGCTTCGACATTGCCGAAATCTCCGCCGAAGCGCGTCCGGCCGAGCTGCCGTCCCTGATGCTGGCGGCAATGCCGCTTGCCACAGTAATTGCCGTCAATCTCGCCTTCACCACCCTCGTCATCCCGGCCATGAACACTGACTACCTTGCTGCTTCAGAATATGGCGCGACGACAATCGATTCGGTGCGCGGCATCTGGTCCATCATCGTTGCTCTGGTCATCTCGATCCTAGTGATGATTGCCGTGAACCGGTCGCGCCTGCCTAGGCTGAACACCACCCTCGACGCCGGCGCCCACGCCTCGCTGCTGCCGATTTTCAACACCGCGAGCCTTGTCGGATTCGGGTCCGTCATCGCCTCGCTGTCGGCCTTCGCCCTGATCCGCGATTCGGTGGTCGACATCGGCGGCGACAATCCCCTGATCTCGGTTGCGGTCTCGGTCAGTCTTCTCGCCGGTATGACCGGCTCGGCCTCCGGTGGCATGAGCATTGCGCTCACCACGCTCGGCGCCGTCTATCTGGAGACGGCCCAGGCCGCAGGCATCTCGCCCGACCTGATGCACCGGGTGACTGCGGTGGCCACCGGCGGGCTCGACGCATTGCCCCATAACGGTGCCGTCATCACGCTGCTGGCAATCTGCGGCCTGACGCACCGCGAGGCCTATTTTGACATTGCCGTCGTCGCCGTGGTTGTGCCGATCATCGCGCTGATCGTGCTGATCACCCTGGGAACGTTGCTGGGGAGTTTCTGAGAAGGAATCCCAGTCAAGTCAGCCCGGCCTGCAAAGGTATTCCGCCAGAGGCCGGTGGCGCGCGTGCAAGCATACCTCCGTGCATCGTCATCCGCGTGGAGAGGCAGCTCGCCACAAGAGAAGGTTGGACGTCAGGCCCATCCCCTCCGCCATTATCCTGTAGCGAACTCGAGATGAGGCTCCCGTTGGGGGCCTTTTTCTTTCTGTTTCAAAGGCGTTTAGCGGAGATGCCCGAACCCCGGAGACTGGCGCCGGGTCCAATTCCCGTCTCCGAACAGCCCTCCGTCTCTAACCGAGCGAACCTCGTCCGGTACGGTTCGGCTTCGCGAAGGCCTGCGTTTTCAGCGGTTTCGCGCTCTGCTCGGCTGCATCTTCTGCAGCCGTTCTTTCGGCTGGCGTGTCCGCCCAAAAAATGCTCGGTAGGCGTTTCAAGGCGGGGCTACGGGCAGTTGTTCGAAATGGACCTTAGTTGGCAAGGCCGGGCCGGCTCTTCAGCGCGCCTCGACGCTTCCCGCCGACATCATGCTCATCTGCTCCCGCCCCCACTGACGATCGACAACCGCGATCAGGTCATTGAATATGAGAGTCGGCGGCGCGTTCCCGATGATGAGGTATTTGTACACCTTCGGCGTCAGATGCTCTGCGTGCGTCTCCGCCCCACCCATACCGCGCAAATTTCCGACTTGTAATTCGATGCTTACAACATTATTGTTGTAAGCATGATTCCTGCCCTCGTTCCAATACCCGGCTCCCCGTGGACAGTACTACCCCCTGGAGCACATGAGGCCAGTCTCGAAGACGTGGCGGCGGCGTTCGCTACGAATTCCTGGCGGCGCGAACTTTTCAACGGACTTGTGCTCGCCTCCAGCAAGCTGCGGGCGGCCGGATGTCCGACGGTATATCTCGACGGTAGTTATGTCACGGGCAAGCCTAGGCCGGGCGACTTTGATGCGTGCTGGGACCCCACAGGGGTCGATCCTGCCAAGCTCGATCCTGTGTTTCGGCAATTTGAAAACGGACGGGCAGCGCAGAAAGCGGCATTCAAGGGTGAGTTCTTTCCGTCCTCGATGATTTGCGCGGATGTCGGGCAGGCTTTCGTTGATTTTTTCCAACTGGATCGTTTCACAGGAAATCAGAAAGGGATCATTTCCATTTCACTTTCGGCCGATCCGCTTCTCCTAGGGAAGGTGCAGCCATGATCTACAGCGACAAACAATACAGCGTTTCGAGCGCGCAACTTACGAAGTTGCGAGATGCGCTTGCCGCTGCGGAAGTGCGCACGACGGATCAGGCATGGCTTAGGAAGGCGGAGATCGACGCGCTCAAGAGCCAGATCGCCGATATTGAGGCGGAGCTTGCCGAATACGACCTCCTCAAGTCCGGCGAGGCCTCGTTCTCGAAAACCTATGCGCTCGAAGAGCTGCCGCGCGTGCTGGTGCAGGCGCGGATTGCGTCCGGCATGAGCCAGACAGACCTTGCCGAAAAGCTCGGCATGAAGCCGCAACAGGTGCAGCGCTACGAGGCCACAGACTACATGGGTGCGAGCCTCGGGCGGCTGATCGAGATTTCGAAGGCGCTCGGTGTAAAGGCGTCAGGAAGCTTCGAGGGACCCCAGCAGGTGGGCGGTTCGGTCTTCGCTTGGGGTGATGCCGACGATGTTGTTTGGGGTCAGCTTCCCTACAAAGAGATGATCAAGCGCAAGTGGTTCGATGTACCGCGTGGCGCAAACCCGATCGAGCGCGTGAAGGAGTATTTTCTGCATGCGGCCGGCCCGCAATTCGCAACGGCTCTCCATCGCAAGAAGATGCACAGTGGAAACGTGCCTAACGAATACGCACTGCTCGCTTGGCAGGCGCGTATTCTGGAGCGCGCGCGTTCCAAGATCGAAGCAGAAGAGATCGGCGCCTTTGAACTCGATGACCGGTGGCTGCCGGAGTTGGTGCGTCTCACCAAGAGCACCGACGGGCCGAAGCGCGCCCGAGATCTGCTGGCCGAGAAAGGCATTGTGCTAATCGTCGAGCGCCACCTTCCGGGGTCGTATCTCGACGGCGCGGCCATGCTCGCTCATGGCGAGAGACCGGTCGTTGGCCTCACCTTGCGCCATGACCGACTGGACAATTTCTGGTTCGTGCTTATGCACGAGCTTGGCCACGTCTTCCTGCATCTCTTCGACGGTCTGCGCTTCGACTTCTTCGACGAGGAAGACGGTAACGGCGGCGATGCGATCGAGGCGGAGGCCGATAAATTTGCGCTCGATGCGCTGATACCGGAAGAGCTGTGGGATCAGTGCCTCTCCCGCTTTGCCCTGTCAGAAGAGGCCGTGAGAATCGACGCGGATACGATCGGCATCGATCCAAGCATCATTGCCGGGCGCATCAGGAAGGAGCGCGGCAACTATACCATTCTGAACAATCTGATCGGGCTGGGTCAGGTGCGCTCGCAGCTTGAGGAGGCGGGCGATGATCTTGACTAAGGATATGTATGTTCCGGCGTTGCGTTGGCGGCAAGGCGAGTATCAGGCGCTCGCTAGGCTTGGCGCAACCGCCAAGGACCGTATCGTGCCGTACATTACCATTCCGGAGGTCGAATTCGACTTCGAGTTATGGCAGCCGAAGAAGACTGTTCAGGAGCACGTTCACCCCTTTGCCGCCCGCTTCAATGCCAAATGGGGGCAGCGGCCGGCTTGGGTCGGCGTTCATCCCAGTATCTCGAATAAACCGATGGGAGATGGCCGGGACATTTTCACTTACGTCTTCGAAGCGCTCCGTGCATTCCAGGCGAATGCGGTACCGGCCGTTCCCCTCGATGCCTTCCCGGCCATGGTGGCATCCATCGGGGCGATCGTTGCCGTCGATGGCCTTGGAGCTGCGATCTCGATCCGGCTGGAAGATCTGATGAAGCCGGATGCGCGCACGCGGATCGAGGGTTTGGCCGCATCGATTGGCCTGTTGCTCGATGATATCGATCTTGTCATCGATCTCGGGGCGCCGAATTTCGAGCCCTATAACGCGTTCGCGGGTGCGCTGATCGCGGCTATGCGAAAGCTTGGCGATCTCCACGCCTTTCGCAATTTCGTGATCATCAGCACGGCGATTCCTGAGACGTTCAAGGATGTCGCAAAGGGTGCCGACCAGCTCCCGCGCCATGACTGGCTCTTCTATCAGGCGCTGCTCGGCAAGATGCCGGCCGGGATGCGGCAGCCCAATTACGGCGACTACACCATCGTTCATCCGGAATTCACACCGGTGGACATGCGCAAGATCAAGTCGGCCGGCAAGCTCGTCTACACGGCTCCAACGGTCTGGGAGGTCCGCAAGGGTGGGGCGTTCCGCGACAATCCGGGGCAGATGCACGACCACTGCGCCTCGATCCTGGCGTCCGGCAAGTTCAGCGGCGCGGGGTTCTCAAGCGGCGATGACTACATCGCCAAATGCGCTACGAAAACGAAAGGGCCCAGCAATCAGCCCTGGTGGAAGTTCGTGACGATCAACCACCACATCACGCATGTGCTGGATGATCTCTCCACGTCCGGCGCTGCACCATAAAGCTTCGAATGGAAGCCGTGATTTCGGGCAAGGTCATGGCTTCGCACAGCATCTTGTAGAGTTGCTTTCTCGGTCGCCTGAGGTCCTTCGGCGCATATCCCGCCCGGTCCAGCAGCTCGATGACCTCATCACGCCAGAGAAGATGCGCCATCATTACCGGATCGATATCAGGGTTGGCGACGGCGTTTCGCAACACGTGGAAGGCGATGCCGCCTTTTGGACCCTGCTCGGCCGCTATTACGCCGCACCATTCAGGAGCATTGGTCATGATGCCGGCCACGTGCTTCGGCGCAGCTACTATAGTCAGCTTCTGTAGTGTCTGCCGGTAGATATCGATCTGGGTAGCCAGCCTGACTAGGGTGTCCTTGGCGCTCTTGATTTCATAGCCATGGATACAGCCGTTAATGACGGCGACATCGATTCGGCTCTTTGCGTGCGCCAAGCCGAGTTCATCGATCACCAGCGTGTCCGGACGGGCTCTGAGTTGGCGCAAGCGCTTGGTATGAAGCGCTCGACGAATATCGGCGTCCGTGGTTTCGACCCTAGTCATAACAAAACATTTCCCCCATACTCTTATCGCCCAAAATCAGAGTGCAAACAACGCCGTTTCACTTCAAACGATCTCTTGGCTTATGAAGATTACGCCTTTTCAAACACTACTTCTCGTTGCTCCGTCCATGGTCGCTGGGCCACCGCCATAAGCTCGTTAAGAGAAAGCGCAGGGGGTGCACGCCGGATGATGAGCTCTTCGACCACATCTGGCGACAGATAAGCAAGCCGCATCATCCGGCTTACGAACCGGTCGGAGACCTTCTCAGCGGTGGCGATGTCCTGGATCGTGGAAGCGGCCCCCGTTTCCAGCTGCCGCCGCCAGCTCCAAGCGCGGGCGATGGCGCGCAGCACATGCGGATCCTGCGTCCGCCCATCCCGCAAGATCACCTCGTCAGGCGGCAGGATCTTCGGCCGCCCATTGCGTTTGCGGATCGTCAGGGGGATGACGACCCGGATGGTGTTCGTCGAGTCGGTCATGCGTGGGCCTCCGTCTGGCGGGGGGCCATCATGTCCCGCAGGACCGAGCCCAACCCCTCATGGCGCAGATCGACGGCGATGCCGTCTTCGCCGACGGTCACCCGCTCGACCAGAAGCTGGACGATGCGGGTTTGCTCCGCCGGGTAGAGCGCCGCCCAGAGCTGGTCGAACTCGCCGAGCGCCTGGACGACCGCCTTCTCATCGACGGTCGAGTTCTCGTCGCGAAGAGCCTTTATGGTCCGCGCCGCGACTTCGGGTGCGCGGATCATGCGGCGGATTTCGCCGACGACAGCGTCCTCGACCATGCCGGCGGGCAAGCGCAGCGGGCCCGAGGCGTCGCCGGTCGGGCGGTTTCGGATCAGGTCCATCGACGCATAGTATCGGTAGAGGCGCGTGCCCTTCTTCGTCGCCGTCGGCGTCATCGCCGTGCCTGTCTCGGTGAAGATGATCCCCTTCAGCAGAGCCGGCGTCTGGCGGCGGGTGTTCTTCGCCCGCAGGCGCGGGCTCTCCTGCAGGATGCTGTGCACCTTGTCCCACAGGACCTGATCAATGATGGCCTCGTGCTCGCCGGGATAGGCCGTGCCCTTGTGGACGGCTTCCCCGAGATAGACCCGGTTGTTGATCAGTTTGTAGAGGAATCCCTTGTCGATCGGCTTGCCGCGCTTGTTCAGCACACCCTCGGCCGCGAGCGCTTTCGCCAGCGTCGTAGCGGAGCCGATGGCGACGAAGCGCTCGAAGATCATCCGGACCGTCGCGGCTTCCGCTTCGTTGACGACCAGCTTGCGGTCGCGCACGTCGTAGCCCAGCGGGACGTGACCGCCCATCCACATGCCGCGCTTGCGGGATGCCGCGACCTTGTCGCGGATGCGCTCGCCGATCACCTCCCGCTCGAACTGTGCGAAGCTGAGAAGGATGTTCAGGGTCAGGCGGCCCATCGAGGTCGTGGTGTTGAACGACTGCGTGACCGAAACGAAGGTCACCTGATTGCGGTCGAAGATCTCGACCAGCTTGGCGAAATCCATCAGCGAGCGCGACAGCCGGTCGATCTTGTAGACCACGATCACATCGATCAGACCGGCCTCGACGTCCTGAATAAGGCGCTTCAGGCCGGGGCGCTCCAGCGTGCCACCGGAGAAGCCGCCGTCATCGTACCGTTCGCGAATGGTGGCCCAGCCTTCCGCCTTCTGGCTCGTCACGAAGGCCTCGCAAGCCTCGCGCTGGGCGTCGAGACTGTTGAACTCCATGTCGAGCCCTTCCTCGCTCGACTTGCGGGTATAAATGGCGCAGCGCTGGCGGCGCGGAACGACCGCGACGGCTTCCTGATGACGGCTCATCGGTCGTCCCTCCGCGCCTCGCGGAGGCCGAAGAAGCGGTAGCCGTTCCACTGCGTGCCGGTGATCGCCCGCGCCACCGCCGAGAGCGACTTGAACTTGCGCCCCTGCCAGTCGAAGCCGTCCTTCATCACCGTGACGGTGTGCTCTACCCCGTCCCATTCACGCACGAGGCGGGTTCCGACCACGGGGTTGCGGGGATCCGCGATGATCGTCTTGCGCCCAGCCCGGCCCTCGATTTCGTCAGCCAGCAAGTCCAGCGTCCGCCGCGTCTCGCGGGTCAGGCCGCCGAGGGTCAGTTCCTGGACCCGGTAGCCGAGCCTCAGCTCGAGGTAACTGCGGCTATTGTTCGGAGCGGGTGTACCGAAGAGGCTTTCCCACTTCGCCTTCAGCTCGACCACCGTCATTCGCTTCAGCGCTGCAAGCTGCGTGACCACGCCCGCGTGCGCCGCATCGCGGTTGCCCTGTTGCCATGGTGCGGCGTCAGTCTTTCTCTTTGTCCCTGGCATCATTGCCCTCCAACTCGGTTGCTCGGTTTGCGACGACCAACACGGCGTTTGAGGGCGAGAATGTCGAATGAACTGTCTTCGCCAGGTGCAGATAAAGAACTGGACTGTTCCGGCAGTATACGCCTCAGCCCCGCGGCAAGAATCTGCGCGAGTTCATCGAGGCGTTCGCCCGCCGACAGACGGACGGGCAACAGAGGGTTCGGACCGGATCGGGCGTCTTGCATGAGACCGTTCGCAACAGAAGATGATTGGCGAAACGGTAGTCGCAAAACGAAGATACGCAATAAGATTCAATGGCTTATCGCGCCACGGCGGAATCATTAGAAGTAGATCGAAGCCGTTCGTCAGGCCTTTCCAGCGTGAACATCTGTGCAAGTCGCCCGGAGCGGCGCTGCCCGCAGCATTGTCGGGTCGTTACCTCGAATCATCGCGGGTGAACTGGTCGTAGCTATCCCAAGGTTCTTCGTCCTCGACCTCAGATCCATCGACGGTGCGATCGAACTGCAGAAGAGACACCGCCAAACCGAGCCGGTCAGAGAAGAAGGTCAGTTCTCGGACGGGTTCGGAGCCCCGACTAAATGTCCAGATGCCGGCTGGCAAAGCCACCGGGCGCTGAGAACTGGTGTGCTGCGACGCCGACCCCATGGCCATGATGGAGCCGTCGGGAATCGGCATGCCCGATTGAATGAACACACCGCTTCTGTAGGCGCGCGTGCTCGCTCTGCCCCACAACGCGAATCCGTCTCGCGCAACCACCATGGCCGCTCGGGTGTCGGTGAATTCGATCCACTTGCGCGCGGCCGCAAGAAGCGAAACTCCGTACCGGTTGGTCACATGGCCAAGGAGGTCGCGAGTTACCTCCTGACCGCCGACCTGGTTCCGATAGTCGTCGATCGGCATCAACAGGAAGGAGGCAAAGGTGTCGGCCTCTTCTTCACGCTGCTTCTCCGCGTCCTTCCAGCCGTTGGCTTGCAGCGGAAGGCACTCGAAGTCGAAATCGTCCGAGAGCTCGCCGTTATGGTAGTGCGCTGCGGTCAGCGGGCGCCGGTGCAGCAAGTAGTGCCCGAACTCGTGAGCCATCGTGAAGCGCTCGCGTCCGCGGTAGCGGGGCTGAGTGTTGTAGAGAATTTGCCAACCGGGCTTCTTGCGCCGTGCCCGGAGCATGCCCTCGAAGCCGTCGATGTCGACGCCCTTCACTGCCGTAATCGGGTCTTCGTGGTTTCGGGAGACTTCGAGCGCCAGCGCCTCCACGTCCACGGGGAACCGGTCTTCTCCCAGCACCGTGCGGAGAAGCACAGTCAGATCGTTCGCGGCCTTTCTAGGCGATTTTCTGCCGCTATTGCTCATTCATCCTCATCGTCCAGGATCTTAAGCATCTCGCGAAGCTTCTCTTTGCTCTTCGGATTCATCTTCTGATACTTGCGAAAGAAGGCAGTGTCTGTCGCGTCCGCTTCGGTGACTTCGTCGGCGGAAATCAGATAGTCAGTCGTCGTCTCAAGGGCGGCCGCGATCTGGTGAAGCTTCTCAGCGGAAGGGCGCGCGACGTCCTTGTTCTCGATCTCCCACATGTAGCTCTTGCTGGATCCGACCCTTTCGGCCAGCGCCTCCAGGGTCAATCCTCGCTTCAGTCTGAGCTCGCGAACGCGCTCTCCCAAGGGTGTTGGCACCGGGTGTTCTCCTGTTTGTCCGTCGGGTTCGTTATCGCGATACATCTAGTCCTTGACACGCCGCACCTGCAATACCTATCTTGCGCGCAAGTTCGTAGTAACGAACCCACTTTCGCGCTTTCACGGGACAGGAGGCCGTCATGGCTAAAGCAGGTAACGGTTCGGGCACCCATCACGTGGTCCCCAATCCCAATGGCGGATGGGATGTCCGCCGCGGCGGCGCCGAGCGCGCCAGCGGGCACTTCGACACGAAGCGGGAGGCGATCGACCGTGGGCGGGAGATCAGCCGCAACGCTGGGACGGAGTTCAAGATCCACAATCAGGATGGCCGGATCGGCCAGTCCGATTCCCACGGCAACGACCCCCGTAACATCAAGGGCTAAGGAGATCGGCCATGGCCTCAGTGACGAGTTTCATCCGCAACATGCCTGCCTCGTCGCTGCAGGCCTATTTCCACCACACCGGCATCGAGCTTCCGACCGAGGTCGATTGGGAGGCGCCCGAGCCGGAAGTCGCCCGCGTCACTTTGCGGGCCGTCGACGAATTGGACGACGAAGCCCGCGCCCGCATCGTCAATGACGCCGAGCGGGTAAGCGCCCTGGCCGATGATGCGGGGCAGACCGCACTCTACAGCGTGATCGACGACCGCACGGTGCTCGATGATCTGGCAAATGGCCATGCGCGTTCGCTCTGGATGTTCCTGAACGAACCGGTTCGGTTCCGCCATGCCGAGGAGGTCCGTTACACCGATGAGCGGCGCCGTGGTCGGAGCTGGGACGGATTCATCGGCGAGCCGAATCTCGATTTGCGTCGGGACGAGGCATCCATCGATGCCTTCAAGGCGGCGCTGCGCGAACGGTTCGCTTCCAACAACATCCACATCGATATCTTCGGGCGCTACCGGCCGACCTTCGACGGCGAGGATTGCGAGCTTGTCCAGATCGCAATTTACCGCGAAGGCCTCCTCGACGATTTCCTGGCGTTCGATGACGCGGGAACGCTCGTCCGCCGCGCCCGCCGTCCCGTATTTGAGGCGGCCATGACGTATGAACCGGCGACCGGCGTCATCGAAGTCGTCGCCAACGACCGCGAGAGCCGCGAGGAGATGGTCTGCTTCATGGCGCGCGACCTGCTGGGGATCGAGTTCCAGAGCGAGAAGGTGCCCTTCCGCACCTACAACCTCGCGGTTCTGCTTCATCGTTTCGATTTTCCGACCGACCCGGAGGATGGGATCGAGTCCGTCGAGGTCAAGCAGCTGCGTCTGATGCCCATCGACAATGTGGGCGAGCGCGTCACGCTGGAATGTCTTCGGAAGGCCGACCGCACCATCTGGAGCATGTCGGCAGAGCGGTTCGGCGCCAACGATCCGCTGGCTGGCGGTTGGGTGGCGACACAGGCCAAACTCTCGATCAAATTCCATCCCAAGGGCGATGCCAAACGCGGTCGGACGCTGCCGTTGACGATCACGATGCCGCATGGCTGCAATCTCAAGGACCAGACTGAAGAGGAGCAGCTGATCGGCGAGAAGTACCTCCGGCGCTGGGGCATCCTTTCCGGAGACGGCGGTGTCGTCGTCGATTGATCGGGGGGCGGCGGACCTATTGCTGTCGGTGATCGAGACGCCGGATGCGGTCATCAGCGGCTCGGTCCTCGACGGCTATTATGGGCGGGTCGCGCCAGCGCTGAAGGCGGCTGGGATCCTTCAGCCGAAAGATCACTCGCGGGCAGCCGTTTCACTCGTCGACCACGAGGACGAGCCCGTCAATCTGATCTGGTCACCTGAACATCGGGCATATGGGTATTTCAGCCCGACAGCTGGGTGGGTGAGTGTTCCCGGTGATCAGTTGGCGACGTTCCGCGTCAATTTCAGCAAGCTGATCGGCCAGTTGGTGGAGCGGCTGGATCTGTCGCCGCGATCAGACCCAGTCGAACTCGTGCCCGATCTTCTCTGGGAAGTGGGCGACGCGCGACTACCGGGACGCAGCAAACGCAGTTCCGTATGGATTGGCCGTCGGCTCGGCGATCCGACGATATGGAGAAGTTTCATCGATGCTGCCCGCAAGCGTCCGGCACCCGGCTTGCGAGTTGTCCTGAGCTTCACAGCTGGAAATCGCCTGCCGACTGACGTGCACCTCGGTCATACGCTCATCGCCGTTCGAGACGTTGCCGATCACAACGGTCTTGCCATCGCTCCCGAGCTATTGGCCGCCCGCGTCGCGACGGGCTCACAGCTGAACGACGACTTGATCACCATGGCGGCCGACGGAGCATCCCTCACCGTTCGCGGAACACGTTATGCATTCTCTGGATCGAAACAGCGCGCGATCATCCGGCAACTCTATGACGCTTGGAAATCGGGCAACCCGGAACTTCTGACCGCCGAGGTTCTGGAGAGCGCCGGATACAGCACCAGCGTCAACACGCTGGCCAAGGCTTTCTCCGGAAGATCTGAATGGCGTGATTTCATCAGCGAGGAGCATGGCCGCTGTTGGATGTTCCTCTGATGACCTGAACTCTCTCATCTGAAAGGCCGCCCGGTGGGCGGCTTTTTTCATTTCTGAGCCGCTTTCCCCGATTCCTACCCTGAGCCCTACCTGGCTCCTTCCCGGCTCCTACCCGCCCGGCAGCCATCCTCTCCGCAGGTTTTCGACAGGAACCCAAGGAGACACAAATGGCTACGAAACACCTCAACCAGATCGACCTGGCTGCGCGCTGGAACATCAGTCACCGCACGCTTGAGCGGTGGCGCTGGACAGGCGAAGGCCCGCGCTTCGTCAAGCTCGGCGGTCGCGTCGTGTATCGCCTCGAAGACGTCGAGGAGTACGAGCGCGAGCAGATCCGGGCGAGCACCGCCGACCACCCCAGCAAGCCTGCGGCGTGAGGGGGGGCGGTCATGACGATCTCCAACCGCATCTCCCTCGATGAGCTCCGTCGCATGTCTGTCGGCGACATCGCCGCTCTGTCCGCCGAGCAGCTCGCCCTCCTGCAGGACGAGGCCGCCGACGCTCTGCGCCGCGCCAAGACCGTCTGCGACTGGCTCGATGGGGCCGTCGCGCTGAAGTACGGCGATCGTGCCCACGCCGCACGGCAGGCCGCCGGCAAAGACACCGGGACCATCCGCTTCGACGACGGCGCGGTCACCGTGATCGCCGACCTGCCGAAGCGCGTCGACTGGGACCAGGACAAGCTCGCCGCTCTCGTCGAACGCATCCGGGCCGAGGGCGACGACCCTACAGAATACGTCGATGTCGCGATCAAGGTGCCCGAGCGCAAGTACGCGGCCTGGCCGAGCCACATCCGCTCCGCCTTCGAGGACGCGCGCACCGTCCGCACCGGCAAGCCCAGCTTCCGTCTTTCCCTGAACACCGAGGTGACGTCATGAGCATCACGAAGAAGCTCGCGGTGCTCCGCGAGCACCATTACGGGCTGGACAAGCTGCCCGAGACCATCCGGGTGCCGGCCCTTGGCGAGCGTCGCGACGAGACCGTCAAGCCGGTCGTGGCGGCCTCGATCGACGACCTGGCCTTCGCCCTCATCGGGCTGAATGAGCAGGCATCGGCGCTCTACCGCGAGTTCGATGCGGTGCGCACCCTCCACGACGAAGCCCGCAAGGCCGGCGCGCTGGGAGCGGACGTCGCGATCGACGCCCTGATCGCGGCGAAGGGAGGCAAGTGATGGCCCTCCCGATCATCTCCGCCGATCAGCGGCTCGCCGAGCCGCGCGGCATCAAGGGCACGATCTTCGGCAAGTCCGGGATCGGCAAGACCTCGCTTCTCTGGACGCTCGACCCCGCCACTACATTGTTCATCGACCTGGAGGCGGGCGACCTCGCCATCGAGGGATGGTCCGGCGACAGCGTCCGGCCGCGCACATGGGCCGAGTGCCGCGACTTCGCGGTCTTCATCGGCGGCCCCAATCCGGCGCTGCGAGACGACCAGGTCTACAGCGAGGCCCACTTCGCGGCGGTGTGCGAGCGCTTCGGCGATCCGGCTTCGCTCGACCGCTATCACACGGTCTTCATCGACTCGATCACCGTCGCCGGGCGGCTCTGCTTCCAATGGTGCAAGGGGCAGCCCGAGGCGTTCTCGGAGAAGACCGGCAAGCCCGATGTCCGCGGCGCCTATGGCCTGCACGGCCGCGAGATGATCGCGTGGCTCACGCATCTCCAGCACACGCGGGCGAAGAACGTCTGGTTCGTCGGGATCCTCGACGAGAAGCTCGACGACTTCAATCGGCGCATCTTCCAGCCGCAGATCGACGGCTCGAAGACCGGCCTCGAGCTGCCGGGCATCGTCGATGAAGTCCTGACGATGGCGGAGATCAAGGACGAGTCCGGCGCGCCGTACCGTGCCTTCGTCTGCCAGACGATCAACCCCTGGAACTTCCCGGCGAAGGATCGATCCGGCCGTCTCGACCTGATCGAGGAGCCGCATCTCGGCCGGCTGATGGCCAAGATCCGCGGCCCCGTGAAGCCCGCCTCCGAGCGGCTGGCCTATCGCAGCGCGCCCCCGGCCGCGACCGCGCCGACCTCCGACGCACCCACCCATTCCGAAGACGCCTGAACGAGGAGACCCCAGTCATGTCTGGATCCTGGAACGACTTCAACGACGCCAAGCAGAACAGCAACATCATCCCCAAGGGCACGCTGGCCAAGGTGCGCCTGACGATCCGCCCGGGCGGATTCGACGATCCGGCGCAGGGCTGGACCGGCGGATACGCCACGCGGGGAACCACCGGCTCGGTCTATCTCTCGGGCGAGTTCACGGTTCTCGAAGGGCCCTACGCCCGGCGCAAGATCTTCACCCTGATCGGGCTCTACAGCCCCAAGGGGCCGGACTGGGCGAACATGGGCCGCAGCCTAATCCGCGGCATGCTCAACTCTGCGCGCGGCATTTCGGACATGGACACGTCCGCTCAGGCCCAGGCCGCGCGTCGCATCAGCGGCTTTGCCGATCTCGACGGCCTGGAGTTCGTGGCGCGGATCGACATTGGCACCGACACCAACGGCGAGGAGAAGAACGAGATCCGCGCGGCCGTGACGCCGGATCACAAGGACTATGCCGCCCTCATGGGCGTGCCCGGTGCGGCACCGCAGCCGCAGGCTCAGCCTTCCCAGCCCTCCATGTCCCAATCTTCAGCACCGGCGGCGGGCACGCGCCCGTCCTGGGCGCAGTGAGGCGGCCATGCTGCTGCGTCCCCGCCAGAAGCAGTTCGTCGAGCGCAGTGTCCGCGCGCTCGGCGAACACGGAAACACCCTCGGCGTCGCCCCGACCGGAGCCGGCAAGACGATCATGCTCTCGGGGGTCGTCGGTCGCATGGTCGGCGAAACCCCGAAGAGCACGGGCGCCAAGGCCTGCGTGCTCGCCCACCGCGACGAGCTGACCGCTCAGAACCGCAGCAAGTTCGGCCGGGTGAATCCCCGCATCACGACCTCGGTCGTCGATGCGAAGGAGAAGTCCTGGAACGGCCAGGTCACCTTTGCCATGGTGCCGACGCTGGCGCGTACGGGCAATCTCGACCAGCTGCCCGCGCTCGACCTCCTGGTGATCGACGAGGCGCACCACGCGGCCGCCGACAGCTATCGCCGCATCATCGACACCGCGCTCCAGCGCAATCCCGAGTGCCGGGTCTACGGCGTCACGGCGACACCCAATCGGGGCGACAAGCGCGGTCTGCGCCCGGTGTTCTCCAACGTCGCCGATCAGATCCGGATCGGGGAGCTCATCGCGTCCGGGCATCTCGTGCCGCCGCGAACCTTCGTGATCGATGTCGGCGTCCAGGACCAGCTCACCAAGGTGCGCCGCACGGCCGACGATTTCGACATGGCCGAGGTCGACGCGATCATGAACCGGTCGCCGGTCACGGACGCCGTCATCCGCCACTGGCGGGAAAAGGCGGGCGAGCGCCAGACGGTGGTGTTCTGCTCGACCGTGGACCACGCGCGCAACGTGACCGCCGCTTTCAACGCAGCCGGTGTCTCCGCCGGGCTGATCCACGGCGACATGGCCGATACAGACCGCAAGACGAACCTCGACGCCTACGCCGCCGGAGAGCTGCGGGTCGTCGTCAATGTCGCCGTCCTGACCGAGGGGTGGGATCACCCGCCGACGAGCTGCGTCGTGCTGCTGCGGCCGAGCTCCTACAAGTCGACCATGATCCAGATGGTCGGTCGCGGTCTGCGCACGGTCTCGCCCGAGGAGCATCCCGGCATCATCAAGACCGACTGCATCGTGCTCGACTTCGGCACCTCGACTCTGATGCACGGATCGCTGGAACAGGACGTCGACCTGGACGGTCGCGAGCCCTCCGGCGAGGCGCCCACCAAGGATTGCCCGGACTGCGGCGCCATCGTGCCGCTCGCCACTATCGAATGCCCGCTGTGTGGGCACCTCTGGGAGCGTCCCGAAGGCGGCGAAGCAGCGCCGCTCGGCGACTTCGTGATGTCCGAGATCGACCTGCTGAAGCGGTCGAGTTTCCGCTGGTGCGATCTGTTCGGCGACGATGCCGCGCTCATCGCCAACGGCTTCAATGCCTGGGGCGGTGTCTTCTTCCTGAACGGCCGTTGGTACGGCATCGGCGGTCTGCAGAAGCAGCGGCCTCACCTGCTGGCGATGGGCGAGCGCACTGTCTGCCTGGCGGCGGCGGACGACTGGCTCAACGAGCATGAGAGCGACGAGAGCGCGCACAAGACGCGCCGCTGGTTGAACCAGCCGCCCACCGACCGGCAGCTCGCCTTCCTGCCGCCGGATTACCGGCAGGACTTCGGGCTCACCCGCTACCAGGCATCGGCGCTGCTGGCCTTTCGCTTCAACCGCGACGCCATCCGCTCCCTCGTCTTCGGGGCGGCCGATGCCGCGCCCGAAGCAGCCATAGGGAGGGCGGCATGAGCCATGGCATCTGTTTCCCCCACCACGGCCGAGGACCGGCGGCGGCTCTGGCATCCGCGTGGAACGCTCTGTGCTGTCTGCCGGCGACCCACCCGTGGCTTTGGCTGGTTCGACCCGGTGCGCTCGAAGCAACCGCGCCCCTCGGTCTGGTTCTGCTCGATGGCCTGCCAAGGCTTCTGGACGCGCTTGGCGCGGGAGCGCTGGGCCATGGTTGATCTCACCGAACAGGAGAAGGCGGCGATCCGCGCCGCCATGAAGCCGGTCGCCGAGATCATGGAGGAGATCGGCTGGCAGGCGCGCTTCTCCGACCTCACGGAGGCGCAGGTGCTCACGCTCATCGAGGTCGCCGTCGGCGGCTTCCAGGACGCCATGCACGCCATGGCAGCCGACGCCGACGCGGAGGTGCCGTTCTGATGAAAACGTGCAGCAAATGCAGTGAAGAGAAGCCGGCGGTAGAGTTTGGCGTGCGGCGCCGGAGCCCCGATGGTCTACAGGCTTGGTGCCGGGATTGCCGCCGGGAATATCAGCGTGCCTACGCGCAGAACTTCCGAGATCCCGAAAGGCATCGGGAGGCGCAGCGCCGGTATCGGCTGCGCCACGCTGAAAAGAACAAGGCGCACGGCATCGTCAGGAGTGCAGTCAAGGCGTGCCGGATCATCGTGCCGGTCTGGTGTCAGCGCTGCGGCTGCGTGACCGAACTCGAAGCCTATCATCACGACTATTTCGAGCCGCTCGCGGTCGAATGGCTCTGCTCGACCTGCCACGGGCTCGCCCACCGCAGCTACGAGGGAGGTCAGCATGCTGGACTATAACCGCCGTCCCAGCTTTGCCGACCGGGTCAACGCCACCGTCGATCGGGCGCTCACCGCCGATCAAGTGACACGGCCAGCCCGCGACTATCTGGGCGGCTCCCGCCTCGGACACGGCTGTGAGCGCGCTCTGCAATTCGAGTTCGCGGGCGCGCCGAAGGATGAGGGCCAGGAGTTCTCCGGCCAGTCTCTGCGGATCTTCGAGATCGGACACGCGCTCGAAGATCTTGCCATCCGCTGGCTGCGCGGTGCCGGGTTCGATCTCTATTCCCGCAAGGGCAACCGTCCGGACGGCGAGCAATTCGGCTTCTCGGTCGCTGGTGGCCGCATCCGTGGTCATGTCGACGGGATCGTCGCCGCCGCACCCCAGCTGCTGGGCATCGGCGTTCCCGCGCTCTGGGAATGCAAGACGATGAACGCCAGGAACTGGCGCGAGACCGTGGCCAAGGGCGTGGTCGTGGCGAAGCCCGTCTACGCGTCCCAGATCGCCCTCTACCAAGCCTATATGGAAGCGCAGGTCCCCGGCATCTCCGACAATCCCGCGCTCTTCACCGCCATCAACAAGGACACCGCCGAACTGCACCACGAACTCGTGCCGTTCGACGCGGGGCTCGCCCAACGCATGAGCGACCGCGCCGTGCGGATCCTCCAGGCGACGGATGCAGGGGATCTGCTGCCGCGCATCGCTACGAGCCGTGACTTCCACGAGTGCCGGATGTGCCCGTGGGCGGAACGCTGCTGGGGGCTGCCGGCATGAGCGAGAACAAGGTCGTCTCCCTCGATGCCTGGCGCGACTTCAACGACGCCGCGCCGCAGGCCGATCCGTTCGACATCGAGCCGGATCCAGAGCAGATCGCCGTCTTTCTCGATGTCGTCTTCCGTTACTGCGAGGGCTGGGTGCCGCTGCGCGGGTTCGTTGACAAGGGCCAGGGCATTGACGGCCGACCCCACAACGCCTGGATCGAGATCGACGACAGTTTGCTGGAGAAGGCGGTTTCCTTCGCCGGTTGGGCAGCACGCGAAGGGGCGGCCTTCTATGTGGTGCCGGGAACGGTCGCCGAGACCGGCAAGGCCAAGGCCGCCGATGTCCAGCAGATGCAGACGGTCCTGGTCGACCTCGACGCGGGTGACATCGCCGCCAAGCTCGACCACCTCATCCGGCATCTCGGCGAGCCGACACTGCTCGTCGAAAGCGGCGGCCGGACGCCGGACGGTCTCGACAAGCTGCATGTCTGGTGGCGCTTGAGTGAACCGGCCGAGGGCGAGGACATCGCGCTTCTCTGTCGGCTGCGCGGCGACATTGCGGTCAAGGTCGGCGGCGACACGCATTTCCGATCGGCCCACCAGCCGATCCGTCTGGCCGGCTCCGTCTATCACAAGGGCGGGTTCAAGCGGCTGGTCAACATCCGCCGCCATAGCCCGCGGGTCGAGGTCCATCTGCGCGACTTCGCCGAACTCGTCGCCGACATGCCGCCGCTTGCCGGGGTCGGATCCGAGCCAGGCCCCTCTACGGACAAACCGTCGATCACCGATGTCCTGACGACGCCGGTCCGCGAAGGCGGATCGGACGATTGGACCCGCTTCCAGGGGGCGAGCGCCGCGATCGGCCACTACGTCCGCATGGCGCACGAGGGCCGCATGAGCCGCGACGACGCGTGGGAGGCGATCTGCCAGTACAACGCCGCCCAGCTCCGTCCCAGCTGGCCGCTCGAACGTCTCGCCTCGGAAGCACAGCGCCTCTGGCGGCTGCATGAAGAGCGCCATGGGCCGGCCCTCGAACGGATCGCCGTGCCGCCGATGTCCGCGCTGCCGCTCTTCACGCTCGGCGCGCTGCTCGACGACGTGAGCCCGATGCCCGACGACATCATCGCGCCGCGATTGCTGACGCCCGGCGGGATGCTGGTGCTCGGCGGCGCGCCCAAGGTCGGCAAGAGCGACTTCCTGATCAGTCTGCTTGTCCACATGGCGGCGGGCGTGCCCTTCCTCGGCTTTGCGCCGAGTCGGCCCTTGCGGATCTTCTATCTGCAGGCGGAGATCCAGTACCATTACCTCCGGGAGCGCCTCCAGGCCATCCGGATCGAGCCGGCGCTCCTGGCCGCGGCGCGCGATAATCTCGTCGCTACGCCGAAGGTCCGCATGCTGCTCGACGCCGGCGGCGTGGGCCTGACCATCGCCGCCGTTCGCGCCCACTACGGCCATGGCGCGCCCGACATCCTCTGCATCGACCCGATCCGCAATCTCTTCGATGGCGGCCCGGACGGCGGCGGGGAGAACGACAACACCGCAATGCTCTTCTTCCTGCAGGAGCGGGTCGAAGCGCTGCGGGACGCCGTAGCCCCGGATGCCGGCCTGATCCTCTGCCATCACACCCGCAAGATCACCAAGAAGCAGCTCGTCGAGGACCCGTTCATGGCGCTCTCGGGCGCGGGCAGCCTCCGGAGCTTCTACACCTCCGGCGTGATCATGCACCGGCCCGACGAGGACCGACCGGAGCGGATGCTGCATTTCGAACTGCGCAACGGCCCCGGCATCGAGCCGATGATCGTCGACAAGGCGGACGGACGCTGGATCGCGATCGACCGCTCGGAGACAAGGCTCGTGCGTCGCGAGTTCGGCGAGAAGCTCGACGCCGAGCGCGCGCGCAAACACGACGTGATCCTTCAGCTGCTCTTCGATGAGGCCGAAGCCGGCCGGCTCTATACCGCGCTGCAGTTCGCCGAGAGCTTCGAGAACCAGGCCGGGCTCGGCGGCAAGGACACGATCCGCGAACGGATCAGCGTGCTGGCCACAAAGGGTTTCATCAAGTTCGTTCGCGATGGCGCGCCGTTCGGTCTGCCAACCTCGCGCTCGAAGTTCGGCTATCTCTGCGTCGAGGGCATGACGTTCCCGACCGGAGAAGAGACGGCGGACCCCGACACCGGCGAGGTCGTGCCCGTCCGGATCCCAGTCCTTCCCAGCACCTACAAATGCCCGCAGAGCGGCGCGGCGCTGCCGGTCGAGAACCCTCTGGTCTGGGTCTATCAGACGGAGGAGGCCTCGTGATGCGCCAGCTCACCCCGATCACGCGGACTTACGCAGAATCAAGTTGTGGCAAGTTGCGGCGAGCTGGGCGGCCAGCTTCCCAACTACTTTCGCTGCCTTTCGCGCCGCCGCGCTCCCCCCAGCCGTCCCGCGCAGATTCAAGTTGGGAAATCTCGTCCCAACTACCTTGGCTCCAGCGCGCTCCCCTGCGCGGCCTTTCGCAGATCCAAGTTGGGAACGCGACCCACAGTATGGGCCGTCCCAACTTCGATTTCTCCAACAGATTCACCGCGTTGCTGCGCTCTCGAAGTTGTGGGGGTGAAAGCCACCCCCTTCGGGGGTGGGGGAGAACCGCGCCGAGCGGGTTCTCCCACTCCCACCCCCAGGGGCTTCGCGCGCGCGGTCGCCGTGCCGTTCATCCCCTCACCGACATCAGACGAGAAGGACCCACCACCATGAGCCAGTGCCCGTCACCCCTCCCCAAGAGCGCGCCCCATCCGGCCCCGGTCATCTCGACATCCGCGGGCGGCGCCATTCTCGCCCTGGATCTCGGCACCACCACGGGCTGGGCGAGCCTGGCGGGCGGGATCGTGCACAGCGGAACCGCCAGCTTCCGCTCAGGCCGCTACGACGGCGGCGGCATGCGCTACCTGCGCTTCCAGCACTGGCTCGAACAACTGGCCGATGACAGCGGTGGGTTGGCCGCGATCTATTTCGAGGAGGTCCGGCGCCATATCGGCATTGACGCCGCCCACCTCTACGGCGGTTTCCTGGCGACGTTGACCGCTTGGTGCGAGCGTGAGGGCGTCGCCTATCAGGGCGTTCCTGTCGGCACCATCAAACGCTTCGCCACGGGCAAGGGCAACGCCGGCAAGGATGCCGTGCTCGCCGCGATGCGCCAGCGCGGGTTCCAACCCGCCGACGACAACGAGGCCGACGCGATCGCGATCCTGCTCTGGGCGATGGAGACCCGGGGAGGTGTGCTGTGAGGTGGACGCCACGCGGATATGGCGGCCAGCGCCGTACACCCGATGAAGTCAAGCGCGATGGCTGGCGCGAGCAGCGTGTCCTCGCGGTCTCTCTCGATGACGACCGGCTGACCTGGCCCGAGCGTGAGCTCGTCCGGCAACTCGGCGAGAAGCTCTATGGCGACCGCGATCAGGCGAAGGAGGCGCGCCGATGACCCTGTGGACACCGAGCCTCGTCGAGGAACGTCTCGCGGAAGCGGCCTTCGTGCTCAAGCGCTTGCCCGAACCCCGGCGGCAGGGATACTTCAGCGTCTGGCCGGAGGTCATCCATAGCTTCGCCGACAAGGTCGGACAGGAGCCGAAGCCGATGCGCGTCATCCCGTCACCCGCCGCGATCAGCCGGATGGAGGAGACGCTGACCTGGACGGTGGGACTGGATCCGATCGACGGCAAGATCGTCTGGTTGCGCGCCTACGGCGAGCGATGGAAAACCATCTGCTGGACCGTCGGATTGCAGCGGTCGGCGGCGCACGAGCACTGGCTCTATGCGCTCTGCGTGATCGCGTGGCGGCTGAACCGTCGTAAAGTCCCCCGGCTCCGATCGCGGCGCTATGTGATTGAGATGGTCAAAGGGGCTTGCGAGGACCCGACCAGCCATCCCAATTAACTTCTTGTCCGTACGTTGTCCGTATGATACAGAAATTGGGACAGGAGATCAGCCATGTCCGTAGCCGAAGCTAAGTCCGAACGTATCGAAGTGCGCACCACGCCGACCATGAAGGCGCTGCTGCAGCGTGCAGCCACGTTTTCGCACAAGAACGTGACGGAGTTCCTGCTTGAGGCGGGCATTCATGCCGCCGAGGAAGCGCTCGTCGATCGGCGTATGTTCCGGCTGGATGATGCCCAGTGGCAAGCTTTTCAGGATGTTCTCGATCGTCCCGTCCAGAGCAAGCCGCGCCTCGCCAAACTGCTTGCCGAGAAGAGCGTGCTTGAGTGACGGCGGAGAACAAAGCGTTCTCTGCCGTCAAAAAGCTCGATGCCTCTCACGACCTCGATGCGTTCAATTCCGGCAAGGAACCTCTCGACCGCTTCCTGCAACGCCACGCTCTGGTCAACCAGAAAGCGGGCAGCGCTCAGACCTATGTCGTCTGCCGCGGCGAGCAGCGTGTTGTGGGCTACTACAGCCTCGCGGTCGGCGCCGTCGAACATGCCGACGCTCCCGGTCGTGTCGGCAAAGGGCTTGCCCGTCATCCGATCCCAGTGATGCTCCTCGCTCGTCTTGCCATTGACCGATCCGAGCATAGAAAGGGGCTGGGCAAAGCGTTGCTCAAGGATGCACTGCTGCGCACGGCTCAAGCTGCCGAAATTGCAGGTATCCGAGCGCTTCTCGTTCATGCCAAGGACGATGAAGCGCGCGCCTGGTACGAGCAGTTCGACTTCGAGCCGAGTCCGACCGACCCCTATCATCTCTTCCTGCTGATGAAAGATCTGCGAGCGCTCCTCGGCGAATGATCGCAAGCTCGCGACGCGAAGCGGAAAGTGTCCGCCGGACACTTTTCGAAGAGACGAAAACCCCAGTTCTTGGGTAGATTCTGGCTATCCTCGGGAGAGGCGCGCGTCGCGATCACGAGCGCACGGATCCTTTCGCTGGAACCGATCCAAGTAAAGGATCCGCGTTGATCCTTTCGTTATGGACCGATGCCCGTTCACGTCAACATCGTCTGTGCATACGAGTTCGCGGGTCCTTCCTGGCGGAAATCGTATGCTGGCGGGCGAAGCGCGATGGATCGCCAGCGACAGGGCCGGATTTTTGGGAAGCCACCCGGCATCCGGATCCATGCAGATCCCGAGAAACCACCAACGAACACGCGCCTGATGGCCGGACGCCCGTCGCGCCCGCTGGACCCCTCACGGAGTCCAGCGCGGCATCCGGAGTCCAGGACCACAGGTGTCCACTTCGATCCACGGACCCATCCGACACATGACGCTGAGCTTCGCCCCCGAGCGGATCGAGACCTGGCCGCTTTCGCGCCTCCAGCCCTACGCCAAGAACGCGAAGGTGCACGGCACGGAGCAGGTCGCCAAGATCGCCGCCAGCATGGCCGAGTTTGGCTGGACCGTGCCCTGCCTCGTGGCCGAGGACGGGGAGCTTATCGCGGGCCACGGTCGCGTTCTGGCTGCCACGCAGCTCGGGTTGACCGAGGCACCGGTGATCGTGCTCGGTCATCTGACCGAGTCGCAGCGCCGGGCGTACCGGATCGCGGACAACAAGCTGACCGAACTCGGGACCTGGGACGAGGCGCTGCTGTCGGCCGAGCTGCAGGGACTGCTGGCCGAGGACTTCGATCTATCACTGGTCGGATTCTCCGACGGCGAACTCGACAAGCTCCTCGCCCTCGACCCGGACGCAGACGATGAAGACGGCGGGGCTGGCGGCTCGGTTCCGCCCGTGACCATCCCCGAGCCGCCGCGCAATCCGGCCTCGCGCAAAGGCGATCTATGGATCCTCGGCGATCACCGGCTGCTCTGCGGCGACAGCACGAACCATCAGGATGTACGCCGTCTGATGAACGGCGAGCGTGCGGTCCTGTTCGCCACCGACCCGCCCTATCTGGTCGACTACGACGGCTCCAACCACCCGACACGGAACAAGGATTGGAGCCAATCCTACGGCGTCACCTGGGACGACAGTTCGCAGGGCGCGGAGCTTTACGACGGCTTCATAGCCGCAGCAGTGGCCGAGGCGATCACCGAGGACGCCGCCTGGTATTGCTGGCACGCGTCCCGCCGCCAAGCGATGCTGGAGGCTTGCTGGGAGAAGGCCGGCGCCTTCGTCCATCAGCAGATCATCTGGGTGAAGGACCGCGGCGTCCTGACCCGGTCCCATTACCTTTGGAAGCACGAGCCCTGCTTCATGGGCTGGCGGCGCCCGAACCGTCCGCCGAAGGTCGCCGAGGAGACGCTGCCCTCGACGTGGGAAATGCCGTCCTTCGCCAAGGATGAGCGCCCCGACCACCCGACGCCGAAACCGCTCGACGCCTTCGGGATACCGATGCGCCAGCATGTGGCTCGCGGCGGGCTCTGCTATGAGCCATTCTCTGGCTCCGGCTCGCAGATCATGGCGGGCGAGGCCAACGGGCGCCGCGTCTTCGCGATGGAGATCAGCCCAGCCTATGTCGATGTCGCCGTGGAGCGCTGGCAGGCGGAAACTGGGCGCAATGCGATCCTCGACGGCGACGGCCGGACCTTCGTCGAGGTGAAGGACGAGCGGCTCAGTCCTGCTTCAGCCGAAACGGATGCAGCATGAAACAGAGCCGTGCCATGTCTCTCATCGAGTCCCTTGCCAATGTCGCCGTTGGCTACGGCGTGGCGGTGGTGACCCAGATCCTGATCTTCCCGATTTTCGGGCTGCACACCACACTGGCGCAGAATCTTATGATGGGTGGCATTTTCACGGTGGTCAGCATTGGACGTTCCTACGCGCTGCGTCGGCTGTTCGAGGAAATCCGGTTGCGCCATGCCAGATGAAAACCGCCGCCCGGATCGGGCGGCGGTATCAAGCTTGGAGAATGTATCGCCTTCAAGCCGGCGGGAGGCTGTACACCCGCCCGCGGCCATCAATCTTCTCGGAGGCCACTTCGAGACCGAGCTTTTTCTTGAGAGCGCCCGCCATCGCGCCGCGCACCGTGTGCGGCTGCCAGCCGGTGGCCGCGACAATCTCGGCGATGGTCGCGCCTCCCGGCGCGCGGAGCATCGCGATCAGCGCGGCCTGCTTGGTGCCTTCGCGCGGTGTTCGCGTCGTGGGCGCAGCCTGCTGCTCGGCGGGGGTGTCTGGCGCGCTCGCAGGCGCGGTGCTCGTGCCCTCGGGCTCAATGCCGATGGCGGCGAGGCCTGCGTCGGTCGCCACCAGCGTGGTGGCGTGACCGTCCCCGGTCTCGCGCCAGATAAGCTCGCCCTTGCGGACGTCGGCATCGACTTCCTCGATGAAGCCTTTGGCGATCATCGTCTCCACCACCTTGGTGGCGGCGCCTCCGCGCAGGGAACCGGGAAGCGGCAGGACATTGTGACTGTCGCGTTGAGCGGCGGCGCTGAGAATTACGGCTTGCGTGTCGGTGAGCTTGGTCATGGGGTCGTCTCCTTGGATTGAACCGCAACCGTCGCGGCCCTTCTACGACCCCAAGCCGCGCGGCACGGCGCGGCCGGAGTTCAGGCAGGTGCAGGATTTCACCCGGCGTGCTCGCCCTCGCGGAACGCCATGTCGGTGATCTCGCGCAGCTTGTCGCGGTAGTGGCTCAGGGAGCCGACATGGCCCCAGTTGATCTCGTCGGGATTGGTTTCGAAGTGGTCGTCGCTGAGCGCCTTGAGGCGTTCCAGCATGCTGTCGATCTCCAGCTTGGCGGCGATGAAGGCGTCGAGTGCCTTCGAGTTGTCGGTGGCGCGTCGGGTCATCTCTGTGGCTCCTCGTGGCGAGTTGCAGCGTGGTCTTGAAAGCCACGTTCGCTCTGTCCGAACCGCTTATCAACTCGATAAGCACCTGAATCTGAACAATAGTCGGAGAACGCCATGCAGGGGCTGAGCGAGCGCCAATACGCCGCGCGCGTCGGTCTCTCGCGGGGCGCGATCCAGAAGGCGAAGGCGGCTGGACGGCTGGTCCTCCATGAGGATGGCAGCATCGACGCTGAGGCGAGCGATGCACGCCGGGCGGCGATGACGGACCCGTCGAAGTCCCGGCGCACCACGGCGCCCAAGCTCAAGCCGGTACCCGACGCGGCCGTGTCCGCCGTTGGCGACACTCTGCGGGAACAAGGGCTTGCCGCGCCGCCCGTCGGCAGCGGCACGACCTTCCTGCAGGCCAAGACCGCGAATGAGGTGCTGAAGGCCCAGGAGCGGCGCATCCGGCTTCAGAAGCTCAAGGGAGAACTCGTCGACCGCGCCCGGGCAGTTGCGGTCGTGTTCCGGCTGGCACGCGAGGAGCGCGATGCCTGGGTGAACTGGCCGGCTCGCGCGGCGGCGCTGATGGCGGCCGAACTCGGCGTGGAGGCGGCCGCCATGCAGAAGACCTTGGAGAAACATGTACGCGCCCACCTCGACGAACTCGCCGAGGTCCGGCCCGAATTCCGGTGATGAAGATGGCCTGAGGGATTTCGAAGGCGCGGCTGAGATCCTGCGCGCCTGGGGCAACGGGATCCGACCGGATCCCGACCTCACCGTCTCGGAATGGGCGGACCGGCACCGGATGTTGGCGTCCCGCGCTTCGGCCGAACCGGGGCGCTACCGCACAATGCGAACGCCCTACATGCGGGAGATCATGGACCGGCTGTCACCCGGCGACGCGGCGCAACGGGTCGTGTTCATGAAGGCTGCGCAGGTCGGCGCGACGGAAGCCGGCAACAACTGGATCGGCTTCGCCATCCATCAGGCCCCGGGCCCGATGCTGGCGGTCCAGCCCACGGTCGAACTGGCCAAGCGCAACTCGCGCCAGCGGATCGACCCGCTGATCGACGAAAGTCCCGAGCTCCGGGAGCGGGTCAAACCGGCCCGATCCCGCGATGCCGGGAACACGATGCTGTCCAAGGAATTCGCGGGCGGCATCCTGATCATGACGGGCGCGAACTCGGCGGTCGGGCTGCGCTCGACCCCGGCGCGCTACATCTTCCTCGACGAGGTCGACGCCTATCCGGCCTCAGCCGACGAGGAAGGCGACCCGGTGACGTTGGCTGAGGCACGGTCGCTGACCTTCGCCCACCGGCGCAAGGTGTTCCTGATCTCGACGCCGACGATCCGGGGGCTCAGCCGCATCGAGCGCGAGTTCGAGGCGTCCGACCAGCGGCGCTACTTCGTCCCGTGCCCGCATTGCCGGGCGATGCAGTGGATGAAGTTCGATCGGCTGCGCTGGCAGAAGGGCAAGCCGGAGACGGCGGAGTATCTCTGCGAGAGCTGCGATCAACCCATCGCGGAGCACCACAAGACGGCGATGCTGGAGCGCGGCGAATGGCGGGCGACCGCTGTCGCCGCTGATCCCACCACGGTTGGCTACCACCTCTCGGCGCTCTATTCACCTGTCGGCTGGCTCAGCTGGTCACGGATTGCGCGCAGCTGGGAGGCGGCGCAAGGCTCCGACGAGGCGATCAAGGCGTTCCGCAACACGATCCTCGGCGAGACATGGATCGAAACCGGAGAGGCGCCGGACTGGCAGCGGCTATACGATCGCCGCGAGGAGTGGCAGCCAGGCACGGTGCCAGCGGGCGGGCTGTTCCTGACGGCGGGCGCGGATGTCCAGAAGGACCGCATCGAGGTCGATGTCTGGGCCTGGGGCCGAGGGCTTGAGAGCTGGCTCGTCGATCACGTCGTGATCGAGGGCGGGCCGGATCGGCATGATGCTTGGGACCAGTTGACGGCACTCCTCGACCGGTCGTGGCCGCATGAAAACGGAGCGCACCTTCGGATCGCGCGGCTCGCCATCGACACGGGCTACGAAGCCCCGGCCGTCTATGCCTGGTCGCGCAAAGTCGGCTTTGCACAGGTCGCGCCAGTCAAGGGGCTCGAAGGCTTCAATCGCTCCAGCCCGGTCTCCGGCCCCACATTCGTGGATGCAACCGAGGGCGGGAAGCGCCTGCGTCGCGGCGCCCGGCTCTGGACGGTGGCCGTCTCGACCTTCAAGGCCGAGACCTACCGCTTCCTGCGGCTGGAGAGACCGACGACCGAGGAACGGGCCGAGGGTGCGGCCTTTCCGCCCGGCACGATCCACCTGCCGCATTGGGTCGAGAACGAATGGCTGAAGCAGCTCGTGGCCGAACAGCTGGTGACCGTCCGCACCAAGCGCGGCTTCGCGAAGCTCGATTGGCAGAAGCTGCGCGAACGCAACGAGGCGCTGGATTGCCGGGTCTACGCCCGCGCCGCCGCCTGGATCGCGGGCGCGGATCGGTGGTCTGAGGCGAAATGGCGCGACCTCGAAGATCAACTCGGGGCCGCTCCTTTCGGTGACACCGATCCCGCCGGGCAGATCAACCGGCCGGGACAGGCCCCGCAGGGCAAGCGCCGCTCCGACTGGCTTGGGCGGCGCGGAGGATGGTTTTGAACAAGAGGCGTGGAGGGCTGATGGCCCGACAGGGAAACAGGCAATGACCGACTGGACGGAAACCGAGCTCTCGGCACTGCGCCGGGCCTATGCCAGCGGCACCACCCGGGTCAGCTATGACGGCAAGTCCGTCGACTACGGCTCGGCCGAGGATCTACTCGCCCGCATCCGGATCATCGAGCGCGCCATCGCGGGTGTCGGCCGGCCGCTGCCGGTGGCCGGTCTCGCAGGCTTCTCGCGCGGGGACAGGTGATGGCCGTGAACTGGTTCGACCGCGCCATCGCGTCGGTCGCCCCACGAACTGCTGCGCGTCGGGTGCTGGCGCGGCAGGCCTTCGAAACGCTCGCGCGGGGCTATGACGGCGCTGCGCGCGGGCGTCGCACTGATGGCTGGCGCGCGCCCGCATCCTCGGCCGATACCGAGATCGGCATGGCCGGGGCGCTGCTGCGCGACCGGATGCGCGATCTCGTGCGCAACAACCCGCATGCGGCCAAGGCCGTGGCGGTGCTGGTGAACAATATCGTCGGCGCGGGCATCATGCCGCGCGCCGCCAGTGGCGACGAGGCGCTGGACCGCCGCGTCGACGATCTCTTCGAGCGATGGGCCGAGGCCTGCGATGCGGATGGCCAGCTCGATTTCTACGGACTGCAGACGCTGATCTGCCGGGAGATGATCGAAGCGGGCGAGGTGCTGGTGCGTCGTCGCCTGCGGCGATCCTCGGACGGCCTGCCGGTGCCCTTGCAGCTTCAGGTGCTCGAGGCGGATTTCCTCGATGCCACGAAATCCGGCGCCCTCGGCGCCGGGCGGCTGGTGCAGGGGATCGAGTTCGACCCGGTCGGCAAGCGACGGGCCTACTGGCTCCATGCCGAGCACCCGGGCAACGCGTGGGGTGCGCTGAACGGTGGGCTCGGATCGCGCCCGGTCCCGGCGACCGATATCGCCCATGTCTACGAGAAGCAGCGCACGCAGGCGCGCGGCGTTCCATGGGGCGCGCCGGTCATCCGGGCGCTGCGTGATCTCGACGATTACGAGGTGGCCGAGATCGTGCGCAAGAAGACCGAGGCCTGCGTCACCGCCATCGTCTTCGGGGATGACGAGGCGCAGCAGGGCATCGCGCCCGCCGTGGTCGATGCCGATGGCAACCGGGTCGAGCAGTTCGAGCCGGGGCTGATCGCCTATGCCCGTGGCGGCAAGGACATTCGCTTCAACCAGCCCGCGGCGACCGGCGGCTACGGCGAGTACAAGCGGGCGAGCCTGCACACGATCTCGGCCGGGTTCCGCGTGCCGTATGAATTGCTGACCGGGGACCTCTCCCAGGTCAACTATTCCTCGATCCGGGCCGGGCTCGTCGAGTTCCGCCGCCAGATCGACGCCGTGCAGTGGCAGCTGTTCATTCCGATGTTCTGCGCGCCCGTCTGGCGCTGGTTCACCGAAGCCGCATGGGCGGCGGGCCAGATCCCGTCGCCGACCGTGCCGGTGGAATGGTCGCCGCCGAAGTTCGAGGCGGTCGATCCGCAGAAGGATGCGATGGCGAACCTGCTGTCGATCCGCTCCGGCACCATGACGCTGGCCGAGGTGATCGCCCGGCAGGGCCGCAATCCCGACGCCGTGCTGGCCGAGATCGCGGCGACCAACGCCAAGCTCGATGCGCTGGGGCTGGTGCTCGACAGCGACCCGCGCCGCGTCACCAAGACCGGCAGCGCGCAGACCAGCGACCCGGCAACCGATCCGGCCGCCGACGAACCGGACACCGACGACCCGACCGCCGACGCGGATACAGACCCGGCGCAGGCCGACCAACAGGACTGACCTTCATGGACACGATGATCGAACTGCCGGCCATGCGCCGGTCGGCGGAGCTTGCGCCGAACACGGCCGACGCCGACAGCCGCACCGTCGAGGTGGTCTGGTCGGCCGGCGCGCGCGTTCGCCGCGCCACCTTCTTCGGCGAGCCCTACGACGAGGAACTGAGCCTCGACCCCGCCCATGTCCGGCTCGACCGGCTGAACGCGGGCGCGCCGTTCCTGAAGGTGCACGAGCTCGACACGCTCGACGCGGTGATCGGCTCGGTCGTGCCGGGCTCGGCGCGGATCGAGAACGGACGCGGCATCGCGCTGGTGCGGATCAGCGAGCGCGCCGATGTCGAGCCGATCTGGCGCGACATTCAGGCAGGCCACATCCGCGCGGTCTCCATCGGCTACCAGGTCCACCGCTTCGAAGTCTCGAAACCCGAGGCCGCGCGCGAACTCTGGCGGGCAGTGGACTGGACACCCTTCGAGGTCTCCGCGGTCGCGGTCGGCGCCGATCCCGCCGCGGGCTTCCGCGCCCAGCATCCCCTTCACGATTGCGTCCTTCACCGCCGGGACGCCCCTTCAAGCCCGACAGGAGCCATCCCGATGACGGAGCAGACCCAGACGCCGGCGAGCGACGCCGCCACCCCCGCCACCACCCAGCCGACCGAGCCGGTCGAAACCGAGGACACCGCCATGACCGAGCCGAAAGCGGCTGCGCCCGCCCCGAAGGTCGCCGCCAGCGAAACCCGCGCGCAGCCGAAACTTCAGACGACCGACACTCCCGCAGCGCCCGACACCGAAGCGGTCGCCACCCGCGCGCGCGAGGCCGAGCGCGACCGCGTCTCGACCATCTACGATCTGGCCGGTCGCCTGAACCTCGAGCGCGGCTTCGCCGAGGATCTGGTCAAGCGCGGCGTCAGCGTCGACGAGTCCCGCCGCCTGATCCTCGATCAGGTCGCGGCGAAGTCGGACGAGACCCGGACCTTCCCCCATGTCTCCGTCCCGCTGGGTGGCCGCGACGAGCGCATCACCCGCCGCGACGCGGTGGCGAATGCGCTGCTGCACCGCTACAGCCCGAGTCTGTTCCAGCTGGAAGACGCTGCGCGCCAGTATCGCGGCATGACGCTGCTGGAACTCGCCCGCGAAAGCCTCGGCAATGCCGGGGTGAACACCCGTGGCCTGTCGCGCGACGAGGTGGCGACGCGGGCGCTGCATTCGACATCGGACTTCCCCGAGATCCTGTCGGCGGTCACCAACAAGACCCTGCGGCAGGCCTACGAGGCCTATCCCCGCACCTTCATGCTGTTCTGCCGCCAGGTGCTCGCCACCGACTTCAAGGCGATGCACCGGGTCCAGCTTGGCGAGGCGCCGCAGCTGCTGGAGGTAGGCGAGAGCGGCGAGTTCAAGCGCGGCACGCTGGGCGAGAGCAAGGAGAGCTACAAGGTCAAGACCTATGGCCGGGTGGTCGCGATCACCCGGCAGGTCCTGATCAACGACGATCTCGACGCCTTCACCCGCATCCCGGCGATGTACGGCAACTCCATCGCCCAGCTGGAGTCGGACGTGGTCTGGGGGATCGTCACCTCGAACCCGGCCATGGCCGACGGCACGGCGCTGTTCCACACGACACACAAGAACCTGGCAGGTACCGGGGCGGCGCTTGATGTCAGCAGCGTCGGTGCGGCCCGCGCCGCCATGGCCAAGCAGACCGGGCTCGACAAGAAGACCGTGCTGAACGTCCGTCCCGCCTTCCTGATCGTCCCTGCCTCGCTAGAACTGAAGGCCGAGCAACTGGTCGCCCAGAACCTCGTGCCGGCGCAGAGCGGGAATGTCGTGCCGCAATCGATCCGCACGCTGGCGCCGATCAGCGAGCCCCGGCTTGATGCCGCCAGCGAAACCGCCTGGTATCTGGCGGCGAGCCCGAACCAGATCGACACCATCGAATACGCCTATCTGGAAGGCCAGCAGGGCGCCTACATCGAGACCCGCAACGGCTTCGACGTCGACGGCGTCGAGATCAAGTGCCGCCTCGACTTCGGCGCCAAGGCCATCGACTGGCGCGGCCTCTACAAGAACCCGGGCGCGTAACCCGCATCCAATGCTGAAACCTGACACACGGGCGGTCCTCACGGGCCGCCCTTCGTCTTTCCACGAGGATCCTCCCCATGAAAAACTACGTCCAGCCCGGCAACACCATCACCCTGACCGCGCCTTATGCCGTCGCCTCCGGCGATGGCCTGCTCGTCGGCTCCATCTTCGGCATCGCCTCCGGAGCGGCGGCCCTCGGCGAGCCCGTCGAGACCGCGCTCGTCGGCGTGTTCGACATCACCAAGGTCGGCTCCCAGGCCTGGACCGTCGGCGCAAAGGTCTATTGGGACGACACCAACAAGCGCTGCACCACGGTCGCCACTGACAGCACCCTCATCGGTGTGGCTGTGGAAGCGGTGGCCAGCGGCGCAGGCGACACCATCGGCCGGGTGCGCCTGAACGCGGCGTTCTGATGAGCGCCTTCGCTGCCGCCGTGGGTGCGCTCTTCGCCGATCCGAACATCGGCCGGGATGCGGTCTACATCGCCGACGGCGGCGCGCCCGTGCTGGTGCGCATCGTCGCCCGGCGCGCCGACGCTATCACCGACTTCGGCGATGCGCGGCTCTGGTCCGAGACCACGCGGATCGACCTGCGCGTCGCCGAGGTGGCGACCCCGCGTCCCGGCGACCGCATCGAGATCGATGGCGACGCCTTCCTCGTCCAGGGCGAGCCGGTTCGCGACCGCGAGCGGCTGGTCTGGACCGTCGATCTGAGGCCCGCGTGAAACTGAAGCTCGACATCGATCCCGACATCGTCGCGATGATGGCGGCCGAGGTCGCGGCGGGCGAACGCGCGGTGACGGCCGCCATGCGCGAGGCCGGGACCGGGCTTAAGACCGCATGGCGGCTGCAGATCACCGGCGCAGGGCTCGGCACGCGGCTCGCCAACTCCATCCGCAGCCAGAACTTCCCGAGGTCGGGCGAGAGCCTCGACGCCGCGGCGCTGGTCTGGTCGAAGGCCCCCGTCATCGTCGGCGCGCATGACACCGGCCCGCTGATCCGCTCGAAGAACGGGTTCTGGCTCGCCATCCCGCTGCCCGCCGCAGGCAAGTCCCTGCGCGGCGGCCGGATCACGCCCGGCGAATGGGAACGGCGTCGTGGGCTGCGCCTGCGGTTCGTCTATCGCCGGACGGGCCCGAGCCTGCTTGTGGCGGAGGGACGGCTGAACACGAAGGGTCAAGCGGTGGTGTCGCGCTCTCAGACCGGGCGCGGCAAGGTCACCGCGCCGATCTTCCTGCTGGTGCCGCAGGTCAAGCTGCCGAAGCGGCTGGACTTGGCGCGGGATGCAGACCGGGCGTTGGACAGCGTGCCGGGGCTGATCGTGGTGAACTGGGTGGAGGAGCGGATTTGAAAACAAGCTGGTGCGCGGAGGGCCCCGAGGGTCCTCCGCGCCGTTCTTAGCCGCGGGGCGGGAAAGGGTCGTTTCCGTAGCTGTTACGCTCGCGGATCCGACCGTCACGCCCGTGGATCAGAACTTCGCTCTGCTGGTTTCGCGCAATCTCGGTGGCCCGGTCGATTGCCTCAGCCTGCGTGCCGTAGCGCGCCGTGTCGCGGCTGTTGCCGGCGCCGAGAACTGCCCAGCCGTCCTCGCGCCGAACCACGTGCTGGTTCTTGCCTGCCATGCCCATCACCTCCTTTCGGTGGCATGGCCATGATGTGGTGTGCGGCAATCGAACGTTCAAGTAAGAATTTGACGTTATAGTGCGATCAGCCTATCTTGTCCCCACGTGGGGGCCGGGAGAAGCCCGACACGCACACCGAGGAACCCGTCATGAACCGCACCGAAATGTCTCGTCGACTGAGGGAGGCACGAGAACTCGCATCAATCAGTCAGGCCGACGCTGCCGAAGCGCTTGGCCTTCCCCGCACGGCCGTCACTCAGATCGAAGGAGGGAACCGCTCAGTGTCCACCATGGAACTTGCGCGCCTAGCGGATCTCTATCGTCGCCCTGTCAGCTGGTTTCTCGCGGACGTGCCGGACGCCGAAGAAGATGTCGTCGTGGCGCTGCATCGAATTGCCCCCGGGCTCGACGCAGATCCGGAGGTGCGGATCGAGGTGGACCGCTGTGTACAAATTTGCCGCGAAGGTATCAGCCTGGAGAGCTTGCTGGGGCGCGAGGAGCGGGATGGGCCGCCAGCATATCGTGAGCCCGTACCGCGATCGACCGGGGAAGCCGTCGCTCAGGGCGAGCGTGTGGCTGAACAGGAACGAAGGCGACTTGAGCTTGGAAGCGCCCCGATTGCCGACGTGACGGAATTGCTCGGCGATCAGGGAATCTGGGCATCGGTCGTCGATCTCCCGCACACCATGTCTGGCTTGTTCCTGCATCATCCGAGCATCGGCATGGCAGTGCTCGTGAATGCGGGACATGTGCGCGCCCGCCAGCGTTTCTCGCTGGCGCACGAGTACGCGCATGCCCTGATGGATCGCAACAGGGTCGTCGGCGTCAGCAGCGCCGACAACAGCCGCGAAAGGATCGAGCAGCGCGCGAATGCATTCGCCGCGGCCTTCCTGCTTCCTGAAGTGGGGCTTGAAGAGGAACTGCGCCAGCTCGGGAAGGGCCAGCCGGCGCGCACCGATCAGATCGTCTTCGATGTAGCGACCGGCGGTAGCATTCAGGGTCAGCTGCGTCCGGCTCCGCGCTCCCAGACGATCGGCTTTCAGGATGTCGCTTTCATCGCGCACAGGTTCGGCGTGAGCTATCAGGCGGCGGTCTATCGTCTGAAGAGCCTTCGCTACATCAATCAACCGGAGAGCGTCCTGCTTCTGTCATCCGAGCAGGAGGAGGCCGGGAGGGACTACCTGCGGGCGCTGGACCTGTTTGAGGATCTCGAGGCACCGGTAAGTGGCAAGAGAGGAACCCGAGAGCTTCGGGGCCGCGTGGCTCATCTGGCGCTTGAGGCGTATCGGCTCGGCGAAATCTCCCGAGGACGACTTCTCGATGTGGGCAAGACCGTCGGCGTTGACGGGCGCAAGCTGCTAGAGCTTGCTGAAGCAGCGCGAGCCGAGTGACGCCCAAGATGCCTGCGCCGCCATCCGTTCTCCTCGTTACAGACACGTCTGTTCTGGTGAACTTCCTCCGGATTGACCGGATGGATCTCATCCGGGATTTGTCTCCACAGTTCCTGGTCACAGATCATGCTGCTGGCGAAATAACCGATGTGTATTTGGATCAGCTCGCCCGCTTCGAAGCCGCAGTTGCCGCAGGATGCTGCGAAGTCTGCCGCGTGGAGGACGACGCTGCCCTGGAGATGTTCGGACAACTGACTGGCACGCAACGCCTCGGCATCGGTGAAAGTGCCACTATCGCACACGCCATTTCGATCGGCGCCGGTCTCGCTCTGGACGATAGGCGCGCAGCGAACGAAGCGCGTCGCATCAATGGCGGTCTCGTGGTTCTCGGGACCGTCGATCTGACGGTTCAGATGATTGTCGAAGGCCTTCTGAGCGTCGAGGAGGCTGACGCCATTAAGGACGACTGGGCCGCGAACCACCGCTTCAGGCTGAAGATCGCGAGCTTCGGCGACCTTCTCTGACCTTATTGTCGGTTCCGCACGAAGACGGAAACATGCCCACCCCACGCGAAACCATCCTCGCCACGCTGCATGCGCGGCTCTCGGCACTGCCCGCTACCGCGCTCCGCGGCGACGTCCTGCCCGAGCGCGTTCCGGCCGAGGGGCTGCTGATCCTGCGCGACGGCGAGCCCGGGGAGCCCGAGGTGACGCTTTCACCGCTGCGTTATCACTACCAGCACCACGCCGAGATCGAGGCGGTCGTGCAGGGCGCCGACCGTGACGCCGCCTTCGACGCGCTGACCGCCAGCATCGGCGCGGCCATTGCCGCCGACCGCACGCTTGGCGGGCTCTGCGATTGGGTCGAGGCTGAAGCGCCGCGCCCGGTCGATCTGCCGGTCGAGGGCGCGGCGAGCCTGAAGGCCGCCGTGATCCCGGTCGTCCTGCACTATTCCACGGCCGATCCGCTCGGCTGACCCCGACAACCCGAGGAGAACACGATGGCACGAGCCCAGGGGGCGCGGGCGCAGATGGCGCTTGCGTTCGAGACGACCTATGGAACGCCGCCCGCGAGCGGCTTCACCCGCATGCCCTTCGCCAGTACGTCGCTGGGGGCGGAGCAGCCGCTGTTGAACTCGGAGCTGCTGGGATACGGCCGGGATCCGCTGGCGCCGATCAAGGACGCGGTAACCGCCGATGGAGATGTCGTCGTGCCGCTCGACGCCGAGGCCTTCGGCTTCTGGCTGAAGGCGGCGTTCGGGACACCCACGACCACGGGCGCGGAGGCGCCCTACAGCCACGAGTTCCAGTCGGGGTCCTGGACGCTGCCCAGCATGTCGATCGAGACCGGCATGCCGGAGGTGCCGCGCTTTGCCATGTATTCCGGCTGCGTGCTCGACCAGATCACCTGGCAGATGCAGCGCTCGGGGCTGCTGACCGCCACGGCGCGTCTGGTGGCGCAGGGCGAGACGGTGGGCACGACGACCAGCGCGGGAACACCCGCCGCGCTGGAGCTCAAGCGCTTCGGTCACTTCAACGGATCGATCACGCGGAATGGCACGGCGCTCGGCAACGTGGTCTCTGCCGAGATCACCTATGCCAACAATCTCGACCGGATCGAGACAATCCGCTCGGACGGGCGCATCGACGGCGCGGACCCGTCCATCGCCGCGCTGACCGGCCGGATCGAGGTGCGGTTCGCCGACCAGACGATGGTGACGCAGGCCATCAACGGCGAGGCCTGTGAGATGGAGTTCGCCTACGTCCTGCCCTCGGGCGAGAGCTTCACCTTCACCGTGCACGCCGTCTACCTGCCGCGCCCGCGCATCGAGATTTCCGGGCCGCAGGGCGTGCAGGCGACCTTCGACTGGCAGGCGGCGCGCGACAGCGTGGTCGGCCGGATGTGCACGGCAACCCTGATCAACGACATCGAGGTGTATTGAGGATGCTGACGCTCGACCTGACCAATGCCCCGCGCTGGCATGAGCTCGCCCCCGGCGTTCGGGTGCAGCTGCGCCCGCTGACCACCGCGCTGATGGTGGCGACGCGCAGCGATCCCGCCGTCGAGTCGGTGACCGAGGATGCGTCGGACGAGGAACGCGCCGTCGCCTTCGCCAAGGCGCTCGCGCGCCGTGCGGTGCTTGCCTGGGAGGGCATCGGCGATGCCGACGGCAATCCCATCGACCCGAGCCCCGAGACCATCGACGCGCTGCTCGACGTCTGGCCGATCTTCGAAGCCTTCCAGCTGACCTACGTCTCCAAGGGTCTGCTGCTGGAACAGGAAAAAAACGCCTCCGCGCTCTCGCCGAATGGTCCTTCGGCGGGGGCGACCGGTACTGCGAGGCCTGTGCGCAAGCCTGCCCGGACTGCCCGGCGCGGCTGAACCGTCCTGAAACGCCAGAGGGTTGGCAGGTCTGGGACCTTGTCGGCCGTCTCGGGGGGCAGCTGCGGGTGCTGCCCGGCGCAGTCGTCGGCTGGGACATGTCGGCCGCGCTGGCGCTCGGTGACGCGCTCGGCGTGCCGCCGCTCGCCATGGCCGAACTTTTGCCCGTCATCGAAGCGGTGATGGTGGCCAAACTCAACGAACAGATGGAAAGCCCCAATGGCTGAAAAACGCGTCAGCGTCCGCCTTGCGGCGGTCGGTGGTCGGCAGGTGCGCGCCGAACTGGAAGGCGTCGGTGAAGCCGGTGCCCGAGGTTTCGGTCGGCTCAGCCGGGAAATGGAAGCGGCCAACACCCGGCTCGCGTCCTTCTCGCGCCGGGTGCGTGTGGCCGCCGCAGCCGCCGTGGCGGCCGCCGCCGCCGCTGGCATCGCCATGGTCCGCTCGGGGCTCCAGACCATCGACGCGCAGGCCAAGCTCGCGCAGTCCCTCGGCACCACCGTCGCCTCGATCCAGACGCTGGAGCGCGCGGGCGAGCTGGCGGGCGTTTCGATGTCCGGCATCGAACAGGCCACCAAGGATCTGACGCGCCGTCTCAGCCAGGCGGCCGCCGGGAGCGGCCCTGCCGCCGACGCGCTGGACCGGCTCGGGCTCTCGGCCAACGAGCTGATCGCCCTGCCACTGGATCAGCGCGTCGGCGCCATCAACGCGGCCATCGAGAGCTTTGTGCCAGCGGCCGAGCGCGCGGCCGTCGCGGGCCAGCTCTTCGGCGAGGAAGGCTCGATCGCCATGTCGCGGATCGACACGGCGACGCTGCGCCAGGCGACGGAGGATGTCCTCGCCTTCGGCGTCGTCGTGTCGGAGCAGGATGCCGACCAGATCGAGCGCACGAACGATGCCATTTCTCGGCTCGGGCTGATCTGGCGCGGGCTGTCGAACCAGCTGGCCGTCGCTGCAGCCCCCGCGCTGGAAGCGGTCGCCAACGCCATGGCGGCGGTCGCCAGCCGCACCGGACCGCTGGGCATCGCCATTCGCGGCCTCTTCGACAACATCGGTCGCCTGACCACCTATGCCGCGACCTTCGCCGCCTTCCTCGCGGGACGCTGGATCGCCGGCATGGCCGCAGCCGCGCTCTCCGTCCGAGGTCTCGCCACTGCGCTCGTCGTGCTGCGGGGCGCGCTGATCCGCACCGGTATCGGCGCGCTGATCGTCGGCGCGGGGGAGCTCGTCTACCAGTTCACCCGCCTTGTCTCCGGCGCGGGCGGTTTCGGCGAGGCGATGTCGCTCCTGAAGGACCTCGCGGTCGAAGTCTGGGAGCGGATCAGGATGGGCGCCGGTGCGGCGGGTGCGGCCGCCACCGCGATGTTCTTCGACCTGAAGGCGGATGCCGCCTCGGGCATGCAGAGCGCCATCGAGAGCGTGGTAGGCTTCGGCAACACGGCGGCGAACACGTTCGAGGGCGCCTACGAGGCGATCAAGGCGATCTGGGGTCTGCTGCCCGCCGCCATCGGCGATCTCGCGTTTCAGGCGGCCAACAGCCTGGTCGACGGCGTCGAGGCCATGCTGAACGGCGTGGTCTCGCGCATCAACGGCTTCATTGGCGGGATCAACCAGGGGCTGGAAGCGCTCGGGTCCGAGCGGCGCATCTCGCTGGTGCCCGACCTCGATCTCGGCGAGATCGAGAACCGCTTCGAGGGTGCGGCCAACGCTGCCACGACGGCGGCGCAGGCGGCGTTCGACCGGGCTTTCGAGAACAACCCGCTCACCGCACCCGATCTCGGTCTTACCGAGGCGGCAAACCGCGCGCTCGAGTCCGCGAACCTCTATCGCGGCGCCGCGCGCGATCTGGCCGAAGGTGCCCGCGCGCCCCTCGAAAGCTGGCAGGCGCTGCGGGATGCGGTGCGCGGCACTGACGAGGACGGCGCCGATGCGCTGGCCGAGGCCACGGCGGCGGCGGAGCGGTTCGAGACCGCGCTCGACGGCGCCGGGCAGGCGGCGACCGATGCCGGCGCTGCCGCAGGCGCGGCAGCATCCGCGGGCGCACCCAACGTCGAGACGGCCCTCACCGGCTGGCAGGCGGTCACGGCGGCGCTGTCGGACTACGCCAGCAAGGCGCGCGACATCGGCGGCGACATCGGCCAGAGCCTCGTCGGCGCCTTCCAGTCGGCCGAGAACGCCGTCGGCCAGTTCGTGAAGACCGGCAAGCTGAACTTCCGCGATCTCGTCACTTCGCTGCTCGCCGATCTCGCCCAGCTGGCGGCACGGCGGTTCATCCTCGGACCGATCGCAAACGCGCTCTCGGGCGTTCTCTCCGGCGCGGGCGGCATCTTCGCCAACGTCCTGCATGCGGGCGGGATGGTCGGATCGGCCGGACCCTCGCGGATGGTCCCGGCCATGGCCTTCGCCGCTGCGCCCCGGATGCATGCTGGCGGCATGGCCGGACTTCGTCACGACGAGGTGCCCGCGATCCTGCAGCGCGGCGAGCGGGTGCTGTCGCGCCGAGAGGCGCAGAGCTACGGCGCGGGCGGCGGCGTCAACGTCACCATCATGGCCCGCGACGCCGAGAGCTTCCGGCAGTCCCGGACGCAGGTCGCGGCCGACATCGCCCGCGCCGTGTCGCTCGGGCGGAGAGGCATGTAATGGCGTTTCACGAGGTCCGGTTTCCCGACAACATCAGTCGCGGCGCGCGCGGTGGACCGGAGCGGCGCACCCAGATCGTCGAGCTCGCCTCGGGCGACGAGGAGCGCAACGCCAGCTGGGCAAACTCGCGCCGCCGCTACGATGTGGCCTACGGCATTCGCCGCGCCGACGATCTGGCGGCGGTCGTCGCCTTCTTCGAGGCGCGCAACGGGCGCCTGCACGGTTTCCGGTTCAAGGATTGGGGCGATCACAAGTCCTGCCTGCCTTCGGGCACGCCGTCGCCGACGGATCAGTCGATCGGCACTGGCGACGGCACGACGACCGCCTTCCAGCTGGTCAAGCACTACGCCTCGGGCAGCCAGACCTGGACCCGGACAATCGCCAAGCCGGTCGCCGGCACGGTGCGGGTCGCGCTCGATGGCGCTGAGCAGATCGACGACTGGTCCGTCGATACGACCACCGGGGTCGTGACCTTCGACACCGCGCCGGCCGCGGGCGTCGCCGTCACTGCGGGCTTCGCCTTCGACGTGCCCGTCCGCTTCGACACCGATGCGCTCGACGTGACGCTCGACCTCGAGCGGCTCGGCTCGATCACCTCCATTCCGCTTCTGGAACTGCGCCGATGAAGACCCTCGATCCCGCCCTGCAGGCCCATCTCGACGAGGGCACGACGACGCTCGCCTGGTGCTGGCGGATCGCCCGCGCGGACGGCGTCGCCTTCGGATTCACCGATCACGACCGGACGCTCAGCTTCGACGGGACCGACTTCGAGCCGGAAAGCGGGCTGACGGCGTCCGAAGTGCGCTCGGGCTCGGACCTGTCGGTCGATGCGCAGGACGCCGAAGGCGTGCTGACCTCGGACCGGATCACCGAGACCGACATTCTCGATGGGCGCTGGGACAACGCCGAGGTCGAGGTCTGGCGGGTGAACTGGGCCGACACCGGCCAGCGCGTGCTGATGCGGCGCGGCGCCATCGGCCAGATCCGGCGCGGGCGCTTGGCCTTTGTGGCCGAGGTCCGCTCGCTCGCCCATGTGCTGGGCCAGACAGTCGGACGGGCCTTTCAGGCAACCTGCGATGCCGCGCTCGGCGACGCGCGCTGCGGGGTCGGCCTGGAGAATCCGGCGTTCAAGGGCGCGGGCGCCGTGATCGACGTGCTGCGCGACCGGGCCTTCACTGCCTCAGTGCTCGGCAGTTTTGAGGCCGGCTGGTTCACCTTCGGCACGGTCGAATGGACCTCCGGCGCGAACGCGGGGCGGCGCACCGAGGTGCTGGGCCATGATGTCACGGACGGCATCGCTGTGCTGACCCTGCTCGAGGCACCGGTGCGCGAGATCTCCGAGGGCGATGCCTTCACCATCCGTGCGGGCTGCGACAAGCGCATGGAAACCTGCGGCGCGAAGTTCGCCAACACGGCCAACTTCCGGGGCTTCCCGCACATCCCCGGTCAGGACGCGGTCCTGCGCTACGCGACGAAGGACGGCGGCCACGACGGAGGCGTGCTGTGACGCAACCTCTCGCATCGGCCGATCCTGAGCGCGTCATCGCCATCGCACGCTCCTGGCTCGGCACGCCGTATCACGACCAGGCGAGCCTCCGCGGCGTCGGCTGCGACTGCCTCGGGCTCGCACGTGGCGTCTGGCGCGAGGCCGTCGGCCCCGAGCCGTTCCCGATCCCGCCCTACAGCCGCGACTGGGGCGAGGCGGGCCCGCGCGAGGTCCTGGTGGAAGGCGCGCGATCCATGATGATCGAGGTGCCTCCCGTAGAGGCCGGCCCCGGCGCGCTGGTGCTGTTCCGCATGAAGCCCCGCGCCATCGCCAAGCATGTCGGCATCCTGACCGGGCCCGACAGTTTCCTCCACGCCTATGAGCGGTTCGGTGTGACCGAGGAACCGCTCACGCATTCCTGGCGGCGGCGCATCGCCTTCGCCTTCCTGTTCCCGCAACGCTGAGACCCGATCATGGCAACGCTTGTCCTCGGCGCGGCCGGCGCCGCCATCGGCGGTTCGATCGGCGGGGCGATCCTCGGCGTGAGTGCCGCGACCATCGGCGGCTTCATCGGCTCCAGTATCGGCTCTGTCGTCGACAGCTGGATCATCTCGTCGCTGGCGCCCACGCAGCGCATCGAGGGCGCGCGGCTCGACACGCTGCGCATCACCTCGGCCACCGAAGGCGCGGTGATCCCGCGCCTCTACGGGCGCATGCGCATGGGCGGCAACATCATCTGGGCGACGGACTTCCGCGAGGAGACCAAGACCACCACGCAGGGTGGCGGCAAGGGCGGAGGGGGCGGCAAGGTCAAGACGACCGAGTATCTGTACTACTCCTCCTTCGCCGTGGCGCTCTGCGAGGGGCCGATCACCGGCATCGGGCGCATCTGGGCCGACGGCAAGCCGATGGACCTCTCCGGCGTCACCTGGCGCTGGTATCCGGGCGACGAGGCGCAGACGGCGGACCCGTTCATCGCGGCCAGGATGGGCACGGCGAACACGCCCGCCTATCGCGGCACCGCCTATGTCGTCTTCGAGGAACTGGCGCTCTCCACCTATGGGAACCGCCTGCCGCAGCTCTCCTTCGAGGTGTTCTGCCCGCTGGCCGATCCCGACACCGCCGAGGGGCTGGTGCAGGCCGTGACGATGATCCCGGCCTCGGGCGAGTTCACTTACGCCACGCAGGCCATCCGCAAAACCGACGGCGGCGGGACACAGGCCGAAAACCTGAACGCGCTGGCAGACTCCACCGACATGGTGGAGGCCCTCGACCGGCTGCAGGCGATGGCGCCGGCGGTCGAGAGCGTCAGTCTCGTAGTCGCCTGGTTCGGCGACGACCTGCGCGCGGGATCGTGCAAGGTCCGGCCGGGCGTCGAGGTGTCGGCCAAGTCGACCACGCCCGCCAGCTGGTCGGTCAATGGCGTCAGCCGCGCCAGCGCCTTCCTCGTTAGCCGCGACGACCAGGGCCGCCCGGTCTACGGCGGCACGCCGTCCGACTTCGCCGTCGTGCAGGCGATCCAGGAGATGAAGGCGCGCGGGCTGCGGGTGACCTTCTATCCCTTCATCCTGATGGATGTGCCGCCGGGCAACACGCTGCCGAACCCGTATTCCGACAACGCCGCAGAGACTGGCCAGCCTGCCTTCCCCTGGCGGGGCCGGATCACCTGCTCGCCCGCTGCGGGGTTCGCAGGAACCGTGGACAAGACCGCCACGGCCGCAAACCAGGTCGCGGCGCTGTTCGGCGCGGCCACGCCCGCCAGCTTCAGCGTCTCGGGTCAGTCGGTTGCGTGGACCGGGCCATCCGGCGACTGGGGCCTGCGGCGCATGGTGCTGCACTACGCCCATCTTTGCGCGGCGGCGGGCGGCGTTGACGCCTTCCTCATCGGCACCGAGATGCCGGGACTGACCACGATCCGCTCGGGCGCGGCCACCTATCCGGCGGTGCAGGCGTATCGGGACCTCCTTGCCGATGTCCGCTCGATCCTCGGGTCCGCGACGAAGATTGGCTACGCGGCGGATTGGAGCGAGTATTTCGGGCACCAGCCCGGCGACGGCTCGGGCGACGTGCTCTTCCACCTCGATCCGCTCTGGGCCGACCCGGAGATCGATTTCGTCGGGATCGACAACTACATGCCGCTCTCCGACTGGCGGGACGGGTTCGAGCATGCCGACGCGGCCGAGGGCTGGCCTGCGATCTACGACCGCGGCTACCTGCAGACGAACATCGCGGGCGGCGAAGGCTTCGACTGGTTCTATGCCAGTGCGGCCGATCGCTCGGCACAGATCCGGACCGCAATCACCGACGGCGCCGCCGACAAGCCGTGGGTGTTCCGCTACAAGGATCTGCGCGCCTGGTGGTCGAACGCGCATTACGACCGCCCGGGCGGGGTGGAGAGCGGCACGCCGACGGCATGGACGCCGGAGTCAAAGCCGATCTGGTTCACCGAGCTCGGCTGCCCTGCCATCGACCGGGGCACGAACCAGCCGAACGTCTTCTTCGATCCGAAGTCATCCGAGAGCTTCACGCCGCATTTCTCGCGGGGCTGGCGGGATGACGCCATTCAGCGGGCCTATCTCGAGGCGACGTATCTCTGGTGGGGCGAGGCTGTGAACAATCCGGTGTCCTCGGTCTACGGCGGCCGGATGGTGCATGTCCCCGAATGCGCCGCCTGGACCTGGGACGCGCGACCATACCCGTTCTTTCCGGCCCTGACCGACGTCTGGACGGACGGCGCGAACTGGCGGCTCGGGCACTGGCTGACCGGACGTCTCGGGGCGGTGTCGCTGGCGGCCCTTGTCCGGCACCTCTGTCTCCGCGCCGGGCTGCCCGAGGACCGCATCGACGTCTCCGGCCTCTGGGGAGCGGTTGAGGGCTACGCCATCACGGCGCTCGAAAGCCCGCGCGCCTCGATCACCACGCTGTCGCGCCACTTCGGCTTCGACGCGGTCGAGACCGAGGGCGTTATCCGTTTCGTCATGCGCGGCCGGGCGTCTGTCGCGACCCTCACACCCGACGATCTGGTCGCCGCCCGCGAGGGCGACGTGCTGGAACTGACGCGCGGCCAGGAGACCGAACTGCCCCAGGCGCTGAAATGGCAGGTCGCCCGCGCCGACGAGGATTACGACGCGGCCCTCGTCGAAGCGCGGCGCATCACCGTGGATACGACTCGCATAGCCTCTGAGTCCTTCCCCATGGCCGTGCCGCCCGAGGAGGCCGAGCGCCGCTGCCGCCGTGCGTTGATGGAGGCGTGGGTGGGGCGCGAGACCGCGGCGTTCCGTCTGCCGCCGTCGCGTCTCGCGCTCGATCCGGCCGATGCGATCCGGCTCTCACATGACGGGAGGCTGATCGATCTGCGGCTCGTCTCCATCGCCGACGCCGAGGCACGCGGCATTGAGGCGGTGCGCCACGACAGAGCGACCTACGATCTGCCGCCCGGAGACCCTCGCGCGGCGTCGTTGACGCGCGCCGTGGTGTTCGGCGCGCCGGATGCGGTACTGATGGACCTGCCGCAGCTGACCGAGGACCAGCCGGCACACCGGCCACTGGTCGCCGCTCACGCGGTTCCCTGGCCCGGCGAGATGGCGGTGTTCCGCAGCCCCTCGACCGATGGCTTCGAGCTGCTGACCACGTTTGGCAGCCGCGCCCGGATCGGGATGCTGGTCACGGACTTCTACGCGGGGCCCACGTCTCGCTTCGACCTCGGCAATGCGCTGGTGGTCGATCTGCTGACCGGCACGCTGGAGAGCGTCACGGACCTGACCCTCTTCGGCGGAGCGAACGCGCTGGCCATCGAGAGCGCGCCCGGCGTCTGGGAGATCGTGCAGGCGGGCGTGGCCGAGTTGCTCGCGCCGGGACGCTACAGCCTGACGCGCCTGCTTCGCGGCCAGCGTGGCACCGAGGGCGCCATGGGCAACCCGGCTCCGGCAGGCGCACGGGTCGTCGTGCTGGACACCGCGCTGGCGTCCCTGCCAATCGCCGAGGCCGATCTCGGCATCCCGTGGAACTGGCGCATCGGCCCGGCGAGCCGCCCGGTCAGCGACGAGACCTACGTGGCGCAAGCCTTCACGCCCGCAGGCATCGGACTGCGGCCGTTCTCCGTCGCCCATGTCGAGCAGCCGTGGCGAAAACCCCGCACACCCGGCGACTTGGCGATCCGCTGGACGCGCCGGTCGCGCGCACTCGCGGCCGACAGCTGGGGCGGGCTGGAGGTGCCGCTGGCCGAGGAGATCGAAGCCTACGAGGTCGAGATCCTCGACGGCGCCACCGTGAAGCGGGTGCTGAGCACCGCCACCACCAGCGCGGTCTACACCGCCGCCCAGCAGACCGCCGATTGGGGCGCGCCGCTCGGCCCCGGCGACACGCTCGACGTCCGCATCTCCCAGCTCTCCGCCTTGGGCGGGCGGGGCGCGCCGAAAACCGTCACGCTCACGTTCTGAAAGCCAACCCATGTCCGACGCCACGACCCATCTCCTGCTGCCCTACATCCTCGCGGCACAGGCGCAGAAGCACGTCACCCACAACGAGGCGCTGCGGATCCTCGACGGGCTCGTCCAGCTTTCTGTCCTCGACCGGAATCTGACAGCGCCACCCGGTTCGCCTGCAGATGGCGACCGCCACATCGTCGGCTCCGGCGCGACGGGCGACTGGTCCGGCTGGGATCTGAACGTCGCGCTCTGGACCGACGGCGCCTGGCTGCGTCTGCCGCCGCGCACCGGCTGGCGCGCATGGGTCGAGGACGAGGGCCTGCTGCTGGTCTACGACGGCGCGGGCTGGATCGGCACCACGCCATCGACGCTGCAGAACATGGCACTGCTCGGGATCGGCACCACGGCCGACGCCTCGAACCCGTTCTCGGCCAAGCTCAATGCGGCGCTCTGGACGGCGAAGACCGTGGCCGAGGGCGGAACGGGCGATCTGTTCTACACCATGAACAAGGAGGCCGCGGGCGACGATCTCGGGCTGACCCTGCAGACCGGCTTCGTCACCAAGGCGCTGGTTGGGCTGTTCGGTTCGGACAGGTTCCGCCTGGCGGTCTCGGCCGACGGCAGCACCTTCTTCGACGGGCTCAGCGTCGACAACGCCACCGGCATCGTCGACCAGCCCCGGCTGCCCAGGTTCAAGGCGTATACCAACTACGACAACTATGTCGGCGTCGGGACCTGGACGAAGATCGGCCTGAACAACACCGACTACAACGACCAGGGCGCCTTCGACGCCACGAACAACCATTTCGTGGCGCCCGTGGACGGCACCTACCTCTTCGGCGCGACGCTACTCTACAAGGTCAACGCCAGCACGACCGCGCGCATGCGGGGGCGGCTGGTGCTGAACGGGACGACGGAAATCCGCGGCTCGATGGGTGAGACCTCCGCCACCCACGTCTCGCTCGCCACCGCGATCTGGCTGCAGACCATGGTCCCGCTGACGGCCGGCGATACCGTCGAGCTGCAGGGGTATTTCCGCGTGGCGGACGGCTATTTCGCCGCCGACCACACGTCCTTCTGGGGCTGCAAGATCGGCTAAGCGGCAGAAGGAGGATCCGATGACACCACCCCGATCCGAGGGCTTCGTGCGCATCCCCGATGCCGAGTTCGAGGCGATCCTGACCCGGGCGGCCGAGGAAGGCGCGAAGCGCGCGCTGGCCGATGTCGGGCTCGACGGCGACGAGGCCGCGCTCGACATCCGCGATCTTCGCTCCCTCGTGGACTGCATCCGGCTGGTGCGCCGCACCGCCATGCAGACTGCCGTCCGCATGATCACCACCGGCGTCATGCTGGCGCTGCTCGCGGGCATCGCCATCAAGCTGAAGATCTTCGGCGGCAGCCCGTAGCCGCTCAACACAACCATCAGCCCACCAGCACCCGCCCACGAGGCGGGTTTTTCGTTTTCGGAGGACCCCATGACCACGACGTTCTACGACCACTGGCGCGACGTGCCTGAGGGCACCTGGCGCTGGCCAAACTTCTCGCCTGCGGAAATCGCCTGCCGAGGTACCGGCAAGCTGCTGGTCAATGAACCCGCGCTCGACAAGCTGCAGGCGCTGCGTGACCGGCTGGGCAAGCCGCTGATCGTCCGCTCAGCCTATCGCAGCCCCGAGCACAACCGCGCCGTCGGCGGCGCGACCCGGTCGAAGCACATGGACGGCGCCGCCTTCGACATCGCCATGGCGAACCACGACCCCATGACCTTCGAGGCCGCGGCGCGCGAGGTCGGGTTCCTCGGCTTCGGCTTCTATCCGCGCTCGGGGTTCATCCATGTCGATCTTGGCCCCGCGCGTAAGTGGGGCGAGCGGTTCCCGGGCCGGGCGACGGCATTTGCAGCGGAGACGCCCCCCGCGCGCGAGGTGCTGGCTGACAGCCGCACGATGAAGGGTGGAGGCGCGGCCGGAGTGGCTACGCTGGGCGCAGCCGGCGTCGAGGTCGCCCAGAGCGTGTTGGCCGAGACCCAGACCGCTATCCTGCCGCTGGTGCCGTACCTCGACACGCTCCGCTGGGTGTTCATCGCCGTCGCGCTCGGGGGCATCGCGGTCACGATCTACGCCCGACTCGACGACTGGCGCCGGGGGCGGCGGTGATCGGTGGGCACCTCGCCGCGCTCGCCGGATCGGCATGGATGCGCACGGGGCTCCGCTATGGCGTCACGGCCCTCGCGATCCTGCTGTTCCTGCTGTCCCTGCGCCGCTCCGGCGAGCGCGCCGGCCGACTGACCGAGCAGCTCGAAACCATGGAGAAAACCTATGACGCCCAAAAGCGAATGCTCGAGGCAGCGGCGCGCCGTCCTCGTTCTCGCGACGATCTGGCTGAGCGGCTGCGCGACGGTCGGTTCTGACGGTAGCGGGCCAGGGGCGTGTCCGCCGGTCGTCGAGTACAGTAGGAAGTTCCAGGCGCGAGCGGCAGGGGAGCTGGACCTCTTGCCGGAGGGCTCGGCGATCGCAGAGATGATGAGCGACTACGCGGTGTTGCGGGAACAGGCGCGGGTGTGCTGATCCTCCGGCACTTGTCGCGGATTACGCGTCGCGCCCGGCGCCGAACCCGGGGCTATCGGTCGGCAAAATGAGTGATGCCTCGAAACCGGAAGATGCACCAGGCCGCGGCGATCTCAGAACGAGAGAGCTTCCGATCCGGTTCGCGATGGCCGCGACGATGGCTAGGCCAAGCCCGCTGCCATCGGTGCTTGCGTTCGCCCGTTCAAAGCGTGCCGTCAGGCGGTCGAGCATCTCGCGCGCCACCACGGGACCATCGTTCGCGACAACAAGGCGGCCGTCCGCAGTGAGCGTCACCTCGACAGCCAAATCTCCGGCTCCGTGACGGAGAGCGTTTTCCACGAGGTTCCGGCACAGGATAGCGAAGGCATCGGGGTCAATGTCCGACATGACAGCTGCGTCGGGTAGGTTCAGCGCGATGCGCCCCGGCGCGTCCGCGCGTGCGATGTCGTCCACCACGATTCGCGCGACAGTGCGCAGATCCGCGCTGCGGTCGATCCGCAGGCGCCCGCCTTCCGCCCGCGCCAGCTGTAGGAGGCGTTCCGACAGCCGGGTGAGGCGCTTGAGCGTCGCTTCGATCTCCGCCGCGCGCGCCCCAGTGGCGGGATCGCGGGTCTCGGACCGGAGCCGCTGCGCCTGCGCGATGGCGCCCGCGAGCGGTGTCCTGAGCTCGTGCGCGGCGTTGGCGGCGAAACTGCGCTCGGCCTCGAAGGCCTCTCGCAAGCGGGCCAGAAGGCCGTTGAGGGTCTCGGCCAGCGGACCGATCTCGCTCGGCAGCCCCTCGGCGGGAACCTCCGACAGGTCGCGGGCGCCGCGCGCCTCGAGGCGTGCGCGGAACCGGCGCAGCGGGTCGAGGCTGAAACGGACGGCGAGAATGACCGCCGTCAGCGCGACCGGCAGGACGATCAGCAGCGGCAGGCCGAGGCCCATCTGGATCTCACGCGCGACCGACGCGCGATGGGCCAGCGGCTCGGCCACGGTGATCCGGATCGTGTCCTGAAGCGCTGCGTCGCTGTAGAACCGGTGGGTGGCGGTCTGCCGGAACCCGGGTCCGTCCCAAGGCGGGAATACCGCCGCATCGGCCGCGTGGGATTGCAGCAGGATACGCCCCTCGGCATCCCGCACGAGGTAGGTGAAGAACTCGTCGTGCTCCCGGATCGGCGAGAGCCGCTGCGTCACGCCCTGATCTTCGCGGCCCACGATGTCGGTCACCGCCAGCGGGAGGATGCGTTCCGCAGTCTCTCGCAGGGCGCTGTCGAAGACCTCGTCCAGCTCGCCCCGGACGATGACGGTAGTCACCGTCGCCGCGAGCAGCCACAGCACCGTCAGCGCCAGGCCGAGCGACAGACCAAGCCGGCCCTGAAGGCTGGCCGGCCATCTCATGGACGGCCCAGCCTGTAGCCCATGCCGCGCTCGGTCTCGATGACCGAAGCCCCGAGCTTCTTGCGCAGGCGGCTCACATGGACCTCGATCGTGTTGCTCTCGACCTCGGCGTCGAAGGCGTAGAGCTTCTCCTCCAGCTGCGCCTTGGACAGAAGCTGACCGGGGCGCGCGAGAAAGGCTTCGAACAGCGCCCATTCCCTTGCGGTCAGTTGCACCGCCTTGCCGTCGCGATGGACGCTGCGGGCGGCGAGATCGATTTCCAGCGGCCCGTGTGTGACGATGGGGTTCGGGTTGCCGCTGTAGCGTCGAGCGACCGAGCCGATGCGGGCGGTGAGTTCGGCCAGGTCGAAGGGCTTCACGAGATAGTCGTCGGCGCCCGCGTTCAGCCCCTCGATCCGGTCGGACACCTGGTCGAGCGCGGTCAGGATGATGACCGGCGTCACGTCTCCGCGCGTGCGCAAGCCCTTGAGGAACCCGATCCCGCGACCGTCCGGCAGCATCAGGTCGAGAAGGATCAGGTCGTAGGAGGTTGTTTTTACCGCATCTCCGGCCGCATCGAGGCGCGTCACCCAATCCACCGACTGGCCATCGGCCGCGATCTGGTCGCGCACCGCGGCGCCAAGCACCGTGTCGTCCTCGATCAGCAGGATGCGCATGCTCGTTCCCGTCCTCTTCCGATGACCCTCCATGATCCGTCTGGCTGACACGAAGCTGAAGCGGGTGGTCGCGTCCCTTCAGGCTGCCGTCAGCTTCGCCGCGCATGAATTTCGTCAAGATGGCCGCAGCGAGGAGTTTGACCCATGAAGAAGACATTGACAATTCTCGGCTTTCTCGCGCTCGTTCCGGCCGGTGTCGCGCTGGCGGACGACGACTGCTTCGTGCCGATGGCCGACTGGCAGCCGCGCGACGCCGTCGCCCGGTTGGCCGAGGAGAACGGCTGGACGGTGCGCAGGATCAAGATCGACGACGGCTGCTACGAGATCGACGGCCGCGACGCCGAGGGGCGCCGGATCGAGGTGACCGTTCATCCGGCGACGCTGCAGGTGATCGAGTTCGAATACGAGGACGACGACGATCGCCCCCGCCGTGATCGCGAAGGAGGCGACGATGACTGACGCAACCTCACACCCGGCGCCGGAAAAGAACGCGGCGCCGAGCAGCAAGGTCCGTGTCTGGGACCCGCTGGTCCGGGTGTTCCACTGGGGCCTGGTCGCGGCCTTCGCGACCGCATGGCTGACTGCGGACGAGCTGCAAACCGTGCACGAGATCGCAGGCTATACAGTCGCAGGTCTGGTGGCCTTCCGGCTTGTCTGGGGCCTCGTCGGCAGTCGCTACGCGCGCTTCGCCCATTTCCTGAGGGGGCCTCGCGAAACGCTGGCCTATCTCGGGGACATGACCCGCGGGCGCGAGCGGCGTTACCTCGGCCACAATCCGGCCGGCGCCGCGATGATCGTGGCGCTGCTGGTCACGCTGTCCGGTACGGCTTTCACCGGCTGGCTCATGGAGGACGAGGCCCGTCTGGCGATGCTTCCGTCCATGCCCGCAATCGTGGCACCCGCATGGGCCGACGACGACGGCGACGAGCGGGAATACGGCGCGCCGGGCGAGGTCGAGGGACCGCTGAAGGAGGTCCACGAGACGCTTGCCAACCTGATGCTGCTGCTCGCCGCGCTGCATGTGGGCGGTGTCGTGCTGGCCTCCTTCCGGCACCACGAGAACCTGGCGCGCGCCATGGTGACGGGCGACAAGCGCGGCCCCGGTCCCGCCGACATCGCCTGACGGTACCTAACCCCAAGGCCGACCGTCCCTTCGGCCCCGCCTGGCCTCGCCCTCACGGGCGGGGCCTTTTTCTTTCGGAAGCCGCTTTCTTCCTGACAGCAAGCTGAAGCGGGAATCGCCGACGCGTCAGGAAGCCCTCAGGTCGGATCTCCAGATTGTCTCCAGCAGACAAAAGGAGACCCTGCCATGAAGAAGACCCTGACACTTCTGGTCGCGTCCACGGCGCTGACCGCCGCGATCGGCGTCCCCGCCTGGAGCGCGATGCAATCCCCGCCCGATAGCGTCCTTCGGTCCGTCGCCGCTCTCTTCGATGACGCCCCGCAAGCGATGCCGCTCGTTCTCGCAAGCGACGATGACGACGACGATGACGACCGTTGGCGGGACGGTTCTCGTCGCGGCCACGACGACGACGATGACGATGACGACGATGACTGCGACGACGACGATGACGACGACGATTGCCGCGGTGGCGCTCGCAATCCCGCGCCCGCCGGCACGGTCGCCCCTCCGCAGAACGGCCTCTTCGGCAACGGTGCGCCGCCGCAGGTTCAGGTCAACTGAACCGCTCTCAAGCTCCTCTGCCAAAAAGGATCATCCCGATGAAATCGTTTCTCGCAACGCTCGCGCTGACCACCGCGTTGACGCTCCCCGGCCTGGCCATGGCACGGCCGGTGACGCTCACCACGACCCTCAACAATTACGGCGGCGACGGGGCCTATCTCGCGCTCTACGTCACCGACACCTCGGGCGCCTATGTCGGCAGTCTCTGGATGGCTGGCGGCAAGTCCAAGTACTACGAGCACCTCAGCGACTGGTACCGCGCCACCGGCGGCGACACCGCGCAGGTGAACGGCATCACCGGCGCCAGCGTCGGCGCGGGCCGCACGCTCGAGATCACGCTCGACCTCGCCGACGCGCTCTTCGACGCGGGCTACACGCTCCACATCGACGCGGCGGTCGAGGACATGCGCGACAGCCCGAACGAAGTGGCCGTCCCGCTCACGACCGATGGCGCGGGCACGCCGGTGGGCGGCCGCCGCTACATCGCCAGCTTCGCCTACGACATGTGAGGATCGGGGCCATGATCCGTGCACTCCATCGCTGGCCGGGTCTCTTGGCCCTCGCGCTCGTCACCGTCCTGAGTCTGAGCGGCGCGGCGCTGTCGGTCTTCCCTGCGGCCGAACGGCTTGCCGCCCCGCAGGCGGAGACCGGGCTCACGGTCGCCGCCCTCGCGAACCGCATCCAGGCGGTCTATCCGGGCGTCGAGCAGATCCGCCGATCACCCTCGGGCCGGATCACCGCCTACTGGTTCGACCAGGGCGCGCCGGGCGCTGCCGTGATCGACCCGGCGACGGGTGAGGGCGTTGCCTCGGCCGACCCGAACCAGGCCGAACGCTGGCTCACCAACGTGCACCGTTCGCTGTTCCTCGGCGACGGCGGGCGCATCGCCATGGCTGCAGGGGCTGCCGCGATGCTGATCCTCTCGCTCTCCGGCGCGGCGCTGGTGGCGCGGCGGGCGGGAAGCTGGCGACACTGGTTCGCGCGCTTGCGCGGACCGCTCGCGGGCAGGCTGCACGTCGAGATCGCCCGGATTGCTGTCGTCGGCTTCGTTCTGTCCTCCACGACCGCCCTCTGGATGACGGCCTCCACCTTCGATCTTCTGCCGGATGGAGGCGCCATAGCGGCCGCCCCGACCGAAGTCAGTGGAGAGACGGGGTTCGCGCTGGACCGGATGGCCACACTGCAGCAGACGCCCGTCGCCGAGTTGCGCGAGCTGAGCTTTCCCTATCCCGGCGACGCTACGGACGTCTTCACGCTGAAGACCGACCGTGGGACCGGGTATCTCGATCAGGGCACCGGGGCGCTGCTGGCCTGGACTGACCTGACCGGGTGGGAACGCGTTTCGGAAACCATCTACATGCTGCACACCGGACAGGGTGCGGCGACGCTTGGCCTCGTTCTGGGCCTGATGGCGCTCGGCGTCCCGGCCATGGGCGTGACTGGCGTTGTCGTCTGGCTCGCGGGACGGAGGGGGCGGCCGCGCATCCGAAGCAATCAGCCCGCGGGACGTGCCGAGACGATCCTGCTCGTCGGCAGCGAGGGCGGCAGCACCTGGGGATTTGCGGCCACGCTCCACACCGCACTGACGCAAGCCGGGCAGAAGGTGCACACAGCACCGATGTCGGCCTTCGCGCCAGAACGCTACGCTACGGCCCAGCGGATCATCCTACTCGCCGCAACCTATGGCGACGGCGCGGCGCCCGCCTCGGCGAAGGGCTTTCTCGACCGGCTGAACGCTTCCGACCGGGCGCCGGACATTTCTCTGGCGGTGCTCGGCTTCGGCGACCGCAGCTTTCCGGCCTATTGCGCCTTCGCAAGGGACGTCGCGGCAGCGGCGCAGGCGAAGGGTTGGCCCGAGCTTCTGCCGCTCGACACAATCGACCGGCAATCGCCGCAGGATTTCGCCCGTTGGGGCCGTGCGCTGGGAGACGCTCTCGGCATTGCGCTCGAACTGTCGCATCAGCCGGTTCTGCCGAAAACCGAGACGCTGACCCTCGTATCGCGCCGCGACTACGGCGCCGAGGTGCAGGCCCCGACGGCGATCCTCCGTTTCGCGCTTCCGCACGTCTCACTCTGGCAACGGCTGCGAGGCGACGGCTTCGCGCGGTTCGAGGCCGGTGACCTGATCGGCGTCCTTCCGGAGGGAAGTCTCGTCCCGCGGCTCTACTCGCTCGCCTCCGGACGCCGCGACGGCTTCATCGAGATCGTGGTCAAGAAGCTTCCCGGCGGCCTCTGCTCGGGTCAGCTCACAGCGCTGGAACCTGGCGACACGGTGAGCGCCTTCTTGCGCCCCAACCCCGGCTTCCGTCCGGGCCGAAGCCGGGCGCCCCTGATCCTGATCGGCGCAGGGACCGGCATCGGGCCGCTCGCGGGCTTTGTGCGCGGCAATACGCGCCGCAGGCCGATCCATCTGTTCTTCGGCATGCGCCATCCCGATAGCGATTTCTTCTACGGCGAGGAGTTCCCCGGATGGCAGGACGAAGGGCGTGTAAGCCGGCTGGTCACGGCCGTCTCGCGCGGGGCGCGTCCCCATTACGTCCAGGACGCGCTGCGCAGCGAGGCCACTCAGGTCGCAGAGCTCATCCGCAATGGCGCGCGCGTGATGGTCTGCGGCGGACGGGACATGGCCGCCGGCGTGGCCGAGGCGCTGGCCGAGATCCTCGCGACCTCCGGGCTGACGCCGGCGGTCCTGAAGGCGGAGGGGCGGTATGTCGAAGATGTCTACTGAGCTGACGAGGCACGCCCTGAATGGGGCGACCATGGGCACGCGCTGGTCGGCGCTGTTCTTCGCGGAGCCGGACTTCGACCCGGCCCCGATCCGCGCGGCGCTGCAGGCGGCTGTGGACGAGGTGGACGGACAGATGTCGACCTGGAACCCGGGCAGCGACCTGATGCAGCTCAATGCGGCGCCGGTGGGAGAATGGGTGACGGTTCCAGCCCGTCTCGCCGAGGTGCTGCGCCTCGGCCTCGAGATCGGGCGTGCCTCGGGCGGAGCCTTCGATATCGGCATGGGCGATGCGGTGACAGCCTGGGGCTTCGGACCGGAGGCCGCCGCGCCGGATGGCATCCGCGCCGCGATGGAAACCTCGCGCCGCCCGGCACATGAGGTGCTGGAGATGGACGACGCCCGCGTGCGCAAGGCCGCAGTCCTGAAGCTCGACCTCAACGGCATCGCCAAAGGCTATGGCGTCGACCGGCTCGCCGAGACGCTGCGCGATCATTGGATTTCCGATGCCCTCGTCGGGATCGATGGAGAGATGCGTGCAATGGGCCTCCGGCCGGACGGTGAGGCGTGGACCATCGCGGTCGAGGCGCCGGACGCCGAGCGCCGGACGCCGCATTCGATCCTCGCGCTGCAGGATGCCGCCGTCGCCACCTCGGGCGACTACCGTCACTGGGTCGAGGTGCAGGGGCGCCGCCTGTCGCACACAATGGACCCGAGGCGGGGAGTGCCGCTGATCGCGTCGCCGGCCTCCGTCACCGTCGTGGCCCGCACCTGTGCCGAGGCCGATGCGTGGGCGACGGCCCTCATGGTGCTTGGGCCGGACAAAGGTGCTGCGCTCGCAAGACGAAGCGGGCTCGACGCCCTGTTTCTCTTGCGCGATGATGATGCCAGCGCACGGGGCGTGGGAGTCGGACGACTATTTTCCGAAGAGCCAGCGGCAATCGCCTCAGCCGAGGGGAGATGAGCCGCATGGAAACGACACGGACCGACCGCTTCAAGACCGCTATCCTGCTCATTGCCGCGACCGGCCTGATTGCGGGACTTGCCTTCTACTTTTCCGGCCGACCCGAAGCAGCGAACCTGATCTGGATCGCCGGCGTCGTTCCCGCGCTCGCTGCACTCGTGGTCGAGATTCTGCGCAGCCTGCGCTCCGGCGAGGTGGGCCTCGATATCGTCGCAGCGCTGTCGATGTCGGCGGCGCTCGTCTTCGGCGAGACCCTCGCCGCGGCGGTGGTCGCGGTGATGTATTCCGGCGGCACATTCCTCGAAGCCTTCGCCGAAGGCCGCGCCCGGCGCGAGATGCACGACCTCCTCTCCCGCGTGCCGCGGACCGCGACCCGCCACCGCAACGGCGGGCTGGAGGAGATCCCGCTCGACCACATCGCGCCCGGCGACCGCCTCCTGATCCGTCAGGGCGACGTGGTGCCGGTGGACGGCACGGTGGCCTCGGAGACGGCCTTCGTCGACACCTCCGCGCTGACGGGCGAGTCCCTGCCAGTGCGCCTCGCCCACGGCGCCGAAGCCATGAGCGGCTCCACAAACGCAGGCGAGGCGTTCGATCTGACGGCGACGAGAGAAGCCAAGGACAGCACTTATGCCGGGATCGTCCGGCTGGTCGAGGAGGCGCAGGCCTCGAAGGCGCCGATGTCGCGGCTGGCCGACCGTTGGTCGCTGGGGTTTCTGGCGGTCACGGTCAGCATTGCCTTCGCTGCATGGTGGTTCACCGGCGACCCGATCCGGGCCGTCGCCGTGCTCGTCGTCGCCACGCCCTGTCCGCTGATCCTGGCCGTGCCTGTGGCGCTGGTGGCCGGGCTGTCGCGTGCCGCGCATTTCGGGGTGCTGATAAAGGGCGCGGGACCGCTCGAGACGATGGCGCGCATCCGAACGCTGATCCTCGACAAGACCGGCACGCTGACGGACGGCCGGCCGCAGATCGTCTCGATTGATAGCCAGGAGGGGATGGCGGAGGACGACATACTGCGCCTCGCTGCGGCGCTCGACCAGGCGTCCAAGCACCCCGTGGCGCAGGCCATCGTTGCGGCCGCGAAGGCGCGCGGCTTCACGCTGCCGGTTCCGTCGGACGTGGCTGAGATCCCGGGTGAAGGCGTCGTGGGCCATGTCGAGGGCCGGAAGGTCATCGTCGGCGGCGATGCCTTCGTCGCCTCCCGCGTCGGACGGAGGCCCGGCGATCATTCGGCCATTGCCGCCGGGTCGGTCCTCGTCGCGGTCGCGGTCGACGGGCGCATGGCGGGGCATCTCGTGATGTCCGATCCCCTGCGCGACGGCGCGGGCGCCATGCTCGACGGGCTGCGCGGCGAGGGGATCGCGCGAATCCTGCTCGCCACCGGCGACCGCGCCGACGTGGCCGAGCGCGTGACCGAGGGGCTTGGCCTCGACGGGCTGCGCGCCGGGCTCACGCCCGTCCAGAAGGTTCTGCTGGTTCTCTCCGAGCGCAAGCGCGGGCCCGTGATGATGGTTGGCGACGGCGTCAACGACGCGCCGGCCCTCGCGGCGGCCGATGTGGGTGTCGCGATGGGCGCACGCGGGGCCGCTGCATCGGCGGAGGCGGCAGACGTCGTGCTGTTGGTCGACCGTATCGACCGGCTCGGGCCGGGGATCGAGATCGCGCGCGGCGCGCGGCGCATCGCTGTTGAAAGCGTTGTCGCCGGGATCGGGCTGTCGGTCATGGGCATGATCGCGGCGGCTTTCGGCTATCTCACTCCGGTGCAGGGTGCGCTCCTGCAGGAGGTCATCGACGTTGCAGTTATCCTGAACGCCCTCCGTGCGCTGCGCATCGCGCCCCATGAACCCACCACTCCGAAACCAAAGGCTGTCTCCTCCGGGCAGGACGACATCGCGCAAGGAGCCACGCCATGAGCCGCCTCTCGCATTCCGAAATCCACATGGTGCATCGCATCGGCTGGCTGCGGGCCGCCGTTCTCGGCGCCAACGACGGGCTCGTCTCGACGGCAAGCCTCGTGGTCGGCGTCGCCGCGGCAGGATCGGGAAAGCCGGAGGTCCTGATCGCGGGGCTGGCTGGCCTCGTGGCCGGTGCGATGTCCATGGCCGCAGGCGAATACGTCTCGGTCAGTTCGCAGACTGATGCGGAACAAGCCGATCTTGCCCGCGAGACCCGCGAGCTGGCGGAAACGCCTGAGGCAGAGCTCGAGGAGCTCACCCGGATCTACGTAGAACGGGGGCTGGATCGCGACCTGGCGGAAAAGGTGGCCCACCAGCTGACCGAACGCGACGCGCTCGGATCGCATGCCCGCGACGAACTCGGCATCTCCGAGACCGTGACGGCACGCCCGATCCAGGCGGCGCTGGTCTCAGCTCTCACATTCGCCGTGGGTGCGGTCGTTCCGCTGATCGTCGTTCTATTGGCGCCTGAAACGTCGATTGCGCTGTTCGTGGCGGCATTGACGATCGTCGGCCTCGCGGTCCTCGGCGGTCTGGGCGCATCCGCCGGCGGCGCTGGTATCATTCGGGGCGCTGCGCGGGTCACCCTCTGGGGCGCTCTCGCAATGGCTGCGACAGCAGCGGTGGGGGCGCTGTTTGGCGTCACGGTGGGCTAGCAATTACTGGGTTTTTGGGTGGAGAAGGTTCGACGTCAGGCCCATCCCCTCCGCCACTTCCCTTCAAGGAATCGTTCTCCCGATCCCGCCTCGGCCGGATTTTCCCGTTGCTTTCGAGGGTTATGCGCGCTTGGCTTTGCACTGGCGTCCTCGCTGCAGCAGCCGGAATGGTTCTCTGAAGCCCGATATTCTCCGGACCTCTCGACTGCGAGCATCCGGTGTAGAGCCCGTAACCGATTGAAAATATAGGGGCAGATCCTCGCGCCACCTGAACACTTCGACGCCGGTGGCGTTCGTGAGATGGAACAGAAATCGAACTCCTGCAGCGAGCTTCAATCCGACAGGGGAAGCGCGTTGAGGTCTGACCGGATTTGTCGCCACCCCGGCATGTTTCGATCGAGGGTGTTCAAGAAGAGCTCGTCGTGTCGCGGTGATACGAAATGGGCCATTTCATGCAGGATGACGTAGTCGAGGGCGGCCAGAGGCTTCTTCGCCAGGTCGAGGTTCAGCCACACGAGCCCCTTTTCGGGATTGAAGCTGCCCCACTTCGTCTTCATCAACCTGATGCCCCACCGCGGTACCGGTACGCCCAGCCGATCCGACCACTTGACAATACGGGGAGCGGCCTTTTCCCGCAGCTGCGATCGGTACCACGTCGACATCCTGCGTGCATTCTGATCGGGCGTTGAGCCTGCTGGCACCAACATCGTCAGGCGATCCGAAGCGTCTGGACGGATTGCGCAGCGGTTCTTGTCGGTCGGCTGGACCAGAAGCCTGAGCGGTTTCCCGAAGACAAAATGGGTTTCGCCTGAGACATACCGGCGTTCGGATTGGCGGGCCTGACCCTCGAACTCGCGCTGCTTTTTCTTGATCCAGCCGAGCCGGGTCACAACCGCCACCCGGACAGCGTCTTCGCTGATGGCTGGAGGGGCAGCGACCCGCACGCGACCGGCCGGAGGATAGACCCCGATATGCAGGTTCTTGATCGGTTTGCGGACCAGTTCTACCGACAGCCCGGCGATCTCGATCACTTCAGTATTCATCATGCGACCGAATGATCTCGATGATGCTGTCCACGGCGTCCTCCGCATCGAGTATCTCCAGCAGTTTTCGCCGCAGCATCCGCTCCTTCATCTTGTTGCCGCGCCATCCCGTCTGAGCCGTGCTGCGGATCGCGGCATCGACCGCCATCGTCGTGGCCTCGTCCTGAGCAAGGTTGTCGAAGAGCGCCTTGCGCCCCGGTGTGGTCATGGTCGACGGGTATTCGCCGCCATGCCCGGCCTTTACCGCCCTGACCAGTTCCGCGATCTTTTCCAAGTATTCCGCGTAGGCGATGGCGTCGTCCTTACGTTTCTTGACTAGGTCGGTCAGCAGCTCGGACATTCGTTCGTAGAACTTCGGGTTCACCGGCGTTTCGTCGATGATCAGCCTGCGCACGTTGTTCTCGATGGCTTCGGCCACGTTCTCGCGCTTCTTCTTCAGGGAACTCGGCAACTCCCCCTCGACTGCCGCCCCCTTGCTCGCCACCAGATCGATCAGGCTGATGTCGTCCAGGTGCGAGATCACCTCGGACTCGTCCGCCTTGATGTAGGTGTCGATCAGGTGCCGCATCGCGGGCTCGAACTGCTTCATGTCCAAAGCATCGCCGCTGTGCAGGCGCACCGCATCGCGCAGCGAAATCGCCCGTTCCACCTCGTTGCGGTACTGCCCCAGCTGCAAGTCGTTCACGCCCGAGGCTGCGGGATCATCGGCCACCGATGCGAACGCCCGGGCATAGGCCCCTGCCAGTTTGTAAAGCGCCTGACGCCGCCGGGCCTTTTCCTCGGCCTGCGGATCGGTCTCCCACCCGCCAGGACTGGAGAAATAGGCAAGCACCTGGTCGTCGCCTTTGGGCTGTTCAACCGGATCAAGCAGCCCGAACCAAGCGTCGCGCGCGGTCATCAGATCCTCGCCCGCCTTTTCGGCCCGCGAGGAAATCAACCCCTCGACATCGGCAGCATCGAAGGCGTCGAAGGCGCCAGAGGTGTAATCTTCGACGGCCGTTTCGATGTTCTTGAACAGATCCTTGTAGTCGACGACATAGCCGTAATCCTTGTCGTCCCCATCGAGGCGATTCACCCGGCAGATCGCCTGGAACAGCCCATGGTCGCGCATCTGCTTGTCGATATAGATATAGGTCGCGGTCGGTGCGTCGAAACCGGTCAGCAGGCGGCTGACGACGATCAGCAGCTTCATCTGCGCCGGTTCCTTGCGGAATTTCCGCAGCGCCTCGGCCTCATAGGCCTCTTCATCCGTGCCCAGATCGGTCATCAGCCGGTCATAGACGCGATAGACGTACTGCTTTTCCGTCTCGCCCATCCCGGCCTCTTCGCCGGTCAGTTCCGAGGCGTTGCGGGTGTAGGACGTGACGATGGCGCATTTCCCGGCGAGATCCGAGCCGGAATTGCGGAAGATCTCGAACAGCCTGCACGCCTCGGGGATCGAGCCCGCCACCAGCATCGCGTTGCCGCGGCCAGCCTTGAGCCGCGGCTTCAACTCCATGTCCATGATGATGTCATTGGCGATCTGTTCCAGGCGATCCTTCGAGGACAGCACGCGCTGCAGCGTGCCCCATCGCTGTTTCAGGGTCGCCTTGGCCACCGGGGTCAGGCCCTTGGTCTTGGCCTCGAACCATTCGTCGATCTTCTTGGGCGAGGCCACGCGCTGGTCGATATCGCGCGCCTCATACCGCAGGTCCAGCACGACGCCATCCTCGACCGCCTCGTTGAAGCGGTAGGGTGTGCCGATATAGGGGCCGAAAACCTCGAGCGAGGTCTGCTTGTCCGACCGCAGAAGCGGCGTGCCAGTGAAGCCGAAGAACACCGAACCCGGCAGGATCGACCGCATCGCGCGGGCCAGCTTGCCCGATTGGGTCCGGTGCGCCTCGTCGATGAAGACGAAAAACTCGCCCACCGGTGCGCCGATCTGGCCGCGCTGGATGTCGGCGATCATGGTGCCCAACTCATCCTCTTCCCGCCGCCCGAACTTGTGAACGAGCGAGGACACCACCCGATCCTTCGGGTCGGCCAGTGCCGCCAGCAGGTCGGCGCCGGATTTCGCGCGGCGCACCTTGTCGCCGGTGTTGCCGAACACCGCCTCGATCTGCTCGTCCAGTTCCTTGCGGTCTGTCACCACCAGGATACGCGCATCGGGCCGCGCCTCGCGGATCCAGCGGGCCAGCATGACCATGATCAGGCTCTTGCCCGAGCCCTGGGTCTGCCAGATGATCCCGCCCTTCTTCGCCGCCACCGCCTCTTGCGCGGCCTTCACGGCGAAATACTGGTTGGGGCGGGCGACCTTCTTGATGCCTGCATCGAACAGGATGAAATCGTTGATCAGCTCCAAGAACCGCGCGGGGGTCAGCATCTGGGCCACGTCGCGGTCCAGCGGGTTTGCGGTCGCGCTCTCTTCTTTCCAGGCCAGCCAATAGGGCTGCGGGGTCTGGATCGCGGCATAGCGCAGGCCCTGCATGTCGTTGCCTGCGAATGTGATCTGCACCGTGGTGAAGAAATGGCGGATGAACTCGGGGCGCTGGTTGTCCAGTGTCTGGCGGATGCCCTCGCCCAGATCGATGGTGGATTTCTTCAGCTCTACCACGCCCAGCGCGATGCCGTTTACATACATCACCAGATCGGGGCGCTTGTTGTAGGCCTTGGGGTTCTTGGCGGTGATCGCCACCTCTTCAGCCAGCCCGAGGTCATTGGCGGCGGGGTTGTCCCAATCGACGAAGCGCACGGTGACCGGGGCCTCGCCGGGGCCGGGGGTGACCTGAACGCCATAGCGCAGCATGTCATAGGTGGCGCGGTTCGCCTCATAGAGCTTCAGCCCGTCCATCCGGGCGGCGCGTTGCAGTTCGGCAATGGCCTTGGTTGCAACCTCGGGGTCATGGCCACGGGCCAGCAGCCAGGGGCGCAACAGGGCGGGCTCGATATTGGCGTTGGCTTGTCCGGTTTTTTCGGGGCGCTTGTGCCAGTCGCCAAGGTAACGCCAGCCGAGGCCGCCGACCGTGCCAGAGGTATCGCCGCACATCTGCGCGATCATGCGGTTCTGCGTGGCGCGTTCCGGATCGCCGATGGCCATGGAAATACCCCCTTGGAAACTGTCACCCAGTCAGACCAGCCTGACCCGCCCTGTCAAAAGATTCTGCATCATCCCCTCCTTCACCGCCCGCGCCTTGGCGAGGCGGGACTCGAGGGTCTGGATTTCGGCGTCCATGTCACGAAGAACAGCAGCGATTGCCTTCTGTTCGTCAACGGAGGGCAGCAAAACCTTCAACTTGCGAACGTCCGAATTGCTGATTGCGGGATAATTCGAACCGGCGATAACCTCGTCGATCTGCCGCCCGATCACATCGCTCATGATCAACTCGAAAAGATAGCCGGGGATGCACTTTTCGGTGCGTGGTCGCAGAACGGCAAAGCCAGTGGAACCGATCCAATCCGAGCCGGGTCGGTCGAAAAGCATGTGGGATTTCAGATTAGGCCGGACTGTCCCCAAGAGCACATCATCTTTCTGAAGGATGCGACGCGCCCGAGACGGCGCTGATCCAAAGGCGACATCTGCCCAGCCGGAGAGAACTCCTTGATTAACATCCTCCAAAGAAATGTAACGAAAGGCATAGTCCTTTGGGGTTCCGGCGCCGAGAGCCTCTGGGTCAACATGTGCAACGTCTGAAATCGTGGCCTCCTCCCACTCCCCCGAGAACCCCGGGAGGCGGCGGCGGGCGGTGAGGAGGTCTTGCATCGCGCCCTGCTTGATCAGGCGCTTCTTGGCGATCACCCGCTCCAACCCCGCCACCACCCCATCCGCATCCGACAACGCGGCGGCGATGGCCTGTTGTTCGTCCGGGTCGTCTGGATATCGGATAACGGCCGATCCGAGGATTGCCTGATTGAGTGACGGCATGGTGGTTCCGGATGCATTTTGAAGAAGCCAGCCCTGAACTTGCTTGCTCCGCATCGCATGACCGAAAAAGATGCTATTCAGGCCATCCTTCACTCGGATTGAAATGCCGTCTGAGCCGAGAAACCAGCCTACATGCTCGGGTAAGACCCGTGCCGACCTTTCGACTCCGCCCTTTCGCCCGAATACGATATCTCCTTCCTTAAGAAGATACTGAGGCAGTCTGCCTGTAACCTCTGCCTCTACGCGAGGCGTTTCGTCTGTTACGCGCAGGAAGCCATCACGAATTTCACCCACAGAGATCACGGGCACACCATCCGGCCCACCATATTCGGATGCCTTCAATAGAGTGCCGAAAGGGCCGGTTATGATTGATGCAATTTTTCTAACGGGAACTTCATGCCATCCCGAGGCAACAGCCCCACTCATCCCGCCACCCCCATCGCCGCCAGATGCAAGGCCACCCGCGCCTCCAGCCCGGTCAGATCCTGCATGATCTGGGCCAAGGTCTGGCCATAGCGTTCGGTCAGCACCCGCACCCGGGCGGTCAGCGTCTCCGTCCGCGCCTCGGCCTCGGCCCCGATGGCCGCCGTGATGTCGGCCAGCCACTTGTCCTGCACCACAAGGGTCTGGATCTCGCCCATCGTCAGGGTGGGGTATTTCTTCAGCACCGCTTCGGTCAGCCGGGCCTCGGCCTCTTTCGCCGCGCGTTTCGCCTCGGCCTCGCCCTCGAACAGCTTGGCCGCTTCTTTCAGCAGGGCCTTCTCATCCGGCTCGATGGTCCTGTCCTTCAGACGCGCCTTCACCCCGCCCGCCGTCAGCTTGCCGCCGTCGGCCAGAAGGTCCTCGAACAGCCCGCCCTCGGCCCCGTGTTCCTCGGCCAGTTCCTCGATCTCGCGCCCCAGTTCCTCGGCCCTTGCGGTGGCCTGATCCAGCGTCGCCTTCAGGACAGCAAAGAAGCGCGCCGTGATCAAGGCGGGCGGGATCACATCGGCCACAAGGCGGACCTTGTTCACCGTCAGGTCGCCCTCTTCCAGCCACTTCACCTTGCCGTCGTCGCTGGTCTCCTTGCGCGCCTCGCGCAGATCACGCGCCGCCAGCCAGCCGCCGCCCGCGATGATGAACACATCGTCCTGCATGGTGGCGGCCCAATAGGACATCAGGCGCTGATAGGCCTCATACTTGTCGATCAGGGGCGCGGCGTCGAAGCGGGCCAGCATATCCTCGGCAATCGTATGGATCAGGTCGCGCGGGTGGTCGCCCTGTTGGATGCCCATAAGCAGGGGGGTGTTGGCCGTGATCCAGCCTTTCAGGATGGCGGTGACCTGCGCGCGGAAGGCCGCGAAATCCGGGTGGTTGCGGATGGTCGTGCGCACCTGATCGGGGACGACCAGCGGATCGGCGTAGCCCTTGCGCGGGTTCGGCCCGAAGAGCGTGGCGCGCAGCGTGGGCATGACGGCCCAGAACTCGCCCAGCGCGTCAATGTCCCTCTCCGGCACGCCGCCATGCAGGTGGGCGGTGATGTCCTGCAGATCCTCGGGGTCGGAGCCGTCGATGTAGCGGGGAATGTTGAGGTTGAAGTCATTACGGGCGATCTCGTCGAAGGGGACGAGGCGGGAATAGCCGGGGATCGTCTGGGCGCGCGTGAAGGCGTCGATGATCTTGTGGATGTCCCGCTCGCGCAGGCGGTTCTTGTTGCCGTCCTTGATGAAGCCCCTGGAGGCGTCGATCATGAAGACGGGGCGGTTGGCGGTGGCCTCGGACTTGTCGAGCACGATGATCGAGGCGGGGATGCCGGTGCCATAGAATAGGTTTGCGGGCAGGCCGATGACGCCCTTGATGTAGCCCCGTTTCAGGATCTTCTCGCGCAGCTTCGCCTCGGCATTGCCACGGAAGAGGACACCATGCGGCAGGATGACTGCGCCCGAGCCCGTGGCCTTCATCGAGGCGAGGATGTGCAGGAGGAAGGCGAAATCGCCGTTCTTGGCGGGCGGTTCGCCATCGTCGAACCGGCCGTACTTCGTTTCCGAGGTCAGCCCGGCGGCCCAAGCCTTGGCCGAAAAGGGCGGGTTGGCAACAACGAAATCGAAGGTCTGCAGGGTGTGGGCGTCGGCCAGGAAGTGCGGTTCGGCGATGACATCGCCCTGCGCGATCTCGGCTGTGGCGCGGTTGTGCATGATCATATTCATGCGCGCGAGGCCGCGGGTGGCGATGTCCATCTCTTGCCCGAAGATGGTGATGGGCACGCGGGCGGTCTCGGCAGCTTTCAGCAGCAGCGAGCCCGAGCCGCAGGTCGGGTCGTAGACGGTTTGCTTCGGGCTGGTCGCGCGGCTGACGCCCGCCACGGCGGCGACGACGCGCGAGACCTCGGCCGGGGTATAGAACTGCCCCTTGGACTTGCCCGCCTCGGTCGCGAAGTTGCGCATCAGGTATTCGTAGGCGTCGCCGAGGATGTCGTCGCCGTCGGCCCGGTTCTTCGAGAAGTTCAGTTCTTCTCTGCTGAAGATGTTGATAAGCGCGGTCAGCGTGTTGATCATCTTCTGGCCGCGTCCGAACTTCTCTGCGTCGTTGAAGAAGGCCCGGTCGATCACGCCACTGAGGTCGTTCTCTTCGGCGATGCGGGCGATGATCGTGTCCATCCCCTCGCCGATGTTCTTGGACCCGCGCAGGGCCTTCATGTCATCGAAGGATGCGCCTGGCGGCACCTCGATCAACGCGTCGGGCTGGCCCGCGCGGTCGGAGACGTATTTCACAAAGAGGAGGGTGAGGATGTAATCCTTGTAAAGCGAGGCATCCATGCCGCCGCGAAGCTGGTCGCAGCTTTCCCAAAGGGATCGGTATATGTCGCTCTTCTTGATGGCCATTTGATGCCCCTGCCAATTTCTGATGCCCCCTCTTGGCAGCACGGTTTGGATAGGGTGCTCAGGGGATTGCGCTATCTATCCGATGTCTGTCTTGACCATTCAACCGGAAACGGCTCCAGAACCCGCGCAAGTGTCAACTCCGGCCGCTGCCTTCCATCCAGGATCGCCTCAACGATATCTGGCGCCAGAAGGGTCAGGCGCAAGAGGCGAGCCATGTAAGTGAAGGCGATCCCTTCCATCTCAGCCAGTTCGGAAATCGACGCGAACTCGCCCGAGTCCAGCATCCGCTTCCAGCGAAACGCGCGGGCCAGTGCCTTGACGAGTGCGTCATCGGGGCGGCGCGGGGTGGACGCGCCTTCGGGCAACTGCATCTCCTTACGCCCCCCACGCTTCACGAGGCGGAACGGGACATGGATGGTGACAGTATCGGGGACCGGGGTGGCGCGGGTCATGCGGCTGCTCCTATGTCGGCGGTGATTTCGCGCGCCAGCCCGGCCAGTCCGTCCATACGCAGCCGGACGTTCAGGCCTTCCGTGACGATCTCGACCCGCTCGACCAGCAGCGCCACGATGCGCGCCTGCTCGGCCGGGAACAGATCGTCCCACAGCGGGTCGAGCCGAATCAGCGCCGCGCGCGCGTCGGCCTCGGTGATCTCACCGTCCTGCACCCGCGCCGCCTTCCATGTGCCCGCGACAATCTCAGGCTGGCGGAACACGGCGCGCAACTGCTCGATGACGGCCGCTTCGATCTCGCCCGCTGGCACGCGACCGATGGGGCATGCCCCCGCGCCATGCTTCAGCACCGTCTGGCTGACATAGTAGCGATACAGCCGCCCGCCCTTGCGCGTGTGGGTCGGCGAGAAGGCCGCGCCATCGGGGCCGAACAGCAGCCCCTTCAACAGCGCGGGCGTGTCGGCGCGGGTGCGCGCGGCGCGCTTGCGCGGGCTCTCCTGCAGGATGACGTGAACCTTGTCCCAAATCTCGCGGTCGATGATGGCGTCGTGCTCGCCGGGATAGCTGTCGCCCTTGTGCACCGCCTCGCCGATGTAGGCGCGGTTGCTGAGCATCCGATAGATGTATTTCTTGTCTATCCGGTTGCCGCGCGGCGTCCGGATGCCGCGTGCGCCGACCTCTCGCGCCAGTTCCGTGCAGGAGCCGATTTCGAGGAACCGGGCGAAGATCCAGCGCACATGCTCGGCGGTTTCTTCGTCGACCACCAGCTTTCGGTTCTCGACGCGGTAGCCGAAGGGCGGCACCCCGCCCATCCACATGCCCTTCTTCCGGCTGGCGGCGACCTTGTCGCGGATGCGTTCAGCTGTGACCTCGCGTTCGAACTGGGCGAAGCTGAGCAGGATGTTCAGCGTCAACCGCCCCATCGACGTGGTCGTATTGAACGACTGGGTGACGGAGACGAACGTCACCCCGTTCCGGTCGAACACCTCGACCAGCTTGGCGAAATCCGCCAGCGAGCGGCTGAGGCGGTCGATCTTGTATACGACGACCACATCGACCAGCCCGTCCTCGATATCCTCCAGCAGCCGTCTCAGGCCGGGGCGTTCGAGCGTGCCGCCCGAGATGCCGCCGTCGTCATACTGATCGTGGACGAGCACCCAGCCCTCGGAGCGCTGGCTGGCGATGTAGGACTCGCATGCCTCACGCTGGGCGTGGAGGCTGTTGAACTCCTGTTCCAGCCCTTCCTCGGAGGATTTTCGGGTGTAGACCGCACAGCGCAGCTTGCGGACGACCTTCGATTTCTCGGGCGGCTTCGTCATGTCCGCCCCCTGTGGTTCTTCAGCCCGAAGAAGGTCCACCCGTTCCAGCGCGTGCCGGTGATGGCGCGGGCGATGGCGGACAGCGACTTGTACGGCCGACCTTGCCACTCGAAGCCGTCGGTGGTGACGGTGACAACCTGCTCGACACCCTGCCATTCGCGCAGCAGCCGCGTGCCCGTGATCGGGCGGTCACGGTCGGCGCGGATGCCGCGCTTCCTCTTGTCCCCGCCATCCAGTTCCTCGCCCAGCCGCTCCAGGCGCCGGATCGTTTCGGGCTTCAGCCCGCCGTAGGCGAGTTCCTGGATGCGGTATGCCAGTCGGGACTCGAGATAGCGACGGTTGAACGGCGGCGGCTCGCTGTCGAACAGATCGCGCCACTGCTTCTTCAGGTCAGGCGTCGGCGTGGTCTTCAGCGCGGCCAGGCGCGCGGGGATGGGATCGGGCTTGTTCATGCATTTCTCCGGTGCGTTGGAGTTGCATGACGGCACTGGTCGGGCGGATAGTGTAGGCAACGTTCTCCACTATCGTCAGATACTTCGCCCCCATCCCGCATCCGCAACCGGACCAGCCCGAGCGCCAGCAGGCCGCACAGCTCGGCGCGGCGCTCTGCGGGCGTCATCTGGTCGGGCGGGAGCGGATTGGGGCGTTTCATGCGGCCGACCGCTCCGCACGGCCAAGAACGGCGGCGGTGATCGCGCCACGGTTCCAGCGGAAGTTCAGGTGGCAGTTGGCGGCGTATTTCGACAGGCTGAAATCCAGTCCGTTGGCCTCGTGCCCCGCGCGCTGCAGCAGGTCCATCTGTTTCATCGTCGCCGGGTCGTTCAGCCAGCGACGGCTCTTGATCGAGGCGGTCCCCGTCTCGGTGGCGCGCAGGAAATCGTCTGCGGCGGCGAGTGCCTGCACCCGGGTGCCGATGGCGAGCGGCCGGATCGCCCTGCCTTTCGGCTGTCCGAGCCCGTGCCAGAGCGCGCCATCATGGAACACCCCGGCCCAGCCATTGAACCCGCTCGCCATCATCGCCTGGCCGTCGCCATGCAAATCGCACCAGGCGAACGGGGACCGCTCCAGCAGGTCGATCTCCATCATGTCGAAGGCGGTCAGCAGTCGAGCCTCTGCTCGTTCCCGCGTGAAGACGTGACCGCAGAAATCACAGACCGATGCTCCAAGCGGCAATTCGGCCTCGCAGGTCGGGCACAGTTTCCACGGTGCCTGGCCAGGCTCAGGATCGTCCTCGTCGAGGATGATCTCCTGTTCGAGCGACCCGTGCCGGAGCGCCGCGCCCGCGAAGTCGAGAACGATGCAGTCGGTTTTCACGATGCCGGGAAAACGCGCGGGATCGACCCGCCGCAGGCCGCGACCGACTGCCTGGATGAAGGTGCCCTTGTGCAGCATGGGGCGCAGGATGCCGATGCAGCCGACGGGCTGGCTGTCGAACCCTTCCGTCAGGACCATGCAGTTCGTCAGCACCTGCACCTCGCCCCTGTCGAACCGGGCGATGAGGTCGGCGCGCGTCCGCGATGGCATCTCGCCCGAGATCGTCTCGGCCGTGACGCCGGCCGTGCGAAATGCCGCGGCAACCGCATCGGCATGGTCGACCGTCGCACAGAAGAAGATGGTGCGACGGTCCGCTGCCTTCGCCTGCCAGTGTTCGACGACGGCCTCGTTCAGCACTGAGCGGTTCAGCACCTTGTCTGCCCCGCGCATGTCGAAATCGCCCGCGGTGGCGCCCAGCCCGGCCAGTTCGTCCTCGACGCCGAGATCGATGGTGTAGGTGCGCGGTGGCACCAGGAGACCGCGACCGATCAGCGTGCCGATCTTCAGATGATAGCCGACATTGCTGAAGGTGCGGCGCAGGCTGCGGCCATCGCCGCGACCCGGCGTGGCCGAGAGCCCGAGCAGCTTGATCTCCGGATTGAGCGCCCGGGCCTCGTCTATGATGGATTGGTAGCTTTGCGCGGCGGAGCGGTGGCATTCGTCGATGACGAGATGCGAGACCGGCGCCATCCGCTCGCGCCGGTTGGCGCGCGCCAGGGTCTGGACGCTTCCGAAGACGATGCGGCCGTCCCAGTCGTCCTGCTCGGCCTTGACCACCGAGGTGGCCAGTCCGGTGACAGTGCCGATGGCGCTGCGGTTCTGATCGATCAACTCGTCGGTGTGCTGCAGCACCAGGACGCGGTCGTGTCTGCGGTGCTCCAGCTCCTCGCCGATGTAGAAACCGGCGATGGCGGTCTTTCCCGCCCCGGTGGGCAGCACCAGCATGGTGTTGCCATGTGCGGCGGTGCGGTCGCGGGCGGCATCGACCGCCGCCCTTTGATAGTCGCGTGGAATCATGGCCGTCCCCCTCAGCGTGCCCAGAAGGGCGCGGAGCCGGAGGACGACGCGCCCGTCTGACCCATGCCGTTGTCCGCAAGCTGCGGGCCCGAGGCGGTGAACTGACCGTGCTGCGTTGGCTGGGGTACGCTGCCCATCACCCGAGCGTATTCGGCATGGTCGGCGCCGAGCGCGGCCTTGATTACGTTGCGCCCGGTGTCGTCGGGCTTGTCCTTGTCGCGCTCGATGCCGATGCGCGCCACGAACTCCAGCCCGCTCAACTCGCCGAGGCTGCGGATCATCCGCGCGGCGCGGGCGGCGTTCGACTGGTCATCGGCACGCACACCGCGGGCGGATTCGAGGATGCCGCGGATCATGGCGCGCCCGCGGTTGCCGTAGGTGTCGTCGCCGGGACCGCCCGCAGCCTTTCCGCGAAAGCCGATGCGGGTGTAGATGCGACGCCGCGCGAACGGCCCCTCCATCACGACAGCCTCGGTGTTGAGGTAGAGGGCCGGGCTCGTCTTGCTCTGAGTCAGCCAGCCTTCCGGGCCCGCGCCGCCGGGGCGGACGGTGAGGCAGACCTTGACCAGCGTGTTGGCCGGGATGAGGTCGAAAGCGGCATCCTGCGTGTCCGCGCCGTTGAAATCCATGTCGCTCGCCATTGTCATGCTCCTTTCGTCGTCGGGGGATTGGGTGCGGTGGCGTCCGCGGGCAGATCGAAGTTCAGGCGGGCGGCGCCCTCTGGGCGCGGACCACGGATCTTCGCCATGAGCCGCCCGAGATGAGCGGGCTCGATCATCGACAACCGGCCGCTGCGGTCCTTTGCAGGCAGCCCGAAATCGTTGATCGTGGTGCAGATGAACGCCCTGAACGGGTCACCCTTCTCGGGGCGCAGTTCGGTCAGGGTCACGACTTCGTCGACGATGCCGGGCAGTTCGAGTCCGGTCTTCGAGCCCTCGATCTGCATCGAGAAGAAGGGCTTGCCGAAGTCGTCGAGCTTGCGGTCGAGAAGACCGACCAGCCAAATGTTCTTGGCGGGCGTGTGCTGCAGATGTGTGAGCCAGCCGATCATCTCCTGGCCGAGCAACCCATAGGTCGCGCGGAGATCCGGCTTGCCGGTGCGGTCGGACTGGGCCTGGGATTGGCCCTTGCACCACTGAAGGCAAATGCGAGAGGCGACGGAGATGCTGTCGACGAAGACCGTGTCGTACTTGTCGAGTTGGCTGGCGGGACCGAAGGCCGCGCAGACCCGCGTGAAGTGCCCTGGCCCATAGGACTGGTCGTCCCGCATCGCCGGGTTGGCGCCGCCGATCCAGGCGGCCAGATCGCGGGCGACCTCCCAGTCGCGGATGCGGATCTCGTCGCCGGGCCAGCCCTGCACGGCCAACTCGCCCGCCTCGAGGTTCAGGAAAAGCGTTCGCTGCGGATCGAGGGTCAGCAGCTGCGTGGTCTTGCCGATGCCGGAGGTGCCCGTGAGCACCCCCTTGATGCCGCGCGCCTCGCGCAGGCGTTCATCGGCCGTGATGATGCGGAGCGGCCCGCCGCCGAACGGGGCGCTCACTTGCCGCTCTCCAGATCGCGCGCGGCCGCCGAGATGGCATTGTCCGCTCCACAGGCGCCCTGACGGCGCGCCATCTTCAGCACGTCACCGAGCGCGCCGGTCAGGCTGTAGAGGTCGGATTGCTGTCGCGCCAGGGCGACAAGGGCAAACTCGATCTCGTCCACCGTGGCGCGTTCGATCGGCACGACCTGGTCCGGCCTGTCGAAGACCGCCGGGACGTCGATGTTGTCGGGAAGCATTTCCAGCCAGCGCAGTTCGCGCAGGCGCTTCAGAGGGGTAGTCTTGAACATGGTGACGCTCCGTGTTGTCGTCGGTTGCTGTCCAGGGATCGTCGGGAAGACTGCTGCCGGGCCTGACGCCGCCCTGGAGCTTGCGGTCGGAGTGTTTCCCCGCGTGGGGGTGTTGCATTCCTCCGAGGGCCCGGCATGAAACTGGCGGACCGGGTCATCGCCGGTCCTGTTGTCACCTACCGGCGGGCTTCCGAGACTGTCGGGGCGGTGCCGAGATATGCCGCGAGATCAAGCGCCTCGGCCGCCGTCCGGATGGTGGCGAGCCGTGCGTAGACGGTGCTCCTATGGATCCCGAGGGCTTCGGCCGCTTCCGTCGGCGACATGTCGATCAGCGCCAGCGCGAGGGCGCGGCAGGTCGGGGTCAGGCCAGCAAGGAGCCGCTGGACATCTCGCACCAGCCCGAACGCCTCGTCCGTTGCGCGTGTGACGGCGGCATGCGGCATCGCGCTGTCGGGCAGCGTTTCCGCGAGCGGCAGCATCTCGTCATCGCCGCGCCCCTCGGCGGGGCTGTCGAAGTCGATCCAAGCCCGTTCGGCCCGCAGCCGTTCGGTCGGTGCGGCCAACGTGGCGATGCGGTTCGCCAGCACGCGGTCGGCGAAAGTGTCATACTGACCGCGGGAAGGATCGAACTTCCCGTCCCGGCGATAGAGATGCAGCCGCAGATCCTGCTTGATGTCCTCGGCGTCCATTCCGGGGACGGAACCCGAGCGGGCCAGCCGTTCGGCGCGAATGGTGATGTTGCGGGAGACGCGCGAGCGCGCGTCGCAAATGGGGTGGAAACGCTCCATGAAGTTTCGCCTTCGTCCAGGTGGACGGGCACGCGGCCCGAGTGACCGGGACCGGCGAAAATTCGTTGGAGGGCCTCGAAATCAGGGGGATCGGAGAAGCAAAAACCCCACGAAACCTTGCGGTTTCATGGGGTTGGGTGGGATGAAAAAAGTTTGGAAAGAGTCAGTCGTCGTCGGCGAAATTTCGGTCGCGCTGGTCGGATCGGCCCTGCTTCAGACTGCTTGCATCGACTAGGAACCGTGCCTCGTAACAATCGTCAGCGCCTGAGAACGGGTCCTCGTCGATCCCGAACCGCTCACGCAGTGCTGCGGCGAGAAGTTGGCGCTGCTTTTCGTAACCACGCTGGAACTGCCCGAGAATGCGAACGATATCGCTCGCCGGGCGGCGCCCCTTGATGGTGGAAATCGGAAAGGACCGAGGCAATGCCCCGCCAAGTGCGGCGCAAACAAGGAGTAGCCGCCACTGGCGGTTCGGCTTGCCGTTCCGCTCATCGCGCATGCCGATCTGGTCCGGTTCAAGGCGCGCCGGAGCCTGCCCAAGATAGCTGACGTTGAGCACGGCCTCCTCGCGAAACGCGAAGCGCAGATCGGACCACCGTGCATTCGCAGGCAGAGTCATCACCGGACGCTGGGCGACGTCACCTGCGTTCGCCAGTGCCGCGATCTCGGGCGCGAAGAGATCGACAAGTGGCATGGCAGCGACGAATCCCTTGCGCGGTGCGAGGGCGAAATGGAGGCATTCGGCCCACGTCAGAACACGCCCTTGCCGTGCCGCAAGAAAGGCCGAAACGTCCGGGTCAATCGCGCCGAGCGATGTCACCAGCAGGACGAATGGTAGATTGCGGCGATCGATGTCGAGGACGTCTGCCCGGCTGAGCGGCGCGCGCGGGCTTGTGAGCGCAGCGAACACCGGAAAACTCCGGCCGGCGGCAATGGCATGATCGCCGATGTGCAGAAGGGCCGCCCCGCGCGAAGGCGCGGTGGAAACGACAAGGCCAAGCGCCGTGGCAATGTCGGCGAATAGTCTGCGGCGGTCGAGTTCACGGATGCGGATATCGTCGGAATTGATGTCGAGGGTTTCGCAGAGTCGCCCCGGATCGCTGCAGACGGCACGGACCGAGCCGCCGGCATGTCGCACGACATGGCGCGGGCAATGTTCCCCTCCGGGCCAGGGATAGTCGATACGTTCTGCGTACTTGGAGGTCTCCGGAAGGTAGCGTTCGACCTGGGTCCAGCAATCCGTCAGGTCCACCTTCCAGTCGCGCGTGTCGGTCGCGTGACCGGGAACGCGCTCAATCGTCCTCCAGAACGCCGACGTCATCGTCCTCATCTCCGACGTTGGGGCGGCAAAATCCCTGATCCTTGAGCCAGCGGTCGATCAGATCGCTGTCGGCATCACGGTCATAGCGCGCGAGGCTCGGCGGGAGAATGGCAACCGTCCGCTCCTTGCCATCCCCATCGAACTTGACCTTGAAAACGGCCCGGTCGATGGAACCGCCCGCAAGGCGCCGCTCCCAATTGTCGTCCCAGGCCATGAAGAGGTCGTTCGCCTTGCGCACCTCCTTCTCCTTGGCCTTTCCGCCCCAGAAGCGTTCGATTTCGATCAGGCGCACCTTGACGATCTCGGAGACAGTGTCGTTGTCGAGCGATTTCTCGCCCTTCTCCAGCAGCGGATCAAGGGTGAAGCGGTTCGAGCGATCGAAGTACTCCTCGTCCCCGAAGATGACCCCGCCGAACGTCCGCAGGTAGAGCTCGGTCTCGCCTTTCGTCCCTGCATTGACGGCAAGTTCGTCAGACTCGCCGTCATAGATGACGACGTCGTGCTTCTGCGGTCGGTAGTAGGCGATCCCCGATCCGCCATCATCCTGATGTCGCCCCTCGCGCCGCATCGGCTCGCCATGCCGGACCATGAACCACGTCTTCGTCCCGCGTGGAAAAGCAAAAACCCGCGAGCCCTTGCCGCGGCGTTTGCGGTCGAACCACTCGTCCATCTGCTCCTGCATGATGGCGGTCTGTTCGCCAGTCGGGTCCGGAGCCGGTCGCGGCTTGCCGCTGTGCCCCGCGAAATAGATGAAACGCGAACGTGTGAATGCCACGGTCTCGGCATGCTGACGTCGCAGCAGATCAGGTTTCTGGAGCCAGATCTGCAGGGCGATGTCCGCATCGGATGGTTCCTCACCGGCCTCGATCGTGAGACCAGCCCGTCCTGCCGCCTCGATCAACTCCTCGGCGGTTTCCTTGGTCGCGGTCTCGTGCACGTAGAAAAGGGCGTCGACCATTTCGGGCGGCACGTTTTCGTCGGGCTTCATCAACACTGCAGCAAGATCGTCGTAGGGAAAATCCTCATCCGCTTCGACCGGAAGTTCAAAACCCCGCGCCGAAAAATATTCCGCCCACGTCGCGAAGAACTTCAGTAGGTGCTTCGGCGAAATGCTCTTGAGGCGATCAGGGTTGGTGAAGCTTCTCGGGTTGAATGACGCCATGCGCGACGCGGCTCCAGGGTGAATCGGGGAAATTTCAGGCTATCGGCAGAGTTGTGAACGCACAAGTCCATGTTCCCGAAGTGTTCCGAACCGCACATCCGACAGTCAGGACAGCCAGCCGGTAGGTGAGGAGAGCATCTGGAGCTCTCCCATGACCACAATCCCCTTCGCGCGCCGCGCTGACATCCATCCATGCCCGCATGCGGCCCCGGCACATGAGGGCTGCGCATGATCGATCCCGATGAACGTGAACAGGCCGCGCTGCGCGCCGCCTTGAAGAACATGGCCGAACTGATGGCCGAGATCGGCTGGACCACGCGGTTCGCCGATCTCACCGAGACACAGGCGCTCGCACTCGCAACGGCCGCCGTCGATGGCTTCCAGGAAGCGATGATGGCCAGCGCACCCCGGCCCGATCCGGAGGTGCCGTTCTGATGGACTCCGGTTTCGACTTCAACCATCGGGAAAAGCCGCCCAGTTTTGCGGATACCGTCAACACCTGCATCGACAATGCCCTCGTCGCGGAACAGGCTGAACGCTCCGCGCGCGACTACCTCGGCGGCAGCCGGCTCGGCGATATCTGCCAGCGCAGGCTGCAATACGAATACCTGAAGACGCCGAAGGACCCGGGCGCCGGATTCTCGGGCCAGTCTCTGCGCATATTCGCGCTCGGGCACGTCCTCGAAGATCTGGCCATCGAATGGCTGCGCCAGGCGGGCTTCGACCTTCGCACGCGCAATCGCCATGGCGATCAGTTCGGCTTCTCGGTCGTCGGTGGTCGGGTCCAAGGGCATGCCGACGGCGTGGTGGTCGCCGCGCCGAACGGCATGGCGGTCCCGGCGCTCTGGGAGTGCAAATCGGCGAACGCCAAGAACTGGCGGGAAATCGCGAAGCACGGCGTCGGAAAGGCCAAGCCGGTCTATGCCGCGCAGATCGCGCTCTACCAGGCCTATCTCGGCCTGACCGAGGCGCCCGCGCTTTTCACGGCGATCAACAAGGACACGTGCGAGATCTGGCACGAACTCGTGCCGTTCGATGCCGCACTCGCCCAGTCCGCCAGCGACAAGGCGGTGACGATCCTGCGCGCCTGTGATGCGGGCGAACTTCTTCCCCGCCACACGGCCGATCCCGACCACTTCGAATGCCGCTTCTGTGCGTGGCGGGAACGGTGCTGGGCATGACGGTCCCGTCCGACACCATCGCGCCCGACGACGTCGCGCCCGACGCCGGAATGATCGCGATCTATGCCGACGTCGTGTTCGGCTACTGCGACGGCTGGGTGCCGGTCCGTGCTCTGGCCGAGAAAGGCGCGGGCGATGGTCCGCCACATGTTCCCTTCATCGAAGCGGACGCCACGCTTGCCGCGAAACTGGCGCTGCAGGCCACATGGGCCAGCAGCGTCGGCATGGCACTGTTCGTGGCGCCCGGCACGGTGTCCGCCCCCGGCGACGCCAAGGCGGAAAGCATCGTGCAGACGCAGGTCGTGCTGGTCGATCTCGACCATGGCGACATCGGCGCGAAACGCGACCACCTCGTGCAGCATCTCGGATGCCCGACGCTTGAAGTGGCGTCCGGCGGAGTCACCGCCGAGGGCCAGCGCAAGCTGCACCTCTACTGGCGCCTGTCCGAACCCGCCGAAGGCGAGGACATCGGCACGGTCTGTCGGGCGCGGCACATGATCGCCGCCAAAGTCGGCGGCGATCCGTCCTTCCGGTCCGCCCACCAGCCGATCCGTGTGGCCGGATCGATCCATGCCAAACAGGGCCGACGTCGGCTGGTGGAGATCCTGCACCACGATCCCCGCGACTACGATCTGGGTGAACTGCTGGAGGCGATCATTGCCATGCCGCCGCTCGAAGGCGAGGCCGGGCTCGACTTCAACATGGCCGCCCCCGAGCGCGGCAGCGTCACCGAGCTTTTCGGCCGTCAGGTCCGCGAAGGCGGCGTGGACGGCACCACGCGCTTCGACGCGCTGTCGCGGGTGATGGGCTACTGGATCCGCCGCGCCCGCGAAGGCCATGTGCCGCGCGAACAGGCCTGGGAAGAAATCGTCTCCTACAACGCGGCCCGCGTCTCGCCTCCCTGGCCGGAGGCCCGGTTGCGCGAGGAAGCAGAACGGCTCTGGAAACGCGACACCGCCCGCAACGGCGATCTCGACGACGAGGATGGCGGGTGCGATGGCGGCGGCCCGGCCGGTGGCGACGACGACGGCCCCGTGCCGGTGCGTTTCACCGAGGACGCGCTCGCCGCCACCTTCGCCGTCCGGCATGCCGAGACCTGGCGCTACGTCGCGGGCTGGGGACAGTGGCTGACCTGGTCAGGCAAGCTCTGGCGGCGCGAGGAGACGCTGCAGGCCTTCGATCTGGCGCGGATGATCTGCCGCGAGGCGGCCGCGCGCGCCGGATCCGCAAAGCTCAAGGCCAAGCTCTCCACTGCGGCGACGGTTTCGGCCGTGGAGCGGCTCGCCCGCTCCGACCGCCGCCACGCGACCACGACCGAACCGTGGGACCGTGATCCCTGGCTGTTGAACACGCCGGGCGGTGTGGTCGACCTCCAGAGCGGCGCATCCCGGCCACATGATCCCGGCCTCTTCATGACCAGGATCGCCGGTGCGTCCGTCGCCGACACTTGTCCCGTCTGGCTGGGCTTTCTGGAGACCGTCACCGGCGGGGACGGCGAGCTGCAATCCTACCTGCAGCGGATGGCGGGCTATTGCCTGACCGGCGTCACGACCGAGCATGCGCTGTTCTTTCTCTACGGCACCGGTGCCAACGGCAAATCCGTCTTCGCCAACACCCTGACCGCCATCCTCGGCGACTACGCCACCGTCGCGCCGATGGACATGTTCATGGCCACGCAGGGCGATCGCCACCCGACCGACATGGCGGGTTTGCGTGGTGCGCGGATCGTGACCTCCATCGAGACCGAACAGGGCAGCCGCTGGGCCGAAAGCAAGCTGAAGGCGCTGACCGGGGGCGACAAGATCACCGCCCGCTTCATGCGGCAGGATTTCTTCGAGTTCATCCCGCAGTTCAAGCTGCTGATCGTCGGCAACCACAAGCCCTCCATCCGCAACGTCGACGAGGCGATGAAGCGGCGCCTGCACATGGTGCCGTTCACCGTCACCATCCCGCCCGCGCGGCGCGACAAGCACCTGGCGGACAGGCTGCTCGCCGAACGCGACGGGATCCTCGCATGGGCGCTCGAAGGCTGCATCGAATGGCAGCGGACGGGGCTGCGCCCACCGCCCGCCGTGATGGCCGCGACCGAGGATTACTTCGAGGCAGAGGACGCCATCGGTCGCTGGATCGATGAACGCTGCTCGCTCGGATCGCACCTGAGCGCGGCCACCACCACGATGTTCGCGGACTGGAAGGCCTGGGCCGAGACGAACGGCGAATTCGCCGGTTCGGTCAAGCGGTTCTCGGAGGCGCTGATCGTGCGTGGGTTCGAGCGCCACAACACCCGTGCGGCCAAGGGGTTTCGCGGCATCGCCCCCAATGACAGCAACTCTGACCTTTTCTCGGGAGAATAGGAAAATGCCAATGAATCCAGATGGTGTGACGGATGTGACGGATCATACTTATATGACCGTTACGCGCGCGCATGCGCGCGCCTGTGGAGCGGATAGGGAACCATCCGTCACATCCGTCACACCCGTCACCGCTCCCCCCGGTCTTCATGGCGTTGATGGAGCGGACCGCTGCATCCTCGCGCTCGACCTCGGCACCACCACCGGCTGGGCGCTGCGCGGCCACGACGGTCTGATCACCAGCGGCACGGTCAGCTTCCGGCCCGGCCGTTTCGACGGCGGTGGCATGCGCTATCTGCGCTTCACCAACTGGCTGACCGAACTGGACCGGCTCTCTGGTCCCATCGCGACAATTTGGTTCGAGGAGGTCCGCCGTCACGCCGGCACCGACGCGGCCCATGTCTATGGCGGGCTGATGGCCACACTGACCGCATGGGCCGAGCTGCGCGGCGTGCCATACGAGGGCGTTCCGGTCGGCACGATCAAACGCCACGCCGCTGGCAAGGGCAACGCGCCCAAGCAGGCCATGATCGATGCTGCCCGCGCGAAGGGCTTCAGCCCCGAGGGCGACAACGAGGCCGATGCCATCGCCATCCTGCTCTGGGCGATCGAGACGAACGGAGGCCTGGCATGACCCGGCGCGGTTCCTGGACCGCCGATGACGTGGCGGATCACTTCGAGGAAGCGTTCCGTACGCTGCGCAAGCTGCCGCCGGTGAAGGCACGGGGGTATTTCGGCGCCTGGCCGCAAGTGCTGCGGACGAAGCGCGAGATCGCGGCGATGGAACCCGAGCCGATGCGGGTCTGGCCCTCGGCCGCGGCGATCACGAGGCTCGAGCAGACCTTCGGCTGGGTCCTCTGGATCGAGGTGTCCGAGCGCAAGCTGGTCTGGTCACGGGCGGCCCGGGTGCCGTGGAAGCAGATCAGCGGCGAGCTGGGGTGCGACCGCACGACCGCGTGGCGGCGCTGGCAGCTGGCGCTGACCAAGATCGCCGCGCGCCTGAATGCGCAGTGACTCCAATGTGTTGCAACACTTTTTCCTTCGACATCTGCAACATGCCGGTGCTATAAACAGGATATGATCGGGAGAAGAGCGCCTCGGAGCGCCACCGGTCGTTTCCTCCCCGTTTCATCCGACTTGCGAGGGCATCCCATGCCTGTGCGCCCGCCCATCCATCGCCCGGTGGGGACGCGTGACAAGCGTGAGGCCGATCGCGACGCCGACCGCAAACGCGACCCCGCCATCCGGGCGCTTTACAAATCCGCTCGCTGGCAGCACGCGCGGCGGATGTTCCTCGCCCGCCACCCGCTCTGCGCCGAGTGCCAGCGCCGAGACCGACTGACCCCGGCCAACACCGTGGACCATGTCGTCCCGCATCGGGGCGATCCCGAGCGGTTCTGGGATCAGGACGGATGGCAGGCGCTCTGCGCGTCCTGTCACAGCCGCAAGACCGCTGCCGAGGATGGCGGCTTCGGCAACGCCCGCCGCCAACCATAAACCACCGCCCCCCCGGGGGGAGGGTAAATCTCTGGGGCCTTCCAGCCCCGGACCAGGCGCCAAGCTTTCTGCATCCGTGGCCAAAATGGCGAGGGGGGGGGTAGCGGCCCATGCAACAAGGAAATACAGCCGTGTCCGATCGTCAGCTTGCCGTCGAATATCTCAGCCTCGACAGCCTTGTGCCCTATGCGCGCAACGCCCGTACCCATTCCGAGGCGCAGCTGGCCGAGATCGCCGGCTCGATCCGCGAGTTCGGCTTCGTGAACCCGGTGCTAATCGCCGAGGACGGCACCATCATCGCCGGCCATGGTCGCGTACTGGCCGCGCGCCAGCTTGGCATGGACGCCGTGCCCTCCATCAGGCTGACCGGCCTGACCGAGAGCCAGCGCCGGGCGCTGGTGCTGGCCGACAACCGCATCGCGCTGAATGCGGGCTGGGACGAGGCGCTGCTGGCGCTGGAACTGTCCGACCTGAAGGAGGCTGGTTTCGATCTCGGGATCATGGGCTTTGAGGACGGCGAACTGGACCGACTGCTGGCCGGCGCGGAAGCGGAGGACGAGACGTCGACGCCACCCGTCATTATCCCCGAGCCTCCGCGTCATCCGGCCTCGCGCACCGGCGATCTGTGGTTGCTCGGCGATCACCGGCTGCTCTGCGGTGACAGCACATCCCACGACGATGTGCGCCGGCTGATGAATGGCGAGCGCGCCGTGCTGTTCGCGACCGACCCGCCCTATCTGGTCGATTACGACGGTTCCAATCATCCGACCCGCAACAAGGACTGGTCGGCGTCCTACGGCACGACCTGGGATGACTCGAGCCAAGGGGCAGAACTCTATGACGGTTTCATCGCGGCGGCGGTGGCCGAGGCGATCACCGAGGATGCGGCCTGGTATTGCTGGCATGCCTCGCGCCGGCAGGCGATGCTGGAAGCCTGCTGGGAAAAGGCCGGGGCGTTTGTGCATCAGCAGATCATCTGGGTGAAGGACCGCGGTGTTCTCACCCGGTCGCATTATCTCTGGAAGCACGAACCTTGCTTCATGGGCTGGCGTCGCCCGAACCGGCCGCCCAAGGTCGCCGATCAGACGCTGCCCTCGACCTGGGAGATGCCGTCCTTCGCCAGGGACGAGCGCCCCGATCACCCGACCCCGAAGCCGCTCGATGCCTTCGGCATCCCGATGCGCCAGCATGTCGCGCGCGGCGGCCTCTGCTACGAGCCCTTCTCGGGCTCGGGCTCGCAGATCATGGCGGGCGAGGTCAACGGCCGCCGCGTCTTCGCGATGGAGATCAGCCCCGCCTATGTCGATGTCGCCGTGGAACGCTGGCAGGCCGTGACCGGCAAGGACGCGATCCTCGATGGCGACGGCCGGACCTTCGCGCAGGTGAGGACCGAGCGGCTGGGCGATGATGCCGGGGCCGAGAAAGCGGATGACGACGCTGAGGGTGACGCCGCCCCCCGCAAGCGCCGCCGGAGCAAGGCAGCATGAAACAATCACGCCTCATGTCGCTGGTCGAGTCCATCGCCAATGTCATCGTCGGATATGGCGTTGCCGTCGCCACGCAGATCCTGATCTTCCCGTTCTTCGGGCTGCACGTCACGCTGACGCAGACCATGGCGATGGGCGGGATTTTTACCATCGTATCGATAGTGCGTTCCTTCGCCTTGCGGCGGGTGTTCGAGGCTATGCGGGTCGGTGGCGGTGAGCACGAGTCCGACTCTCGGGGATAAGCCCGATTCATCAGCATTGCGGGAGGAGAACAGCCGGAAAGGACAAGGATCATGGCGGGTCGCAAGCCACTGCCGACGCAGCTCAAACTGGTCAAGGGCACGGCCCGGTCGCACCGGCTGAACCCGGATGAGCCGCAGCCGGTGGTCGCGACCCCGGACCCGCCCGAGCATCTCGACGAAGCGGCTGCCGCGAAGTTCACCGAGATGGCCGCGCTGCTGGCGCGGCATGGGGTGATGACCGAACTCGATGTCGGCGCGCTGGCCCGTTACGTGGTGATCTGGCGCCGCTGGCTCGAGGCGGAGGCCGAGGTCAAGCGCCGCGGCCCGGTGGTGAAGACCGTGGGCGGGAATATCATCCAGAACCCGTTCCTGGCGGTGGCCAATAAATGCCTCGCGCAGATGGGCCAGATCGAGAGTGAGTTCGGGATGACGCCATCCAGCCGCACCCGGGTGCGCATGGCTGAACCGACTGACACCCGCGACCCGTTCGAGGATTATCTGAACCGTGGCAGCAGCGCGTAAATCTGGTACCGCTCGGAAGGCACCGGCGTGCCCGGTCACCGCCTATGCAAAGGCGGTCATCGGCGACAAGATCACCGCCGGCCGGCTGGTCAAGCTCGCCTGCGCACGGCATCTGGAGGACCTGAAGACCGGCAAGACCCGCAGTCTCTCCTGGGACCGCGCCGCCGCGCTGCACGCGATCGAGTTTTTCACCCATCTGCGGCACTCGACCGGGGAATGGGCCGGCCAGCCCTTTGTGCTGCAGCCATGGCAGCAATTCGTGGTCGGATCCGTCTTTGGCTGGAAACGCGCTGATGGGCTCAGGAGGTTCCGCACTGCCTATGTCGAGGTGGCGCGCAAGAATGGCAAATCCGCGCTGCTCGCAGGCATCGCGCTCTACGCGCTGATCGCCGATGGTGAGGCCGGCGCGCATGTCTATGCCGCGGCCACCACCCGCGATCAGGCGCGCATCGTGTTCGGCGAGGCCGAGCGCATGGTGGCGGCGAGTCCGGCATTGTCAGCGCGGGTGACGCGCACCGTGAACAACCTCGCGGTGCTGCCCACCGCGTCGTGGTTCCGGCCGCTCTCGGCCGATGCCAGCAAGATGGACGGGCTCAACGTGCATCTGGCCGCCGTGGACGAGGTGCATGAACATCCCGGACCGGAGATCATCCAGAAGCTCAACACCGCCACCGGTGCCCGGCGCCAGCCGCTGATCGTCGAGATCACCACCGCCGGCCATGACCGCCATTCGGTCTGTCGCCAGCATCACGAGTTCTCGGTCAAGGCGCTGGAAGGGTCTGTGCCGCATGAGACGGCCGATAGCTGGTTTGCCTATATCGCCACCATCGACGCGGGCGATGACTGGACTGATCCTGCGGTCTGGGTGAAGGCCAATCCGAGTCTTGGCGTGACGGTGAAGCCGGACGACCTGAAGCGCCAGATCGACGAGGCTCGCGAGATGCCGGCGCAGCAGAACGCCATCCGGCGGCTGCGGCTGAATGAATGGACCGAACAGGTCACCCGCTGGCTCGACATGGGCGTCTGGGCCGAGGGCGGGCCGGGTGACGGGGCTGATTGGCGAGATATCCGCGTCGGGCTGGATGATCTGGAACAAAAGCTGTTGGGCCGGGAGTGCTATGGCGGGCTGGATCTGGCCCGGGTCAACGATCTCTCGGCATTCGTGCTGCTGTTTCCGCCGACGCTGGATCCTGCGCTCGGCGTTCTCGCCGAGAAATGGATCGTGCTGCCCCGTTTCTGGGTGCCGGAGGAGGACATCCTGCGCCGCGGCAAGCGCGACCGGGTGCCCTACGATACCTGGCGCAACCAGGGCTTCCTTGTGGCCACCCCCGGCAATGCCACCGATTTTGGCTTCATCGAGGCGGAGATCATCGCACTCGCGGGGCGCTACGATCTGCGCGAGCTCTCTTACGACCGCACCTTCGCCGGAGAGATCGTCCAGCATCTGCAGGATGAGGGGATCAACCTGGTGCAGTTCGGTCAGGGGTTTCTGAGCATGGCGGCGCCGACCGCGGAACTTGAGCGGCTCTCGGTGTCGCGGCTCTTGTGGCATGGCGGCCATCCGGTGCTGCGCTGGAATGCCTCGAATGTCGCCGTGCGCCATGATCCGGCCGGCAATATCAAGCCGGACAAGGAACGCTCCTCGGAGCGCATCGACGGCATTGTCGCGATCTGCAACGCCCTCGGCCGGGCGCTCCTGCGCGACGTCAATGCCGGCCGCTCGGTCTATGACAGCCGCAGCATCCTGGTGCTGTAGGCTACCCGTCTTACGGAAAGAATGCCCATGTCCTTCTGGTCCCGCTGGTTTGCAGGCGCCCCGCCTGCGGCCTCGCCTCCGCACGCCCCATCACCGCGCGCGTCCGTCCATGAAGCCGGCGGCGGGCTGGTCATCACCTCTGCCGCCGAACTGGATGCGGCGCTCCGGGCCGGCGCAGCCAGCGGCTCCGGCATGGCGGTGACGCCGGACAGTGCCATGCGGGTGGCGGCAGTCTATGCCTGCGTGCGCATTATTTCCGGCGCGGTGGCAACGCTGCCCTTGCATATCAAGCGCCGGGTCGATGCCCGGACCCGCGAGGATGCCTCGGATGCCCCGATCTGGCAGCTGCTGCGGCGAAGGCCCAATCGCTGGCAAACGCCATCGCAGTTCCGGCGCATGCTGCAGGCGCATCTGCTCTTGCGCGGCAATGCCTATGCCATGATCGTGCGCTCGCGCGGCACCGTGCAGGCGCTGATCCCGCTGCATCCGGATCGGGTCGAGGTGGTGCAGGACAAGGACCTGGCGCTGAGCTTTCTCTATACCCGCCCCGATGGAAGGCGTCTGCGGCTGGCGCAGGACGAGGTGCTGCATCTGGTCGGGCTGACGCTGGATGGGGTGCGAGGTGTCTCACCCATCGCCTATGCCCGCGAGACCATCGGGCTGGCCCTGGCGATGGAGGATCATGGCGCCACCACCTTCCGCAATGGCGCCCGGGTCTCGGGCGTGCTCAGGCACCCGCAGAAGCTCGGACCCGAGGCGGTGGCCAATCTCAAGGCCGGGCTCGAGGCATTCCGCGCCGGCGGTGACCAGGAAGGCAAGCACCTCATCCTTGAGGAAGGTATGGATTACGCCCGCATCGCGATGACCGCCGAAGATGCGCAATGGATCGAGAGCAGAAAGTTCAGCCGCACCGACATCGCCATGTTCTTCGGGGTGCCGCCGCATATGATCGGCGATACCGAGAAGTCCACCAGCTGGGGCACCGGCATCGAGCAGCAGTCGATCGGCTTCGTGGCCTGGACGCTCGAGGATCACCTGACCATGTGGGAGGAGGCGATCGACCGCGACCTGATCGGCGCGGATGATCTGCTCTATGCCCGGTTCAACCGCGCAGCCCTCGTCAAGGGCGATATCAGGGCGCGCTGGGAGGCCTATGTGAAGGGTCTGCAATGGGGTGTGTGGAGCCCCAACGAGATCCGCGCGCTCGAGGACCAGAATCCACGTGACGGCGGCGACATCTATTATCCGCCGCCCAACATGACGGCAGAAGCCGGTAAGGCGGAGAACGAATCTATCGATCCCGACGCCCAAGCCGATCCCTGATCTCGGGGCCGGAATGCAGCCGGCGCTGCCTCAGTTGGTAAAGGCGTCGATCAACTCGATGACCGAGAGAATCTTCCGGGTCTCGCGATCAACCCGATAGGCGCGATGGCCATCGCGGTAATAGCGCCAGTCGTCACGGGTCTCGAGATTCATCCTGCGAGGATCGCGAATGACCCGGTAATCGTCGATCCGCAGGATATCGCCGATCCGGACCCCGTAGCGGTCATGGTGCCGCCGACGCTCATGGTGCCGGTGACGATCAAAATCCCTGCGATCGTCATATTTTCTGGCCTGGCCGGGGGGAACACAGGGCGGGTTCTTCTTCGCCAGCCCCGGCGGGCAGTGTCTTGCCTGGCTGGTCCGGAAGTGGTCACGATCATGGGCTTTGCCCCGTCCCGGGTCTGCCGAGGCCGGCACAGCGACCACGGTGGCGGCGGTGACGGCCAATACGGCCAGTTTCTGGAAAATACGCATGGGTCTGCTCCGTCATACTCTTGGTTGAACAGATAAACGACAACCGCCGCTGATTATCCATCACAAGCGCCTGAGGCGCGGAGAGCGGCAGGAAACTGCCGGTCTTTCTTGCTCAGCTATGAGCCGCACACATCCGAAAGGACCATCTGATGAGCCTGCGTGATCTTCCGGCCGGACCGGTCTTGCCGCGCCCCGCGGCGTTCCAGGCCGATGCGCCATCGGACGCGCTGGTCCGCTGGGCCGAAACGCCGGTCGCCGTGCAGGTCACTTCCGTCACCGAGAGCGACAGCACCATCACCATCTTCGACGTGATCGGCGAGGATGATATGGGCGGCGGGGTGAGCCTGCGCCGGATCGCAGCGGCGCTCAGCAGGATCGGCCCGCAGGCGGTGACGGTGCAGATCAACTCGCCGGGCGGCGACATGTTCGAGGGCATTGCCATCTACAACCTGCTGCGCGCCCATCCGGCCGCGGTCACCGTTGAGGTGTTGGGCCTCGCGGCCTCGGCGGCCTCCATCATCGCCATGGCCGGCGACGAGATCCGCATGAGCCCCGGCAGCTTCCTGATGCTGCACAATGCCTGGGGCGTGGTGATCGGCAATCGCCACGATATGGCTGAGGCCGCTGCGCTCTTCGAGACATTCGATGCCGCGCTGGCCGGGATCTATGCCGCCCGCAGTGGCAGGCCACAGGTCGAGATTGTCGCGTTGCTGGATGCCGAGACCTTTCTCAGCGCCGAGGAGGCGATTGCGGCCGGGATGGCCGACGGCATGGTCGAGGGTTCGGCCGCTGGCCTGCCCGCGCAGTCACCGCAGAGCGGCGCGCAGTCGCGCCCCGACATTCAGGCCCGGCGCCGCATAGACGCGGCACTGGCCCAGCAAGGTATCCCGCGATCCGCGCGGCGCGCGATGCTGAGAGACCTCACCGGCACGCGGAACGCTGCCGAACCCGCCACGCAGAACGCTGGCATCCCCCTGAGCGCCATCCGGCAGCTCATCGATACCATCCGCTCATAAGGAGACCCCCATGGGCATCCAGAAATCCCCCCGCATCCACGGGGCCGTTCGCGTGCGCGCCGAGACCGGCGACGCGAACGCCATCCTCGCCGACCTGAACCGTGCCTTCGCCGCCTTCAAGGACGAGCATCAGGCCGAGATCAACGGCATCAACGCCCGCTTCGCCGATGTGGTGCAGGCCGAGAAGGTCGAACGCATCAATGCCGAGATCACCCGGCTTCAGGGCGCGCTCGACGAGACAAATGCCATGCTGGCGGCAGCCAGGCTCGGCTGCGGTGGTGGCAGCGTAGATCGGGCGGACAGCCCCGAGACCCGCGAGCACGCCCGCGCCTTCAACCAGTTCTTCCGCCGCGGCGTCGAGGCCGGGTTGCGGGAGTTGGAGGTGAAGGCCGCGCTCCGCACCGACAGCGATCCCGACGGTGGCTATGTCGTCCCCGACCAGATGGAACAGATTATCGACCGGGTGCTGGGCTCGGTCTCGGCCATGCGCGCGATTGCCAGTGTCATCTCGATCTCGGCCGGCAGCTACAAGAAGCTGGTCAATCAGGGCGGCGCCGCGGCCGGCTGGGTCGGCGAGCGTCAGGCTCGCCCCGAGACCGCCACCCCGAGGCTCGCTGAACTGGCTTTCCCGGCGATGGAGATCTACGCCAACCCGGCTGCGACCCAGACCCTGCTCGACGATGCAAGGGTCGATATCGCTGCCTGGCTGGCCGAAGAAGTCTCGACTGCCTTCGCCGAGGCCGAGGCTGCCGCCTTCATCACCGGCGACGGGGTGAACAGGCCCCGCGGCATCCTGGCCTATGACACGGTCGCCAATGCCTCTTACGCCTGGGGCAAGATCGGCTACACCGCCTCGGGCGTCGCGGCCGCATTGACCGATGCCAGCCACAACGGCGTCGATGCGCTGATCGACCTCGTCTACGGGCTGAAGCAGGGCTACCGGCAGAATGCGCGCTTCCTGATGAACCGCTCGCTGCAGGCGGCGATCCGCAAGCTGAAGTCGAAGACCGAGGAACTCTATCTCTGGCAGCCCCCGGTCCAGGCTGGCCAGCCGGCGACGCTGCTCGGCTATCCGATCAGCGATGACGACAACATGCCCGATATTGCCGTCGGAGCTTTCCCGATCGCCTTCGGGGATTTCCGGCGCGGCTATCTGATCGTCGACCGCTTCGGCATCCGGGTGCTGCGCGATCCCTTCACCAACAAGCCCTATGTGCATTTCTACACCACCAAGCGCGTCGGTGGCGGGGTGCAGAATTTTGATGCCATCAAGCTGCTGAAGATCGCGGCCAGCTGATCGCCCGGCTGAACCAAGGCGCGCGCGCGGCAGGGTTCTGCCCGCGTCTTCCCACCCACATTCCTGCACAGGAGGATCCGATGAAGGATCTGCATTCCAGTCTCTCGGTGGCCGCGGCCATCGACGTGGCCACGCTCACCGACGACAGCACCCCCGTGGCCATTGATCTGCGCGGTCATGACGGTGCCGAGATCATCCTCGCCATTGGCGCGGGCGGCATCACCTTCAGCGACACCGACAAGATCGAGTTCACCCTGATCCATTCCGATGACGACAGCAGCTACGAGGCGGTCACCGTGGATGATCTGCTGGGGGTCGCGGCTGTCGGTGAAGGTGGCATCGTCAAGGCGCTGGTCGCGGCCCATGCCACCGCCGCAGTCTACCGCTTTGGCTATGTCGGGACCAGGCGCTACCTCAAGCTGCTGGCGGCGTTTTCCGGCACCCATACCACCGGCACGCCCGTCGCCGCGCTGGTGATCAAGGGCCACGGCCAGATCAACCCGCAGGCCGATCAGGCGTGATGGCAATGTCGCGGGCGGTGAAGGCCGCCCGCGCTCTGCATCAGGGATTTCACCATGTTCACGCTCACCCGCATTACGGCGCCTGCGGCGGTGCCGATCACGCTGGCCGAAGCCAAGGCCCAGCTCCGCGTCGATCATGATGACGAGGATCTGTTGATCCAGCACAGCATCGATGCGGCCACCGCCTGGCTGGACGGCCCTGCCGGCATTCTCGGTCGTTGCCTAGTCACGCAATCCTGGCAGATGGACCTCGATGCCCTCACCGGCCCGATCCTGCTGCCGTTTCCGGACAGCGAGATCGACAGCGCGGTGTTCACCGATGCCGCGGGCGTTGATCTCGACTATCATATCGCGCTGCAGGACCAGCGGCTGTTGCTGCGACCCTTGGCCGGCTTCGGCCGCCCCGCGGCCATCACCTTCACCGCCGGCTATGGCGCCCCCGCCGATGTGCCTGCGGCAATCCGTCAGGCCATGCTGCTGCTGATCGCGCATTGGTATGAGCATCGCGAGGCGGTCAGCCTTGGGGCAAGTCCATCGGCGCTGCCCATGGCGGTCGATGCGCTGCTCGCCCCCTATCGCAGGATCCGGCTGTGAGAATGGTTGCCGGACGCCTGCGGCGCCGGGTCACCTTCCAGCAGGCTGTGATGATCCCCGATCCGGACGGGATGCTGATCCAAGGGTGGGAGGATCGCTTCACCCTCTGGTGCCATGTTCATTATCTGCGCGGCTCCGAGGCCGTCATGCAGGCACGGCTGGTCTCGAAGTCGCCGGCTATCCTGACGGTCCGTGCCAGCGCCGAGACCCGCGCCATCACCTCCGAATGGCGCGCCGTCATCGATGCGGTGATCTTCGACCTGAAGGAAGACCCTCGGCCCAGTGAGGGCGGCGCCTATCTCGAGATGCTGGCCGAGGCGTGAGAGGCGTAGGATGCGGGAGGCGCCGATGACACCGCACAGTTCTGATCGGTCGGATGCCGAACTGGAAGCATTGTTGGTCCGGGCCGCCGAGCAAGGCGCGAAACGGGCCCTCGCTGACCTTGGCCTCGATGGCGATGAAGCCGCGCTCGACATCCGCGACCTCCGCTCCCTGGTGGACTGCATCCGACTGGTGCGCCGCACCGCGATGCAGACGGCAGTCCGCATGATCACAACCGGCGTGATGCTGACGCTGCTCGCCGGCATCGTTCTCAAGCTCAGGATCTTTGGCAGCGGGCCGTAATGCGCGTTGCCGTCGATCAATTGTTCAGAACACACGCCCTCGAAGGCGGGTTTTTCCGTTTGGAGGACGCGTATGACCACGACCTTCTACCGTCATTGGCGTGACGTGCCCGACGGTGCCTGGCGCTGGCCGAACTTCAGCCCAGCCGAAATCGCCTGCCGCGGCACTGGCAAGCTGCTCGTCAACGCGCCGCCGCTCGACAGACTGCAGGCGCTGCGTGATCGCCTCGGCAAGCCGCTGATCGTCCGCTCGGCCTATCGCAGCCCCGAGCACAACCGCTCCCTGCAAACGCCCAAGTGCGCGACAGGATGAACGTACAGATAGCTGCAAAGACGGTCGAGATCAGAACGGCAGCTTCGAGACGAAACAAGCCGATGCCCAGCAATAGGAACAGGACGGTTTCATTTGCTAGAAATCCGATTGCCGCCACCACAGCGAACCGTCCGAAGGTCTGGGTCGCGGCCGAGCCATGTCCGGCGAAGGTGAACAGATGGTGACCCAAGAAACTGACCATGAAGGCAATCACGAAAGCAACGGCGTTGCTCATCAGCGGAAGCATGCCAAACTGGACAAGGCCAATCGCGGCGCCCAGATGGACAAGCGTTGCTGCACCCCCGGTCAGGGCGAACCGCACGACCTCGCCTAACATTCGCGTGACGCGGCAATCGTGACATCCTCGGCGATCAGATAGCCGGGGCGGCCTTTCACCTCGCTGAAGACCCGCGCCAGATATTCGCCCAACACACCGATGGACATCAACTGGATACCACTGAAGAAGAAGATCGCCACTGCCAGCGTGGACCAGCCGGGCACAGCATGGCCGAGCAGCAGCGTGCGGCTGGCTAGAAACAGCCCGTAGAGGATCGACAGCATGGCAAGGATCATTCCGATGCCGGTCCACATGCGCAATGGCCAGTCGGTGAAAGCGGTCAGCCCGGTCATGCCCAGTTTCAGCAACCCGCGGAAGCGGAACTTGGAGCTGCCCCCGCCGCGTGGCTGCAACTCGACCGGGATGGCAAGCGAGCGGAAACCGACCCAAGCATAAAGCCCCTTCATGAAGCGATTTCTTTCGGGCAGGGCGCAAAGCGCATCGACCACCTTTCGATCCATCAGCCGGAAATCCCGCGCTCCGGCAGGCATTGACACCTCGCTGCCGATATTCAGGAAGCGGTAAAAAGCGGCGGTGCAGCGGCGCTTCAACCAGCTTTCGTCATCACGATGGGCGCGGACGGCGTAGACGATCTCATAGCCTTCTCGGTAGCGCTCCAGCATCGTATCGACATAGCGCAAAGGCTCTTGCAGGTCGGCGTCGAGAATTACCACGGCTTTGCCCGTCGCATGACGCAGCCCAGCCATGATCGCCTGTTCCTTGCCGAAATTGCGCGACAGACGCAGCAGGCGAACCGGCAGGTCCCATTGGCCGGATGTGACCAGTTCCAGCGTTTCGTCGCTGCTGCCGTCATCGACGACAACGATCTCGGAATGCAGCACCAGCCTGCGCGCCTTGCGCGACACCCGTGTCAGCGTTTCCGCGATTGTTTCTGCCTCGTTATATGCCGGAATGACAAAGGATAGATCGGGCGCCAATGGCCCTGAATCGAGTGCGCGCGGCCTCATGTTTGCCGTTTCGCGACTGATATCCTGCATGCGGCCCATCATTTCACCTCGTTCGTCGGTCGGGTGACGAACAGGACGTGCCGCCCATATTCTCCCAAGTTTTCAAGACCCAATGTCGCCGCCTCCAACGCCATGGTCGGAGGCACCGAAAAAGCCGCCGATGCACCGCTGCCGGCCAGTCGCGCGAAATCTGCGGGATCAATGGCGCGCGCTTTGCCCCGCGAATAGAATTCGGCCGAGTAGCTGCGCCCGCCGAGGGTATAGAGCGGCGCATCGGGCATCGCTGTGCTGGCGGCCGCAACGAGCCGCTTGTCGGATTTCAATCGGATCTTCTGCGGCGCGAAAACCGCGCCCGAGATCAGCGCCAGGAAAAACGCGAAGATTACCGATGTCGCGATGGCAAATCCTGTTCGAGTTGCACGGCTCGGTTGGGCCTCGAACACCTGCGTGAACAGCACCACCAGCAAGACAGCGGCAGCTGGAAGGCCGGGCAGGACATAGGCGGCGAGAATATTGGATGCGGGCGTGAACAGCAGCAAAGGCGACAATGCCCAGAGCAACAGATAAACCAGCCAGCCCGAGCGATCCTGCCGGAACATTGTGACCGTCTTGTCCAGGCGGGTCAGTAGCAAGGTGGCAACCAAGCTCCATGGCAGGGCTGCCATCAGCAAGAACAGCCAGATCATGCCCTTGGCTTCCCGATGGCCAGACCCGTACAGATCGCCCTGCCAGCCGGGGGTTAGGAAACGCTGAACATGCTCTCCGATGAGGAAGTAGCGCAGGAATCCGGGTGTGGCGATTTCGGCGGCGACATACCAAGGCGCGACCAGCGCTATCAGCAATGCCATGCCGCGCGCCCATGGCAGCAAGCGCAGCAGGTGCCAGTTCCATGTCAGGGCCAGCCACAGCATCAGGGGAATGCCGCTCAGCACAACCGCCACCGGCCCCTTGGCCAGCATTCCAATTGCCAGCCCTAGAAAGACGCCATAACCCCAACGCCTGTTGCCATCACCGACCGCCTGCCAGAATCCGACCATGACCAGCGTCGTGCAAAGAACCATCGGCATGTCGGTCATCACGAAACTCGAAGCGCCAAAGAACATCGCCATCGTCGCAAGCACCGTCATCGCAACCAACGCCGTATTGCGCCCGACGGTATCACGCACCCACAGCCAGACGAGAAACAGAACCGCCAGAGCGGTCAGCATGATCGGCAACCGAGCGGCCGCTTCGTTCACGCCGAACAGTTGCATTCCCCCTGCCGATAGCCAGGTATGCAGCGGCGGCTTGCCCCAGAACGGCACGCCATAGTCGAATTGCGGTGTCAGCCAGTTCCCGGTTTCAACCATCTTGCGGGCGATTTCGCCATAGCGGGCCTCGGTCGTGTCGGAGAAAGGTACGGCAAACATTGCCCAGAGCCGCAGAAGCCCGAACGCCGTTAGAACTGCCACCAGAAACCGGCGGGTCGGGCTATCCAACTGCATATCACACAGCGTCGGTCGCACATTTGGGCGGGTTCGGGTCGCCGCCGCGTGCTGGCGCACATGGGCCTCGTCTATTGTTGTCATCTTGTCCTGCTCGATCGGCTGACGGTTCGTGTCAGCAGCTATCTACCAGGAACGATCTGTCCGGGCCGTTGCCGGAACTATACCAATCCGTAATGTCCCGACGTCTTGACCCAACCGCACAGTGGGCTATCCCTGCGGGCAGACAGAATACGGAAAGCAGCAGCCATGCGCGTCCTTGTGGTCGAGGACCATCCCGAAACGGCCGACTACATTGCCTCCAGCCTCCGGGCGCAGGGGCATCTGGTCGATCACTGCGACAATGGCCGCGATGGTTTCCTGTCGGCGCTGGACAACAGTTACGACGTGATGATCTTTGACCGCATGTTGCCAGGTCTGGATGGGCTGACCTTGATCAAATCCGTGCGCGGCGCAGGAGTCGAGACGCCGATCCTGATCCTTTCGGCGATGGACGGGATCAATGACCGGGTCGAGGGGCTTGAGGCGGGATCGGACGACTATCTCGTCAAGCCATTCTCGTTTCAGGAACTGTCAGCGCGGCTGGCAGCGCTGACTCGCAGGCCGCCGCTGAAAGCCGAGGAAACCGTCTTACAGGTGGCCGATCTGGAAATGAACCTGATCCGCCGTACGGTCACGCGGGCGGGCATTTCTCTGGACCTGCAGCCTCGCGAGTTCAAGCTACTGGAATATCTGATGCGCAATGCTGGCCGGGTACTGACCCGCACGATGCTGCTGGAATCAGTCTGGGATTTCCATTTCGATCCCAAAACCAACGTCGTCGAGACCCATATCAGCCGGCTACGTAACAAAGTGGACAGGCCCTTCAAGATCGAGTTGATCCATACCGTCCGCGGGGCCGGGTATAGCCTGCATGGCTAGGAATCTCGGCATGTTTCACTTCCTGCGCTCGACCTCGGCGCGGTTGTCTCTGCGTTTCGCCGCACTTTACGCCATCATCACTGCCCTCGTCTTTGGTCTGACTTACCACTTCGCGGATCGGGAAATCAGCGAGTGGGTGCTAGACCAACTTGCGGACGATGCAGCCGGTTTTGGCAATCTTTACGAAAGCGAAGGTCTGGATGCGGTTCAGGCAAAGCTGGGCGGATTTGACGGGTTCAACTTCGAGGATTATCGGATCTATCTGCTTCAGGACGCGGACGGCAACGTTCTGGTCGGAAATGTCAATGCCATCGACCGGCAAGGCAGCAGCGACTACGTCCCGGTCAATGCAATCCAAGCCGACAAGCCCCGCTATGAAGATGTGACGGGTTATCTGCTTCACTCGGTGCAACTCGGCCCGAACCGGCTGACATTGGGCACAAGCACCTATTTTCTTGAAGAGCTGCGCGAGGTTTTAGGCCGCGGATTCGTTGCAGGTTTTATCCTCTTGCTGCTTACCGGTTTGCTGGCCGGGATCATTGTCGGCCGCAAAACCGAACGGCGGCTGACCCAGATCGCCACGACGCTGAAATCGGTGGCACTGGGGCAGTTGGATCGACGCGTCCCCACCACTGGCAGCGATGGCGATGACCTTGCCCGTATGGCAGATGAAATCAACCGCACCATCACACAGCTTCAGCAGATGGTCGAAAGCCAGAAACAGATTTCAGCCGATATCGCCCATGACCTTCGCACGCCCATGCAGCGCCTCAAACAACGGCTGGATGTGCTTCGGAATACGCCCGACCTGACTTCCGAGATCAGGGAAGATGCGGAACAAGCCGTGGAGATCGCCGACGATCTGATCGAGACATTCCACGCCCTGCTGCGGATCGCGCAGATCGAAGCCGGTCAGCGGTCAGGTCGGTTTACCGCAGCCCCTCTTGCCCCGATCCTCGCCCGGATCGAAGACGCCTACGGTCCCGTCGCCGAAGAAAACGGTCAAACGCTGAGGTTTGACATCGAAGATCAGGACGCGATGGTTCAGGGCGATCAGCAACTCCTCACCCAGATGATCGCAAATCTCGTTGAAAACGCCCTGCGTCACTGTCCATCAGACACGCGGATCGAGGTCACGCTGTCGAGGGTGGATGACAGCGCCCTGCTTCAGGTTTCCGACAATGGTCCGGGCATCCCAGCTGAGGAACGGGACAAGGTTTTCCGCCGCTTCTTTCGCCTCGAAAAGAGTCGCACGACCCCGGGCAATGGCTTGGGCCTCAGTATGGTCAGGGCGATTGCCGAATTGCATGGCGCGGTGTTGACACTGAACGATAATCATCCGGGCCTGTGCGTTCTGGTCTCGTTTCCGCCTGTTGCTCGCGAAGATTACTAGGTCATGTTGACAAATGGCGAAGCCAGAGCCTGATGCAGGCGATGTCGATGAAGCCGAGGAAACTGTCTGCGGTTTTGTCGTAGTTAGGTCATGTTGACAAATGGCGAAGCCAGAGCCTGATGCAGGCGATGTCGATGAAGCCGAGGAAACTGTCTGCGGTTTTGTCGTAGCGTGTTGCCAGGCGGCGACTGTTCTTGAGCTTGTTGAAACAACGCTCGACCATGTTGCGCAAGGTGTAGATGGTCATGTCGACGACCTTGCGCACCTTGCGGTTCTTTCGCATGGGGATCATGGGCAGCGCGTTACGGCTCTCGATGTCTTCTCTAATTTTATCAGAGTCATAGCCCCTGTCGGCGACCAACACGGCGGGCTGCGGAAGGTTGTCGGCCATCACCAGATCATAGCCCGTGTAGTCTGAATCCTGCCCGGGCGTGATCTCGGTCCTTATCGGGAGGCCAGCGCCGTTGACGCGGAGATGGATCTTGGTCGAGAACCCACCTCTTGAACGGCCAAGAGCCTCTTTCGGAGTCCCCCTTTTGCGCCGGCCGCATGGTGGTGGGCCCTGATCACAGTGCTGTCGATCATCTGGAGCTTGTCGGGCGCGAGCTTCGCGTGGTTCAAGGCATCCAGGATGTCCTCCCACAGCCCGGCGAGCGTCCAGCGCCGGAACTGCCGGTAGACAGATGACCACTTGCCAAACTCCTCTGGCAGGTCCCGCCAGGGCGCACCGGTCCGCGCGACCCAGAAAATGCCATCCAGAACAAGTCGATGGTCCGCAGGCTTGCGCCCGTTCGGATGCCGGACGGCTCGGATGAAGCCCTCAAAGAATGCCCATTCGTCGTCGGACATCAGATTGCGTGCCAAGGTCACCTCCCACGTAGAGATGATCTTGA
>NZ_JAEHFP010000199.1 GCF_016446475.1 Paracoccus binzhouensis | reverse complement strand
TGCCGGGCTTCCACGCCTACCTGGCCCCCAGCCGGAGCGCGGCGCAAGAGCTGTTCCGCGCGGCGCAGGCCCGCCGCGACCCGGCCGCGCTGCGTGCCAAGCTGGGCGCGCTGGTCGGCCGCGACCTGGCCGACTGGCCCGAGGATCGCCCCCTGACCGCCGCCGACCTGCGGGCCGGAGACGGGGCACTGCGCAGCCGCACCCATTCGGCGCTGCTGGAACGGCTGATCCGCCGGGAAAGCCCGCCCCTGCGCGAGCTGCTGCTGCGCCCCGAGGTGGCCAATTCCGGGCACTGGACCTTCGTCGGCACCCCGGCCGAGGCCTTGGCCGAGATCGCCGCCTGGTCGGATGCTGGGGCCATGGACGGCTTCATCGCCCTGCCGGGCGGCAGCGAGGAATCGCTGGACCTGCTGCTGTCCGAGCTGATCCCGGCGCTGGCCGAGGCCGGCCGCTTCCGCAAGGCCTATGCCGGCGAGACGCTGGCCGCGCATCTGGGGCTTGCCCCGCGAGGATCGGGGCCGGCAGCAGGGCCGGCGGAATCAGGGCCGGCATCGAGCGGCTGATCGTCGCGCGGCTGCGCGAAGCGGGCCAGCATCGCCTCGACCGCTTCGGTGATCCGGCGGATCTCGGCCGGGCCGTAGCGGTCGGCGCGATGGCTCAGCATGATGCGCAGGCCGGCGGTCTCGGCCGTCACGTCCTCGACGATCTCGAATTGCAGGCCCAGCAGCGATTCCGCCTTGTCGGGGTCGATCTGCCGGTATTCCACCCGGCTGCCGTCCATCAGCTCGATGGCGCCGTTCATGCGGTTCTGGGCGTGGATCTGGATGAAGACCTCGAACATCTCATCCAGCCGGGTGACGGGATCGCCGGTCAGCGCCTCGCCCACCAGGTCCAGCGGGATTTCGGAATGCGGCAGCGAACGGGCGATGCGGTCGCGGACCTGCGCGATCAGCGCCGCGGGCGTGTCCTGCGGCCCCAGCGCCAGGCGATGCGCGGTCATGGTGGTGAAATAGCCCACCGTGTCGAACCAGGCCGGATCGTTGCGCCCCGAGGCCGAGGTGCCGATCACCAGGTCGTCGATGCCGCCCAGCCGCCCCAGCGCCGCGCCGATCGCCGCATAGGCCGTCGCGAAAAGCGAGGCCGCGTTGCGCCGCGCCGTGGCGTAAAGCCCGCGCGCCACCGCGGCCGGCAGGTCGATGCGGGTCCAGCCGCCCTGCGGATCCTGCCCGCCCGGCGCATCGCCCAGGATCGGGCGGGCACGCGGCGCGCCGCTCAGGTGATCCAGCCAGTAGTCCAGATGCGCGCGGCCCGTGCCCGCCGCCCTTTGCGCGGCGGCGAAGCGGTGGAAGCCCGGCGGCCGGTCGGGCCATTCCGGCGCCAGCCCCGCCGCCCGCTGGCGATAGGCATGGTCCAGCTGGTCCATCAGCAGGTTCAGCGACCATTCGTCCAGCACGATATGATGGAACAGCATGGACAGCACCTGCGCGTCCCCCTCGCGGAAGAAGCGCAGCCGCAGCGGCAATTCGCGGGCAAGGTCGAAGACATGGCCTGCCTCGGTCCGGCGGCTGGCCGCGCCGGCCTCGGCGCTGGTCCAGAACCAGCGGTAATCGCCCAGCCGCGCGACCGGGACGACCTCTTGCACCGGCGCGCCGTCTTCCTCGCGGAAATGGCTGCGCAGGACGGGATGGCGGCGAAGCAGGTCGCCGAAGGCCAGGCCGAAGACCGTCTCGTCCACCGGCGTCGGGAAACGCAGGGCGAAAGGCAGGTTGAAGATGCCGCCATGGCCGAAGGCGGCATAGGCCTTCCACAGCGATTGCTGGGCCAGCGATAGCGGCGCCACGGCGGGCTCGTCCGGCGTGTCGGGGGCTTCGGCCGGCGGCGCGGCCGGGGCGCCGCGGGTGGCGACACCGGCCAGCGCAAGGGCGGTCGGATGGCGGAAGATGTCGGTGAAGCGCAGGGCGATGCCATGCTCGGCCTGCAGCTTGCCGATGATGCGGGTCGCGACCAGCGAATGCCCGCCATGGTCGAAGAAATCGTCCTCCGGCCCCATCCCGGGCGCGCCGAGCGCCTCGCGGAAGGCGGCGAGGATCAGGCCTGTCAGCGCGTCTGCGGGCCCGGCATCCGGCGTCTCGGGCTGAGCGGCGGAGATGGGGGGAGGGGGCGCGTCGCCCGCGATCTGGCGCGCGCGGCGGCGGTCAGGCTTGCCATTGGCCGAAAGCGGCAGCGCCGGGACCGCAAGGATGCGGTCGGGCAGGTGCGATTGCGGCAGCCGCTTTCGCAGGAAGGCGCGCAGCGCGGCCGGCTCGGGCAGGGCGCGGCCGGCGACCAGCGCCGCCAGCACCGTTTCGCCCCGTGCGTCGGGCAGGTCCACGACCAGCGCCTGCGCGACGGTGGGATGGGCGGCCAGCTCGGCCTCGACATCGGCCAGCGAGATGCGCACGCCGCGCACCTTGACATAGCCGTTCACCCGGCTGTCGAACAGGATGGTGCCGTCGCCGCGCAGCCGCCCCAGGTCGCCGCTGCGAAAGGCGCGGATGCCCCCGACCTCGGTGAAGTCGGTCTGGTCCAGCGCGCCGTCGCGCAGATAGCCAAGCGCCAGGTTCACGCCGCTGGTGTGGATGCGGCCGGCCACGCCCTCGGGGCAGGGTTCGCCCTGCGGGTTCAGCAGCAGGTAGCGGTTGCCGGGCAGGGCGCGGCCATAGGGGATGACGCGGTCGTCCCCGGGGCCGATCCGGTGCCAGATGCTCCAGATCGTGGTCTCGGTCGGGCCGCCCAGCGACCACAGCGCCAGCCCGGGCCGCAGCCGGCGCAGCCGGTCGATCACCGCCGGCTTGATGTAGTCGCCGCCCTGTGCCACCAGCCGCAGCGAGGCCAGCCCGTCATCCGGCGCGCAGGCCAGCAGCATCTCGACGATGGCGGGGACCGAACACCAGACGGTGACGCCATGGTCGCGCACCAGCCGGTTCCAGGCGACGGCGTCCTTTTCCTCGGCCGGCGCGGGCATGACCAGCCGCGCGCCGGCGGCCAAGGTGCCGAACAGGTCGAAGACCGACATGTCGTGATGCAGCGGCGTGACCGAGATCACCGCGTCCTCGGCCCCGATCCCCCAGGCGTCCAGTGTATGGCCGATGACGTTCGCGGTGGCGCGGTTGTTCAGCACCACGCATTTCGGCCGCCCGGTGGTGCCCGAGGTGTAAAGGTAATAGGCCGCCGCCTCGCTGCGCGACAGCGCCGCCAGCCCCTGCGGGATCGGGGCCGGCTCATGCGCTTCGAGCGTCTGGGGCAAGGCCGTGGGCCAGCCGGGCAGGTCGGTTGCGGCCACGACCAGCCGCGGCGCGGAATTGCGCAGCAGGTAGTCGCGCCGCTCGGGCGGCGAGGCGGCGTCGACGGGCAGCCAGACCAGCCCCGAAAGCGCGCAGGCCAGGGTCAGCACCAGATGCTCGGGCCCGCGCGGCAGGCAGATCGCGACCACATTGCCCGGCGCGAGCCCGCGCGCGGCCAGCCCGGCCATGGCGCGCCGCACCCGCAGGGCAAGCGCGCCGTAGCTGGTGCTGCGGCCGTTGCAGATCAGGGCCGTGCGGTCGGGATCGCCGTCGAACAGCTGCGCCGCGATGCGTTCCAGATGGCCGGGGCCGGCATGTTCCGCCCCGGCCGGGGCCTCGGGCGGCGGCGGCAGGAAATCGGCGCCGGCCAGCGCCAGCGCGTCCCGCCCCG
>NZ_JAEHFP010000198.1 GCF_016446475.1 Paracoccus binzhouensis | reverse complement strand
GGCCAGGTCTGCGATCTGTTCTCCGACGAGGAGTGCTACAACTACTTCAAAACCGCCGGGTATGAGGCCGATTGAGTGCAACAGGCTCATGTCCGGGCGCTGGCGGCGCGGGGCAGGGACGTCCGCGTCACCGATTTCCACCAGACTCCGCTTGCGGACGAGGTCGCCGGCCGCGATTATGACATCGCCGGGCTGATCACCGAGGAATGGCTGCTGGCCAATACCCCGGCCACCACGGCCGACTACTATATCTGCGGCCCGCGCCCCTTCCTGCGCGCGGCGGTCTCGGCGCTGTCGCTGGCCGGGGTGGCCTCGGACCGTATCCATTACGAGTTCTTCGGCCCCGCCGACGAGCTTCTGGCCGCCTGAGGAGAGCGCAGCATGGACGATTTCACCCTGGCGCGGATCGTCCATGTCGTCGCGGTGCTGATGTGGATCGGCGGCGTGGGTTTCGTGACCCTGGTGGTGATCCCGGCGATCCGCCGGCTGCATCCGCCGGGCGAGCGCCTGGCCGCCTTTCACGCCATCGAGGGCCGGTTCTCGCCCCAGGCGCGGCTCTGGGTGGCGCTGGCCGGGGCCAGCGGGCTGTGGATGACCTGGCGCGGCGGGATGTGGCAGCGTTTCGCCGAACCGGCCTTCTGGTGGATGCACGCCATGCTGGCGGTCTGGCTGGTCTTTGCCGCCATGCTGTTCGTGATCGAGCCGCTGTTCCTGCATCGCCGCATGGCGGCCTCGCCCCAGGCCGGGCGCGATTTCGACCGGCTGGGCCGCCTGCATGTCCTGCTGCTGGCCGGCTCGCTCATTGCCGTGATCGGCGCGGTGGGCGGGGCGCATGGCCTGTTCTGACGGCCCGCGGCGGATCGCGGCTGCCGGCGGCGGCCGTCCTGTCGTAACATGGGCTTCCGATCCGCTGCGAAAGGTTCCCTAGCCATGGTGATGCCATGTCCGCGCCCCTGACCCCGGCCCTGCGCCAGATCGCCAGCCAGTCGCGGCTGTTCTCGACCATGCCCCCGGCGCTGTCCGAGCAGTTGCTGGACCAGGCGCGGGTGGTGCAATACCAGCGCGGCGCGCCGATCTTCTACCAGGGCGACATCGCCCGGGCGCTGCATATCGTCGCCGACGGCTGGGTGAAGCTCTATCGGCTGTCGCCCGGCGGGATCGAGGCGGTGGTGGGCACGATGACGCGCGGGCAAAGCTTCGGCGAGCCGATCGCGCTGCGCCGCGCCGCCTATCCGGTTTCGGCCGAGGCCTCGACCGATTGCCGACTGATCACCGTGCCCTCGGACGCATTGCTTTCGGCGCTGAAATCGCGGCCCGAGGCGGCGATCTCGATCATCGCCTCGACCTTCCAGCACCTGCAGGCGCTGGTCGAGCAGATCGAGGAGCTGAAGGCGCGCTCGGGCACGCAGCGGGTGGCGGGCTTCCTGCTGGAGCTGTGCCCCGAGGGGGCCGAGGATCGCGCCACGGTGACGCTGCCCTATGACAAGGCGCTGATCGCCGGCCGGCTGGGCATGAAGCCCGAAAGCCTGAGCCGCGCCTTTGCCCGGCTGCGCGACCATGGGGTGCAGATCCGGCAGAACAGCGCCGAGATCGGCTCGATCCCGGCGCTGCGCGAGGTGGTCGAGGGCGATCCGGGCGATGCCTGGTCGCGCTAGAGCGCGCTCAGCATCCCGATCAGCGCCAGCCACAGCAGCAGGGGCGTCATCACCGCCGGCAACCAGCCGGGCGCGCCGGCAAGGTGCAGGAACTGCCCCAGGATCGCCCGGGCCTTCAGCGCCGCCAGAGCCAAGAGCCCGGCCCCGGCCAGCGGCCCTGCGCCCTGCGCCAGCGCCACCGTGCCCAGCACCAGGGCCAGAAGCCAGAGCCAGGTTTTCGTCAAGGCATCCATCGTCTAGCCCAGCAGATAGATCGGCGGCAGGATCAGCACCCAGACCAGGTCGACCATGTGCCAGAACATGGCGCCAGCCTGCACCGCATCGGGCCGGGCGCGCCAGGCGACCAGCGCCAGCAGCGCCACCCCGGCGATGACATGCGCGGCGTGAAAGCCGGTCAGCAGGTAGTAGAAGGTGAAGAACGGGCTGGCTTCCATGCTGATGCCGCGCTGCCAGTCGCCGGCATATTCCACCGCCTTCAGCCCCAGGAAGGCCAGCCCGCCCAGGCCGGCAAGGCCCAGGCCCAGCCGCGCCGCGCGCTTGCGGCTGCGGGCCGCGGCGCGTTCGGCCCGGGCGGCGGCATAGCCGGAACTGACCAGGATCACCGTGTTCAGCGCCGCCAGCCGGCCGTCCAGCAGCGCCTGTGCCTCGGCAAAGCCGGTGGGATCGCGCAGGCGCAGCGCCGCCATCACCGTGATGCCGGCGGCGAAGACCAGCAACTCGGAGAGGATCAGCACCCACATCAGCAATTCGCCGGGAAGATCGTCCAGCCGCATCACGACACCAGCTGGCGATAGATTTCCGGCAGGGCGCCGACCAGCCGGTCGGGATCGCGGATCACCGCGAAACCGCCGCGGCCGAAGATGCGCGGGAACCAGGTTTGCGCCGCGCGGTCGATGGTGATGCCGAAGACCGCATGGCCGGCGCGGCGGGCCTCGCGCACCGCCATGGCGCTGTCCTCAATGCCGTGCCGGCCCTCGTAATGGTCCAGATCGTTGGGCTTGCCATCGGTCAGCACCAGAAGCAGCCTGCGCGACCGGCCTTGCGTGGCAAGCCCCGCCGAGCAATGCCGGATGGCGGCGCCAAGGCGGGTATAGAAGCCGGGGCTCAGCGCGTTGATGCGTGCCTCGACGCCCGGACCCATCGGCTCGTCGAAATCCTTGCAGCCATGCAGCCAGACCCGGTCGCGGCGCAGCGACGAGAAACCCTGGATGGCAAAGCGGTCGCCGCAGCCGTCCAGCCCCCAGGCCAGCGCGGTCAGCGCCTCGCGGGCGATCTCGATCACCGGCCGGCCCGAGACCATGCTTTCGGTCGAGCGCGACACGTCGAGCAGGATCGACACCGCCAGGTTGCGCCGGCCCGGCCGGGACTGGCGCCAGATGCGGTCGCTGCCGCGCCCGGTGGCGCGCAGATCGGTGACCGAGCGCAGGGCGGCGTCCAGGTCCAGTTCCTCGCCGTCGGGCTGGCCGGACTGCATGGTCCGGGCCGGGCGCAGTGCCTGGAAGCGGTGTTGCACGGCGCGGATGCGGCGGCGGGCGGCGGCGTCGGGCGGGGATTGCAGCGCGGTATCGCCGCCGGCGGGCGCGGCCAGCACCCGGCAATGGTCGGGCAGATAGGCCTGGGCGCGCGCATCCCATTCGGGATAGGTGAAGGCGGCCGAGAGCCGTTCGCGGTCCACGTCCTCGGGGGCAAGGTCCAGGTGCAGCTTCAGCCGGGTCGCCGGGGCCTTCGAGACCTGGCCCAGCCCGATCTCGTCCTGGTCGTCGGCGGCCTTCCTGGCGTTTTCCAGGTCGTCATCCTCGACCCGGCGGTTGAGGTTCAGGAACTGCGCCCAGGACAGCATGGCCTCGAACTTGTAAAGGATGATGCTGTCCTTGCGCTCGGCCTGGTCGGCCTTGTGGCGGCGGGCCTTGCGGGCCGGGCCGTCGCCGGCTTCCTCGGCCTCGCCGTCCGTCGCCGGCTCGGCGGTCTCGGAAGGGGCCGACAGGCGCGGGGCGCGCAGGTCGGGCCACATCGGCACCGGCCGGAACGGGCGATAGCTGCGCGGCGCAGGCGGCGCGCGGCCGGGATCGTCCAGAAGCGCGGTGTCGGCCGGGGCGGGATCGCCCAGCAGCCG
>NZ_JAEHFP010000197.1 GCF_016446475.1 Paracoccus binzhouensis | reverse complement strand
ATTGCGTGCCAAGGTCACCTCCCACGTAGAGATGATCTTGAATCACAGCCAGACGCGCAGGGGAATCCTTTTTGTCAACACAACCTAAATGTCAGCTATAGGCTGCCCCCGGACGCTCTGAACCTAGCACGGAACTTCGCCGAGGCTTTCCTGCCGAAAGAAGTGATTGATCTTCCTGAGCCGGAGCAAGGATCGCTAGATCTCTACCCCTGCCATCTTCGCTGGGTGCAGTGCGACCCAGAGAACGCGGAGACGGTTTGCTCGGACGAAATCCTCTACTTGATGCGCCAAACCGGAAAGAACGGTTTGGCCAATGCGGATATCACCATGCTGGCCGGAGATATGAAGTCCGGAGCCGGCGTCGTGGAGCGCCTTTCGGAATATCGCATTCATGCAGTTGACACCTTCGGCGTAGATCATCGCCGCCGAAAGATGGGGTTCTACATGGGCGATGCCAAGATCAAGGCAACGACCTTGCACAGCTTCAAGGGTTGGGAATCGCGCCTCCTCGTCGTCTACGTCACCGAGGCTGCGCACGCCGAAAGCTTGGCTTTGGTATATGCTGGCTTGACCCGGCTGAAGAGAAGTCAAGAGGGGAGTTGGCTAACAGTCGTGTGCTCGGCGCCCGAGCTATCAGAATACGGGCGGACGTGGCCGCAGCATAAAGACATCACGAAGCCAAAAGCATTGGACGAGAATCCCTACATCAAACCAATGGAAGGGATCATCAGGATTGGGTCGAAGACTTAATCTCTTTCGATTGGACGCTCTTGATGCAATTGGTCGGCATTCAGTCGAACACCCGCGCTGGTTGGTCCTCCCATGGGAAGGACGCCACGAAGCACAGGTCGTAGATGCTGATTGTCGAGGGCTCGCGGTGGACGACCAGCCGCTCGAACACATCGGGCGCGAGCCAGGCGAGGCGAAGTAGGCGGCTGACGTAGCGGTCGGAGAGGCCCTCGTCGGCAGCGAGATCGGCGAGCGTGGCGACGTCGCCGCGCTCCAGCCGCTGCCGCCAGCACCAGGCACGTCCGATGGCGCGCAGCAGGTGGGGATCCTGCCCGCGTCCCATGGCGGCCTCGACATCCTTCGGCGGCAGGATCCGGGGGCGGCCGCCGCGGTGGCGGAGTTCGAGCGGGATGTGGGCGCGCAGGGTGTCGGGCGCTAGCATCAGGCGACCTCCTTCTTCGGCGGGGCCATCAGCGCGGCGATGGCGCCGAGGCCGTCATGGCGCAGGTCGATCGCGAGACCCGCCTCGCTCACCGTGATGCGCGCGACCAGCAGCTGGACGATGCGCGCCTGCTCGGCCGGGATGAGCGCCTTCCACAGATCGTCGAACTGCGCCAGCGCGGCGACGACGATGGTCTCATCGAGATCGGGGCGGTCCTTCCGCACCGCCCGCGCGGTGCGCGCGGCCACCTCGGGCGTGCGCAGCATCCGGCGGATTTCGCCGATGACGGCGTCCTCGACCATCGCGCCCGGCAGACGCTGGGGCCCGCGCAGCTCGGCCGCTGGGCGTTTCCGGATCACGTCCATGGACGTGTAGTAGCAGTAGCGCTTGCCCTTCCGCTTGGTGTGGTGTGGCGTCATGGCGGCGCCCGTCTCGGTGAAGATCAGCCCGCGCAAGAGCGCAGGCTGCGCCGTGCGCGCCACCGCCGCCCGGGCGACACGGTTGTTGGCGATGACCTCGTGGACCTCGTCCCACAGCTTCTGGTCGATGATCGCCTTGTGCTCGCCGGGATGGACCTCGTCCTTGTGTACAGCGAGGCCGAGATAGACCTTGTTGTGCAGGAACTTCAGCAGGTAGCCCCGGTCGAACACGGCGCCGCGCTTCGTGCGGATGGACGGAACCTACCTCTTCGGTGCGACGCTCCTCTACAAGATCAACGCCAGCGCCACGGCCCGCATGCGCGGGCGGCTCGTGCTGAACGGCACGACCGAAATCCGCGGCTCGATGGGGGAAATCTCCGCCACCCACGTCTCGCTCGCCACCGCCATCTGGCTGCAAACCATGGTACCGCTGACCGCGGGCGATACCGTCGAGCTTCAGGGGTATTTCCGGGTCGCGGACGGCTACTTCGCCGCCGATCAGACGTCCTTCTGGGGCTGCAAGATCGGCTGAGCGGATTCAGTTCAGCTCGAAATCGCAACGACTTGGTTACCTGCGCTGTCAACGCGAATGTCGAGCGTTTCGCATCCGGACAAAATATACGAAAGAGATCCTCCCAGCCGGAATGGAAAAAGCAGAGGGTTGGCCTCAATGGTCGCGACGGATAGGGCTCGACCTGCGTGGCGTAGACAGGCCTCAACTAGCCACGAAACCACCGGTGATCCTTCGAGATCAATGGGCGACTTTCGAACAATCTGCTTCCCCTTATTCGGTCTGTCGATGGCGCCCCAATCTGCTTGTGATTGCAAAACCATATTGGTCATGCGGCGCGTTCCCTCTCGCTCCCCATAGACCTCCGCCATCCGTCTATGCACTTCGGCCGAGGTGCATTCGCCCTGCAGTGCTGTCAATCGGCCAACAATTTCCGCAACCCGTCCAAAGATTGGATAGCACGCCAGTGCCATGCCCCAAGTGAGAGCGGAAACGGAAGACTCAGGCGCATCCCGGTAAATCCGAACGCCCCGATCCGCGAAACTTACCAATTCTGGAAGCGGTTCCAGCCACAGGCGATTAAGCACAGTGCGAGTCTTCTTCTTGGCGGCGGGCTCTGAGTGAGAAGCGTCGAGGAGCTCTGTCAGCTCCTCAATACTCGCCATACCCGCTCTGACACGCAACGCTACCCTTGCCCACTCAAGTTGAATGAAGCGGTCAAAGCCAATCTGAGGGGATAGAGATTTCATGTTGCCGTTCTCGTCATTGTAATTTTTACGAACGGAACGATCAATTCTTCGACGGAAGCCCCACCGTGTGCAACGATCTGATCTCCTTTCGGAACGAACGCACCGCGCGTGTCGGCATATACCGGGAGGAAATCGGGCGGTAGTCCAGCACTATCGAACCGAAACGCGTCAATCTCGGGAGGAACAGACGCTGCCAAGCTTTCGCTGCGATAGGTTCGTACCCGTTCGCCCCGGACCTCGGAGACTGCGCCTTGGTTGAGGCGTCCGATCCCTTCGGCGTCAACGTTCCCGTGGTCCGCTGTAAGGTATATTTGATACCCGTGATCGGCGAAGAGCCGCACCAGCTTTTCGACGAAACCAGTTTCGCACCATGCCTTGATCTGCCCGGCAATTCCACGCTTTCCCAACATGGCCCCGTGGACGATTTCATCGATCATGTCGACGACCAGGCCGACGACCTTCGTCGACGGTTTTGATATCACTTCCTCAAGCTCGATCAGCTGACCCGTATTCTTCAAGCCTTCCTGGAAATAGATTTCTGATGGGCGAAGGCCGTGATCTTGCCAGAAGCGCGCCCAGAGGGATGGCTCTTTTGATGTCACCTCGATTGAGTTGGCGAACTCGCGGGGCTTGAGGCCGGAGAATAGAGCTTGGCGTGAGACAGACGTGAGTGTGGGCAACCAAGCGAAGCACCCGCTGTCATCAGAGGAGAAGCTGGGAATGCTGTCGGCGAGATGCTCTCGGATCTGAATCCACTGATCCATTGCAAGGCCATCGAATACAAGAAGCGCCACCCGATCCTCACCGGCGCTTCGCCGCAGAGCGAGATAACGGGGAACGTGATGGACCATTACCGGCCCTTTCGCAGCCGGAACCCTCGCCACCAGCGTCCGTCGAGATCAGAATGCGGATATCGCGAGAGAACGATTGCAGCGCCCGGGTTCGGGCTTCTAGGTCATGTTGACAAATGGCGAAGCCAGAGCCTGATGCAGGCGATGTCGATGAAGCCGAGGAAACTGTCTGCGGTTTTGTCGTA
>NZ_JAEHFP010000196.1 GCF_016446475.1 Paracoccus binzhouensis | reverse complement strand
CGGGCCGGCGCCCGTCCTGCCCGATCAGCGCCCGCATCGGCTGTCGCGGCCCGGCGCCCCAAGCCCGCCGGCGGCGCGACGCGGCCGGGCCGAACAGTGGGGCCGAACGCTGGGGCCGGACGCCCGGAGCAGCCGACCGGAAAGGCACCCGGTCAGCGCGGCGCGCTGTAGACCGCCGCCCAGTAGACGGTCCTGCCGTCCGCGCCGACCGCCTTGCCGATGCCGTAATGCCGGACCTGCGGGATCAGGATATTGGCCAGATGCCCGCTGGACCGCACCCATTCGCGCAACACCCGTTCCTGGGTGAAGGGCCCGGCGGCGATGTTCTCGGCCGCGATGCTGGGCCGGTAACCGGCCTTCTTCAGCCGCTGCATCGGTCCCCTGGTATTGCTGCCGCGATGGGACATGACGCCGCGCCGGGCCATGTCGCAGGCATGCCGCGCGGCGGCAGCGGCCAGATCGGCATTCGGCTTCAGCGCCGGCAGGCCGCGGGCCCGGCGCGTGGCATTGGTCGCCTGCGCCGCTGCCTGGTTTTCGCGCATCGAGGTCTGGTAGCAGGTCACCGTCCCCGGGCGCTGCAGATCCTGCCCGGTCGCCTTGGTCGAGATTCGCGCAGCCCCCCCGGCCTGTGCCGGAAGCGTCATCAGCCCAAGAAAGACCAACGAAACAAGATGTTTGGCGTATTTGTTCAATTTCGACATCCTCTTGATGGTCGCAAGCTAGGCGTGCTGGTTCAGTTTCTCAACTTCCGATTGCCGAAAATTGTCTGGAACCGTCGGCTCGGCGGAACGTTGCCGCTGGGATGCAATCTGAGAAAAGGAGTGGCCATGGCCATCTGGGATTTCGTGAAGGATGCCGGGAAATCGCTGTTTGGAAGCGAGGCCCAGGCTCAGGAGGCCCCCAAGGAAGCCCCCGCCCAGCCGGCGCAAAGCGACACCGACCGCAAGGTCGCGGCGCTGAAGGCCGAGCTGAAGGAGCTGGGCCTGACCGGCAAGGACGTGCATCTGACGCTGCGCGGCGACACCGTGGTCATCTCGGGCAAGGCGCGCGACCAGGAGACGCTGGAGAAGCTGATCCTGGCGGTCGGCAACATCAAGGGCATCGCCCATGTCGAGCTGGCCGATGGCGCGGGCACCGAAACCCCGGCGCCGGCCGGGGCCAAGCCGGTCTTCCACACCGTGCAGAAGGGCGAGACGCTTTCGGCCATCGCCCAGAAATATCTGGGCAAGGCCGGCCGCTATCCCGAGATCTTCGAGGCCAACAAGCCCATGCTCAGCGATCCCGACAAGATCTATCCCGGCCAGACCCTGCGGATTCCGCAGGCCTGACGCGGCGTCCCTGACGCTGCGTTTCGATGCGCCGCGGGCAAGGCCCTGCTTGCCCCGGCGCGGCTTTTCGGACCATTCTTTCCACCAGCGGGGCCGGCATGCGTCCCGGCCGGAAGATGGGAGGAAATTCAATGGTCAGGTTCGCGAACGTCGCAGACCGCGATGCGGTCGAGGCGGAGATGCCCTATGCGCAGCGCCCGGTGCCGCGCACCCTTTACGAGGCCCTGACCCGCACCCGCGACCTGCATCCGCAGCGTCCGGCGATCAGCTTCCAGCTGTTCTCGGACCCCAAGGCCCCGGCCCGCACCCTCAGCTGGGCCGAGCTGCACGAGCGGGTGACCGAGACGGCGAACCTGTTCCACAGCCTGGGCATCGGCCCGGGCGAGGTGGTGGCCTATCTACTGCCCAATTGCATCGAGGCACCGGTGGTGGTGCTGGCCGGCGCCACCGCCGGCATCGTGAACCCGATCAACCCGCTGCTGGATGCCGAGCAGATCGCCGGCATCCTGCGCGAGACCGGGGCCAAGGTGCTGGTGACGCTGAAGAGCTTCCCCAAGACCAACATCGCCCAGAAGGCCGCCGAGGCGGTGGCGCTGGCGCCGGGCGTGCAGACCGTGCTCGAGGTCGACCTGCGCGGCTACCTGACCGGGATCAAGCGCCTCCTGGTGCCGCTGATGCGGCCCAAGGTGCCGACCCGCCACCAGGCCAAGATCATGGATTTCGAGGCCGCCGCCAGCGCCCAGCGCCACGACCGCCTGCTGTTCGACGAACCGGCCGAGGACCGCGTCGCCGCCTATTTCCACACCGGCGGCACCACCGGCACGCCCAAGGTCGCCCAGCACAAGCAATCGGGCATGATCTACAACGGCTGGCTGGGCGGCACGCTGCTGTTCACCGAGCAGGACGTGCTGATGTGCCCGCTGCCGATGTTCCATGTCTTCGCCGCCTATCCGATCCTGATGTCCTGCCTGATGTCGGGGGCGCAGCTGGTGATGCCCACCCCCGCCGGCTATCGCGGCGAGGGGGTGTTCGACAATTTCTGGAAGCTGATCGAGCGCTGGCAGGCGACCTTCCTGATCACCGTGCCAACCGCCATCGCCGCGCTGATGCAGCGGCCGGTGAACGGCGACGTCTCGTCGCTGCGCATGGCGATCTCGGGCTCGGCACCGCTGCCGATCGAGCTTTACAACCGCTTCAAATCCGCCACCGGCGTCGAGATCGCCGAGGGCTACGGCCTGACCGAGGCCACCTGCCTGGTCTCGGTTAATCCGGTTACCGGCACCAAGAAAGTGGGCTCGGTCGGCATCCCCCTGCCCTATACCCATGTCCGCATCCTGCGCCGCGACGCCACCGGCTTCCGCGAATGCGCCGTGGACGAGATCGGCGAGATCTGCGTCGCCAATCCCGGCGTCTTCGAGGGCTCGACCTATACCGAGGCCGACAAGAACCACGACCTCTTCGCCGAAGGCCGCTTCCTGCGCACCGGCGACCTGGGGCGGATGGACGCCGACGGCTATCTGTGGATCACCGGCCGCGCCAAGGACCTGATCATCCGCGGCGGCCACAACATCGACCCGGCCGAGATCGAGGACGCGCTGCTCTCGCATCCCAAGGTCGCCTTCGTCGGCGCCATCGGCCAGCCGGACGCCTTCGCGGGCGAGCTGCCCTGCGCCTATGTCGAGCTGGTCGGCGGCGCCGAGGTCCCGGTCGAGGAGCTGATGGAGCACGCGCGCGCGCATATCCACGAGCGCGCGGCGGTGCCGAAGCATATCGAGATCCTGCCGGAACTGCCCAAGACCGCGGTGGGCAAGATCTTCAAGCCCGACCTGCGCAAGCTGGCGATCAAGCGCGTCTATGACGCCGCGCTGGCCGAGGCGGGGCTGGCGGTCGAGGTGGCCGAGGTGGTGGACGACAAGAAGCGCGGCCTGGTGGCGCGGATCCGGCCCAGCGGCGAGGTGGACCGCAGCGCCGTCGCACATCTGCTGGGCCAATATGCCATGCCATGGGAGTGGATATGAGACTGAATTTTTAGCCGGGAAACAACGAAACTGGCTGGAGCCGGTATTGAAAAAGGCTAGGCAACGCGCAAAAGTTACCATAAGCGGTCCACAGTTGTCAGCTCACGGAACGATTCAGTTGAAGGCCCAGAAATTTGGAATAACCCCGCCAGAACCCGACCACGGCTGGTCTAGGGAGATCGTCCGTGTTCTCGATGCAGTGGTCATCCCGCCGACAGAAATGATCGGTCGTCCTGCCTGTGGCGTCATCTCTGTCGACGGGGACTGCTTTCATGCGGCAACTTGGCGCGATGGTGTCCGGATGACCCGAGCGGTTACAGAAAGACCTGCCCCTGTCCGACACATAAAGGGCAAGCATATGTGGGGCGGACTCTATTACGGACACTTCGGGCATTTCATGACCGAAACCATGTCGCGCTGCTGGGCCTTCAACCGAGAAGAAGTCGAATCTGTCATTTTCGTTCCGAAGCACCCGGGTCTTCAGGATTTTCAGAAGTATCAACCCGCATCTTCCGGGACGGTGTGCTCTTGTCAGAGCTGCCTGACATCGTGACGCAAGAAATGCAGGGCAAAACCGCGTCTGTATCCG
>NZ_JAEHFP010000195.1 GCF_016446475.1 Paracoccus binzhouensis | reverse complement strand
CTACGACAAAACCGCAGACAGTTTCCTCGGCTTCATCGACATCGCCTGCATCAGGCTCTGGCTTCGCCATTTGTCAACATGACCTAGGTGTGTCTCGGGTCTGCTACATTAGCCCCATCGCGGCTCCCGGCCAGGAGCTGCGATGGGGTGGGATACAGCGCTGAACACCTTGTGGCCTGACCACGATCGCTAGCGGGCTGATCCCGCCTCTCTTCACCGTCTCGAACAGTTGACGGCGGCCCGTTTTGCGGGACCGCGAAGCATAAGGAAGAGAGAGTGATATGATACCAGCAGTAGCCGTGATCGGCATAGATGTTTCCCGCGATTGGCTCGACGGCTTTTGTGCGTCGAGCGGGCGGCATCTTCGCCTTCCCAACACCGTGGCAGGCCATGCCCAACTTCTTGTGCAGCTCCGGGCCTTGCCCCAGCCGGTGCGGGTCGGATTTGAAGCGACGGGCGGTCAGGAATGGGTGCTCTGGGCCACGCTTGTGGCGGCAGGGGTGGAGGCTGTGCAACTGCCCCCGGCACAGATCAAAGCCTTTGCCCTTTCCTTGGGCACGCACGCAAAGACTGTTGACCGGCGTGGAATAAGGGGGCTAACTCAAAGTTGGTGCATTTCCGGGTTCATGCTTGCACGATGAGCCTTGCCCTGAGCGATCGATGTTTGCGCGGCCATATATCTGGCGCTTGCGGGTCTTCAGCCGATTGATCTGCCCCTCGGTCTGTCCGTTCGACCAGGGTTCACGCAAGGCTGCGGCAACGGCGGCGCAGTCGCTGCGGAGGCCACAGGCAAAGGAAGCGATCATGCTGTCTTCCGCCTCGTCGAGCCAGCCGGCCAAGACATTCGCCGGTTGCGCACCATGTCCGTGAACCGGTCGGTGAGTGCCCGGACGGCCGCCAAGGCTGGCGATGCCGCTTCGATCTGCGCGACCTGAAGCGCATCGGCTCTGGACAGGTGATCCCGCCCCATGGTCAGGAGCCGCGCAATCCTGCGGGCAGGTGGCGATTTCCCCATCCCGTTCGGCACAGCTTGCTCGGCGCGGCGCTGGCGTGTCGCCCATTCTCCGACGACCCGAAGACCGCCACGAAAATCCTCGGCCCTGAGACGGCGCCAAAGTTCGGCGCCATTCCGGCAGCCGCCGTTCCATTCCCGCTCCAGCCGTGGCAGCCAGGGTGTCAGGCTGCTCTCGCGGATGCGGAATACATCTTCACGTTCCCCTCGGAGGATCTGGCGCACGAGCTTGCGGCTGAGGCCGGTCGAGCGGACGATACGCTTGATGGGCAGCCCCTCATCGGCCATCGTCCTCACCATCCGATTGGTTTGCTGGCGACGCCGAAAGCCTTCGTATGGCAGCCTTTCCGCTGCCGTCAGCAGCGCGGGATCAAGGGTCTTCGTCCCGACCGCCTTTCGGATGGCGGGCATGCTCCGCTGCACGGCCGCCAGGAATGCGGCACTCGCGTTCTCAAGCAGATGCCAACGATCGGCGACCTGAACCGCCTGTGGCAGGGCACGGGTGGCAGCCCCGCCATAGCCGCCGTTGCGGTCGCGGGCAACGATCTGGATGTCGGGATGCGCGCGGAGCCACGCTTCCACGGTGGCAGGCTCGCGATCGGGCAGCAGGTCGATCACCTGCCACCGCTCCAGGTCGCAGATCATTGTGCCGTAACGCTGCCCCTTGCGCCAGACCCAGTCATCGATGCCGATCACACGCGGGGCTTTGGAGCTCGAGCCCATCACGCTCCGCGCGCCTCGCAAGAACGTGTCCTTGCTTGCCGGCACCAGAAGACGTCGGGCGAGCGCCTGAGCAGGGCGTCCGCCGAGGGCAAGGCCGAGGTGGCGCACAAGCTCCTGCAGGCGCGAGGTTCGTCGCATGTGCGGTCGAGTGACGCCGGGCGGGAACCGTTCGGCGAAGATCCGGGCGGGACAGCCGGGCGCGCGGCAGCGAAAGCGACGAACCTGCAAGACGATTTCCACGGCTCGCCCATGCGCGGGCACATCGGCCTGCCGGCGCCGATACCGACTGTGAACATGGCGAGAAATACTCCCGCAGTGTGGACAGGTGACCACAGCTTCCGAAGAGCGGGCGTGGATACGGATCGTATCGCCGTCGAGTTCGACCCGATCGGCCGTAAGTCCTGCCGGCAGAAAATCCCGGCGTGCAAACCATGACACCATCGGCAACCTTCTTGGAAGAAGGTCAAAATGTAGCGACATAAAAGATCAACGGTACCAAATCCGTGCCAGAGCCCAATATTGAGCCCACCCGGCGGTCGGAGATCAAGGCCTGAGCGGGCTTGGTAATCTTGCAGTCTTGGCATTTGCGCATCGGGCATGCACACTCTCCGCAGATTTTCTTGACCCATTTCTGCGGAGGCCTTTTCATGAACGCCCCCCCCTGCGCCAGTCCGAGCGTCTCGGGCGGCTGACCACCGCGCTCGGCCCCGACACCCTGGCGCTCCTGCGCTTCGACGGCTCCGATCATCTGAACGACCTGTTCGAATATCGCGTCGAGGCGCTGGCCACCCGCAACGATCTCGACTTCTACACGCTGATCGGCACCCATGCCACCGTCGAGATCGAGACCCGCGACGGCACCCAACCCTTCGACGGCATCGTCACGCAGGCGCGATGGGCCGGGGTGGGCGAGAACGGCCACCGCTATGATCTGGCGCTGCGGCCCTGGTTCTGGCTGGCGAGCCGCCGCCGCAACCAGCGCATCTTCCACGACAAGACCGTCACCCAGATCCTGCAGGAACTGCTTGCCGACTACGCCCCGCTCGGCGACCCGGCGCTGGAGATGCAGCTGTCGCAGGACTATCCGACCCTCGAATACACCGTGCAGTACCGCGAATCCGACCTCGATTTCGCCCGCCGCCAGATGGAGCGGCACGGGATCAGCTTTCATTTCCGCCACGCCATGGGCAGCCATACGCTGGTGCTGACCGATGACGTTCTGGCGCATGAGACGATCGGCGCGCGGCCCTATAAAAGCTACGACGGCCACCACCAGGCCGAGGGCGAGCATTTCTGGGACTGGACGCCCGAGCGCAACATCACCACCGGCGCGATCCGTCTGACGGACTACAATTTCAAGAAGCCCGACCAGGCGATGGAGGTCGACCGGCTGGGCGATGCCGCCCATGCGCAGGGGCAGATCGAAAGCTTCGACTACCCGGGCGACTATCTGGCGCAGGATGTCGGCAAGATCGTCGCCGGGCTGCGCACGTCGCAGGAGCGCGGCGCGGATCGCCGCAACCGCGCGGTGGGCGATTGCGCCTCGCTGCGGGCGGGCAAGCGGGTGACCTTGTCGGGCGACCCGGTGCCGGGGACGGGCGAGACCTATCTGTGCCTCTCGGCCTCGCATCATTTCGTGTCGGAGGCCTATGGGTCCGGGGGGCAGGGCAGCAACGGCTATGCCTTCACCGGCAGCTATGCCCTGATGCCGGACACCGCGCCGATGGTGCCGCCGCGGCGCACGCAGGTCCCCGTAGTGCACGGCCCGCAGACGGCGATGGTGGTGGGCGAGGGCGAGATCGACTGCGACGAATACGGCCGCATCCTGGTGCGGTTCCACTGGGACCTGAGCGGGGCGTTCTCGATGCGCTGCCGGGTCAGCCAGAACTGGGCCGGCGCCGGCTGGGGCGGCATGGTCATCCCCAGGATCGGCATGGAGGTCGTGGTCGAGTTCCTCGAAGGCGATCCCGACAAGCCGCTGGTGACGGGGAATGTGTTCAACGGCAAGAATGGCGTGCCTTACGAGCTCCCCAAGCACAAGACGCGATCCACGTTTCGAACCAATACGCATGACGGCAAGGGCACCGGGCGCGGCTTCAACGAGTTGCGCTTCGAGGATCAGAAAGGTGAAGAAGAGATATTTCTTCACGCAGAGAGAAACATGTCGCGACATGTTAAGAATAATCACATATCAATGATATTCGGGGCAGCAATAAGCTTTATCAGGAAAGGGCTTCACTCAATTATACAGGGAAACTCAGAAATAACGGTTGCGGGATCTAGGTTGTGTTGACAAAAAGGATTCCCCTGCGCGCCTGGCTGTGATTCAAGATCATCTCTACGTGGGAGGTGACCTTGGCACGCAA
>NZ_JAEHFP010000194.1 GCF_016446475.1 Paracoccus binzhouensis | reverse complement strand
CGCCGCACACGCACCCGCCGCCGCAAGGCCGAGGAGGAGCCGGCCGCCGCCGAGCAGCCGGCCGAGCCGGTCGCCGAGACGGTTGAGGCGCCCGCGGTCGAGCCGGCCGATCCGGTGGAACCCGTCGCCGAAGCCGAGGATGCGGCCGAGCCCGCTGCGGTCGAGGTGATCGCGGATGCGCCCGTCGCGGAAGCTCCGGCGGCGGAAGCCGAGGTGGTCCAGCCCGCGCCGCAGCCGGAATCCGCCAATGCGGCCGAGGCACCCGAGCCGGCCCCGGAGGCGCAACCCGCGCCGGAACGGGCCGTGCCGGAACTGGCCGAGCAGGACGCGCCGGCCCGGCCCAAGCGGCGCGGCTGGTGGTCGATGGGCTGATCTGTCGCAGCCCTCCCACAAAAGAGTGAGGGGCGCGGGGCTTTCCCGCGCCTTTTCCTTGCGCCAAGGTGCCGGACATGTTGGGAATCGAGCTTGCAGACGCCGCCTTCCTGCCCGCCGCGATGGTCGCGCTGCTGGCCGGGGTCCTGTCTTTCCTGTCGCCCTGCGTGCTGCCGGTGGTGCCGCCCTATCTGGCTTACATGACCGGCATCGGCGTTGGCGGGCTGAAATCCGGCGAACGCAGCGCCGTGGTCCCGGCGCTGTTCTTCATCCTTGGGCTTTCGACGGTCTTCCTGCTGATGGGCATGGCGGCCTCGGCCTTCGGGCGGCTGTTCCTGCAATGGCAGGATTGGCTGGCGCGCGGGGCAGGGGTGGTGGTGATCGTCATGGGCCTGCATTTCCTGCGCGTCATCCGCATCCCCTTTCTGGATACCGAGGCGCGGCTGGATGCCGGAGACAAGGGCGGCTCAGCGCTGGGGGCCTATGTGCTGGGGCTGGCCTTCGCCTTCGGCTGGACGCCTTGCATCGGGCCGCAGCTGGGCATGATCCTGTCGCTGGCCGCCACCGGTGCCGAGGCCGGCCGCGGCGCCGCGCTGCTGGCGGTCTACGCACTGGGGCTGGGCATCCCCTTCCTGCTGTCGGCGATCTTCATCAACCGTGCCATTCCCGTGATGAACCGCATCAAGCCGCATCTGAAGCTGATCGAGCGCATCATGGGGGGGCTGCTGGTCGTCGTCGGCCTGGCGCTGCTGACCGGCGCCTTCCCGGTCTTTGCCTATTGGCTGCTCGAGACCTTCCCCTGGCTGGCGGCGCTGGGCTAATCCCAATTCGGCGGCCGCTTTTCCAGGAAGGCCTGGATGCCCTCGGCCGTGTCAGGGCGCATCAGGTTCTCGCAGATCACCGCGCCGGTCGAGGCATAGGCATCGGCCAGCCCCATCCGCGCCTGGGCGTGGAAGGCGCGCTTGCCCATGCGCACGGCGGCGGGCAGCTTGCCGGCGATGGTTTCGGCCAGCGCCATGGTTTCGGCCTCCAGCGCCTCGGGCAGGACGACGCGGTTGACCAGACCCAGCGCGCGCGCGCGGGCCGCGTCGATGAATTCGCCGGTGATCAGCAGCTCGAAGGCGGCGCGCGGCGGGATGGCACGCGACAGCGCCACCATCGGCGTCGAGCAGAACAGCCCGATATTTACTCCGTTCACGCCGAAGCGCACGCCCTCGGCGGCGACGGCCATGTCGCAGCTGGCCACCAGCTGGCAGCCGGCGGCGGTGGCGATGCCCTGCACCTCGGCGATGACCGGCTGGGGCAGGGCGGGCAGTTTCTGCATCATCGCCGAGCAATGCGAGAACAGCCGCTCATAGGCCGCACGGCCGTCATCCGAGTCGTTGCGCGCGCCCTGGATCTCGCGCAGGTCGTGGCCGGCGCAGAAGGCCTTGCCGCGCGCCGCCAGTACCAGCACCCGGATCCGGTCATCGGCGGCGATCTCGTCCAGCGCATCCGACAGCGCGTCGATCATCGCCGTGGACAGCGCGTTGTAGTTCGTCGGGCTGTTCAGGATCAGCCGCGCGACATGGCCCCGGTCCTGGCGCAGCACCAGCGGCTGGGGATCTCCGTCCTTCATCTCGTCCTCCCTGACGCCACGGCGCGGCTTGCCTTTGCCGGGCCTTGCCGTCCACTCTAGCCGCCGGCAGGGCAGGGGGAAAGCATGGCGTTGCAGATGGATCGCGAGGCGCTGAACATCTTTCTGGACCGGGCGTTTCCGCAGGTGGCGGGGCAGGTCCGGGTCGAGTCGCTGGACGAGCGCCTGCTGGTCTCGCGCCTGGCCGTCGATCACCAGCACCTGCGGCCCGGCGGCACGGTCAGCGGCCCGGCCATGTTCGCGCTGGCCGACGTGACGATCTACCTGGCCATCCTGGCCCGCATCGGCGAGGTGGCGCTGGCGGTGACCACCAATGCCTCGATCGACTTCATGCGCAAGCCCGAGGCGGGGCGCGACCTGCTGGCAGAGTGCCGGATCCTGAAACTGGGCCGCGTGCTGGCGGTGGGCGAGGTGCTGATCCATTCCGAGGGAGTCGAGGATCCGGTGGCGCGCTGCTCGATGACCTATTCGATTCCGCCGAAACGCTGATGAAACGCTGATTTCCGCGCGGCTTGTTTTGAGGTATGATGATACCTATTTTTCAACTACATGGAATTGCTTGGAAAATTGACGCGCAGCGCGCTTGACCTGTGCGCCGCTTTCGCCGATATACCGCCATCTCGAATTACAGCCCCCAAAGGGACCGACAGATGAAAACCTATACCGCGAAACCGGCGGAGATCGAGAAGAAGTGGATCCTGATCGACGCCGAGGGCGTCGTTCTGGGCCGTCTTGCCTCGATCGTGGCGATGCGCCTGCGTGGCAAGCACAAGCCGACCTTCACCCCGCACATGGACATGGGCGACAACGTCATCATCATCAACGCCGACAAGGTGCAGATGACCGGCGACAAGCGCGATGCCAAGAAATACTACTGGCACACCGGCCATCCGGGCGGCATCAAGCACCGCACCGCCCGCCAGGTGCTGGAAGGCGCCCATCCCGAGCGCGTGGTGATCAAGGCCGTCGAGCGCATGATCTCGCGCAACAAGCTGGGCAAGAAGCAGATGACCAACCTGCGCGTCTATGCCGGGGCCGAGCACCCGCACGAGGCCCAGCAGCCCGAAGTCCTGGACGTCAAGTCCATGAACGCCAAGAATACCCGGAGCGCGTAAGCCATGGCCGAAGACATCAAAACCCTCGACGATCTGAAATCGGTCGCGACGGCTGCTCCGGCGGCTGCCCCGGTTCGCGAGGCGCAGCGCGATTCGCTGGGCCGCTCCTATGCCACCGGCAAGCGCAAGGATGCGGTCGCCCGCGTCTGGGTCAAGCCTGGCTCGGGCAAGGTGGTCGTGAACGGCAAGGACATTGCGGAATATTTCGCCCGTCCGGTGCTGCAGATGATCCTGCGCCAGCCCTTCGAGGTGGCCGGCGTCTCGGGCCAGTACGACGTCTATGCCACGGTCGCTGGCGGCGGTCTGTCGGGCCAGGCCGGCGCGGTCAAGCATGGCATCTCGAAGGCGCTGCAGCTGCATGAGCCCAGCCTGCGCGCGGCGCTGAAGGCGGCCGGCTTCCTGACCCGCGATTCGCGCGTCGTCGAGCGGAAGAAATACGGCAAGGCGAAGGCCCGCCGGTCCTTCCAGTTCTCGAAGCGCTGATCCGGCTTCCATGCGATGCGGAACGCGGTCCCTCGGGGCCGCGTTTCTCGTTTCGGGGCTGCGGTCGGGCCGGCGAGGCGGCGATTCCAGACCCGACTCGGGATCGAAACCGGGCGCCGGCGCGACTCGCAGCCTCGCACCCTGCCCAGGGCTTCGGCAAGGCGCGCAGTATCTGCCCGAATCCGCGACAGAAAAATGACAGAAAATCATTGCCTTGGGATTTTTCTTTCGGGCCGGGCATTTTTCCGCTTGCAAGCCGCGCCTGCAGATCCTAGATACCCCTTCACCGACGCAGCAAGACGCTGCGACGGACGGACAAGGCGGCGCCAAGGCAATGCAGGGTCCGGACAATCTGGGACTTGATGGCTTGGACCTCGCCATTTCAATGGTGGCGAAGTTTGGGTTATTTTATTTCCTCTGCTTTTTGACATTGCTGTTTTTTTGAAGGGATATGCGGGCGGTCTGGTCGTTTTTCGATTGGGGAGCTTTGCGTATCGGC
>NZ_JAEHFP010000193.1 GCF_016446475.1 Paracoccus binzhouensis | reverse complement strand
CGGCGCGGCATCGCTGGCAACCACGGGGGCCGCGGCCAGACGACGCGGGCGCGGTGCCGGCCGGGCCGATTGCGCGATGGCGCTGGCGGCGGGCACCGCGCCGGCCTCGGCCAGGGCGTTCGAGATCGCCACGTCCCGGGTCTCGTTGCCGGCCAGATCGGTCACCACCTCGTTGACCGAGGCCTCGGCGGCCGGGGCGTCCGAGATCACCGCGTTCTCGACGGCATCGGGGGCATCGGGGGCGGCCTCGCCATCGGGGCGGGCGATGACGCGGGCGGTATCCTCGGCCAGCGGCAGTTCGACAGCGTGCGAGGGCTCCTGCGCGGTGGCGCCGAATTCGCCCATCGGCAGGTCCTGCCCGGTCAGCGGCGTGGTCGAGGGCGCAATGGCAACGCGATCGACGGCGGCCGGTTCATCGCCGGCGGCGACGGTGTTCACCGCCAGGCCGGTGCGCTCGGTCAACTCTCCGCCCGGATTGTCGGGGGCGGTGCGGGCCTCACCCTCGATGGCGCGGATCACCGGCACGCCCGAGACGTCGCGCACCACCAGCTTGAAGCCCCAGACCGCCAGGATCACGATCAGCCCGACCGAAACCAGCGCGCCCAGGTAATGCGTCAGCCGCGACAGCCGTCCCAGAAGCGAGGGCGATTCGGCCAGCGATTCGGCATGGGTGTCATAGGCGGGGTCGTCCCAGCCTTCCTCTTGCCAATCGTCCCGATAGCCCTGATGGCCCTGGCCATGGGGATAGTCATGCGACAGCCTGCCCGGCTGCGACCCTTCAAACCCGCCCGAGGAGCGGAAATCCACTACCGTCATTCCTGCCTGCCTGCCGGTTGTTCCGACGCTGCTCGTTTATCTGCTCGTCCCCGGCAGGGCGGCTTTTTTCAGCGCATTTCCTTGGCCGGAGTCACCCCCAAGATACCAAGACCGGCCGAAATGACAACGCCAACGGACCGCGCCAGCGCGATTTTCGCCGCCGTGGCCGCCGCATCGCCCTCTTGCAGGAAGCGCAGCGCCGGCTCGTCATTGCCGCGGTTCCACAGCGAATGCAGCTCGGAGGCGATGTCATAGAGGAAAAAAGCGATCCGGTGCGGTTCATGGGCACGGGCGGCGATTTCGACGGTGCGTGGCCATTCTGCAACTTTCCTGGCCAGATCCAGCTCGGCCGGATGCGAAAGCCGGGCCAGATCTGCGCCGGCCAAGGCCACGTCCGAGACGTCCACGCCCTGCCCCGCCGCCTTGTTCAGCACCGAATTGATCCGGGCGCTGGCATATTGCACATACCAGACCGGGTTGTCCTTGGACTGTTCCAGCACACGCGCGAAATCGAAATCCAGCGCCGCGTCGTTCTTGCGCGTCAGCATGTGGAAGCGGGTGACATCGGCGCCCGCCTGCTCGACCACATCGCGCAGCGTGACGAAGGTGCCGGCACGCTTGGACATCTTGAAGGGCTCGCCGTTCTTGAACAGCCTGACCAGCTGGATCAGCTTGACGTCCAGCGGCACGCGGCCGTCCGACAGCGCCCGGACCGCCGCCTGCATGCGCTTGACATAGCCGCCATGGTCGGCGCCGAACACGTCGATCAGCTCGTCGAAGCCGCGGTCGATCTTGTCCCAGTGATAGGCGATGTCGGGGGCGAAATAGGTCCAGGAGCCGTCCGACTTCTTCACCGGCCGGTCCACGTCATCGCCATGCGAGGTCGAGCGGAAGAGCGTCTGCTGGCGCGGCTCCCAATCCTCGGGGGTCTTGCCCTTGGGCGGTTCCAGAACGCCCTCGTAGATCAGGCCCTGCTGGCGCAGCCGCTCGATGGCGGCTTCGATGCGGCCGGTGCCGTAAAGCGCCTTCTCGCTGGAAAACACGTCCATGTGGACGTTCAGCAGCGCCAGGTCGGCGCGGATCATGTCCATCATCGCCTCGGTGGCGAAGGCGCGCACCTCGGCCAGCCATTCGCTTTCGGGCTTCTCCAGCAGGCTGGTGCCGTATTTCGCCTTCAGCGCCTCGCCCACCGGGATCAGATAGTCGCCGGGATAGAGCCCCTCGCGGATCTCGGGCTCCAGCCCGTTGGCCTCGCGGTAGCGCTCATAGGCAGAACGCGCCAGCACGTCGACCTGGGCGCCGCCGTCGTTGATGTAATATTCGCGGGTGACGTCATGGCCCGAGAAATCCAGAAGCGCCGCCAGCGCATCGCCGAAGACCGCGCCGCGGGTATGGCCGACATGCATCGGCCCGGTCGGGTTGGCGCTGACGAATTCGACGTTGATCCTGCGCCCCCGCCCCATGTCCGAGCGGCCGTAATCCGCGCCCTCGGCCAGCGCGGCGCGCAGAACACCCTGCCATTCGGCCGGCGCAAGCCGCAGGTTCAGGAAGCCCGGCCCCGCCACCTGGACCTCGGTGATGCGCGGATCGGCGGCAAGGCGGGCGGCCAGTGCCTCGGCGATGTCGCGCGGCTTCTTCCCGGCGGGCTTGGCCAGCACCATCGCGGCATTGGTCGCCATGTCGCCATGCGCGGCGTCCCGCGGCGGCTCGACCGTCACATGGGCGGTGTCGAGGCCCGCGGGCAGCGCGCCCGCCTGCTCCATCTGCGCCAGCGCATCGAGGACCAGCGCGCGGATATCCGAGAATAGGTTCATGGCTTCCATCCGTAAGATCGCGTCGGGATAGCGCCTGCCCAAGGGGGCCGTCAACCGCACCGCGACGCCCGCCAAACCGGCCCTGCCGCATGAAAACCTCGCATCAGATTGACGCAGAGCGGGTTTTCGGCTAGGTCCGCGCTGTCTGCATCCGGCAGGCAAGGCGAGGGGCGTGCGGAAATTGCGTCCCGAACCGCCGCGAAATCCCGGACTCCGGGACGGGCGGCGATGGACGCAAGCACGGCGCGGGCTGGCCCCGCGCATTGATACGAAAGCCCTGAATGACCAAGTTTTCCGATCTGAAGCTGGACCCCAAGGTTCTGAAAGCCATCGCCGAGGCGGGGTATGAAACCCCGACTCCGATCCAGGCTGGGGCGATTCCCCCGGCGCTGGAAGGCCGCGACGTTCTGGGCATCGCCCAGACCGGCACCGGCAAGACCGCCAGCTTCACCCTGCCGATGATTACCCTGCTGGGCCGCGGCCGGGCGCGGGCGCGGATGCCGCGCAGCCTGGTGCTGTGCCCGACCCGCGAACTGGCCGCCCAGGTGGCCGAGAATTTCGACATCTATGCCAGGCATACCCGGCTGACCAAGGCGCTGCTGATCGGCGGCGTCAGCTTCGGCGAACAGGACAAGCTGATCGACCGCGGCGTCGACGTGCTGATCGCGACGCCCGGCCGGCTGCTGGATCATTTGGAGCGCGGCAAGCTCCTGCTGACCGGCGTGCAGATCATGGTGGTGGACGAGGCCGACCGGATGCTCGACATGGGCTTCATCCCCGACATCGAGCGCATCTTCCAGCTGACGCCCTTCACCCGCCAGACGCTGTTCTTCAGCGCCACCATGGCGCCCGAGATCGAGCGCATCACCGACACCTTCCTGCACGCACCCGAGCGCATCGAGGTCGCGCGCCAGGCCACCGCCAGCGAGACCATCACCCAGAAGCTGGTCGAGATCACCCCGACACGCCGCGACCAGACCGCCAAGCAGAAGCGCGAGCTGCTGCGCGCCCTGATCCGGGCCGAGGGCGAGGGGCTGAAGAACGCCATCATCTTCTGCAATCGCAAGACCGAGGTGGACATCGTCGCCAAGTCGCTCAAGGCGCATGGTTTCGACGCCGCGCCAATCCATGGCGACCTGGACCAGCGCCACCGCATGGCGACGCTGGACGGGTTCCGCGAAGGCACGCTGCGCTTCCTCATCGCCTCGGACGTGGCGGCGCGCGGGCTGGACATCCCGGCGGTCAGCCATGTCTTCAACTTCGACCTGCCCAGCCATGCCGAGGATTACGTCCACCGCATCGGCCGCACCGGCCGCGCCGGACGCCAGGGCACCGCGATCTCGATCGCCACGCCCGCGGACGAGAAATATCTCGGCGCCATCGAATCGCTGGTCAAGCAGAGCCTGCCGCGCGCGCCGGTGCCCGAGGGCTTCACGCTGTCCTCGGCCGCCCATGACGCGCCGCGCCCCGCGCGCGAAAGCGGGCGCCGCGAACGCGGCCGCGACCGGGATCGCCGCGGCC
>NZ_JAEHFP010000192.1 GCF_016446475.1 Paracoccus binzhouensis | reverse complement strand
CGCGACTGGCCGTCGCCCGCCTGCCCGCCCGCCCCGATGCCATCGCCGCCGCCCGCGCCGACCTGGCCCAGGCCCGGGCCGAGCGGCAGGCGATGGAATGGCAGCTGCAGCAGCGCCGGCTGACCGCCCCCGCGCCCGGCACCGTCACCGACATCCTGCGGCATCCGGGCGAGCTGGCCGGCCCCTCGGCCCCGGTGCTGACCCTCCTGCCGGATGGCGCCGTCACGCTGCGCTTCTACGTCGCCGAGGCCGACCTGGCCGCGCTGGCCCTGGGAACCAGGCTGACGGTCGGCTGCGACGGCTGCCGACCAAGCAGCGCCACGGTCTCCTTCATCGCCGACGAGGCCGAATTCACTCCGCCGGTCATCTATGCCCGCGATGCCCGGCAGAAACTGGTCTATCTGGTCGAGGCCCGCCCCGAGCCCGGCGGCAGCGCGCTGAAGCCCGGCCAGATCGTCGAGCTCTGGAAGGCGCCATGACCGCGGCCACCGCCATCGACGTGACCGGGCTGACGAAATCCTTCGGCGGCAGGCGGGTGGTCGACGATGTCGCGCTGCAAGTGGCCGAGGGCGAGATCGCCGGCTTCCTGGGCCCGAACGGCTCGGGCAAGACCACCTGCATCCGCATGATCTGCGGCCTTCTCACGCCCGATGCCGGCAGCGGCACGGTGCTGGGCCTGGACCTGCGCCGCCAGCAGCGCGCGATCCGCCGGCAGGTCGGCTACATGACGCAGAAATTCTCCTTCTACGAGGACCTGTCGATCGAGGAGAACCTGGCCTTCGTCGCCGGGCTCTACCGCCTGCCGCGGCAGGCGGTGCGCGACACGCTGGAGGATCTGGGCCTGACCTCGCGCAGGACGCAGCTGGCCGGCAGCCTGTCGGGCGGCTGGAAGCAGCGGCTGGCGCTGGCCGCCTGCATCATGCACCAGCCGCGGCTTCTGCTGCTGGACGAGCCGACGGCCGGCGTCGATCCCAAGGCCCGCCGCCAGTTCTGGGACGAGATCCACGCCCGCGCTCTGGGCGGCATGACGGTGCTGGTTTCGACCCATTACATGGACGAGGCGGAACGCTGCCACCGCATCAACTACATCGCCTATGGCCGGCTGGTGGTCTCGGGCACGGTGGCCGAGGTGATCGCGGGCGCGCGGCTGGTGACGCTGACCGTGCAGTCGGCGCGGCCGGGCGCGCTGGCCGAGCGCCTGCGCAAGGCGCCGGGCGTCGGCCAGGTCGAACCCTTCGGCACGGCGCTGCATGTGACCGGCACCGACCGCAAGCAGCTCGAGGCGGCGCTGGCCGCCGAGGGCGTGACCGGCCAGCCGGCCGAGACCAGTCTCGAGGACGTGTTCATCCGGCTGATGGAGCTTTCCGAGGACAACATGCGATGAACTTTTCCCCGACACGGCTGCGGGCGCTTCTGCGCAAGGAGTTCATCCAGATGCGCCGCGACCGGCTGACCTTCGCCATGATGCTGGGCGTGCCGATCATGCAGCTTTTGCTGTTCGGCTATGCGATCAACAGCGACCCCCGGGACATGCCCGCGGCGCTGGTCGCCCCGGCGCAGGACCGCTTCGGCCGCAGCTTCGCCGCGGCACTGGAGAACAGCGGCTATTACCGCATCACCCATCCCGCAGTCTCGGCCGAGGAAGCCGAGTGGCTGATCACCCGGGGCAAGGTCTCCTTCGTCGTCACCCTGCCCGCCGATTTCGGCCGCCGCATGGAACGCGGCGACCGGCCGCAGATCCTGGTCGAGGCCGACGGCTCGGACCCCTCGGCGACCAGCGGCGCCATCGCGGCGCTGCCGCGCCTTGCCGACAGCGCCTTTCGTCGCGACCGGCCGGCCGGGCCCGCGCAGGGCGCACCCGAAATCGTCGTGCATCGCCGCTACAACCCCGAGGGCGTCACGCAATACAACATCGTCCCCGGCCTGCTGGGGGTGATCCTGCAGATGACCATGGTGATGATGACCGCCATGGCCCTGACCCGCGAGATCGAGCGCGGCACCATGGAGAACCTGCTGGCCATGCCCGCCACCCCGGCCGAGATCATGCTGGGCAAGATCACCCCCTTCCTGGCCGTCGGCGCGGTGCAGGTTCTGGTCATCCTGGGCGCGGCCTGGGCGGTCTTCGACGTGCCCTTCGTCGGCTCGCTGGGGCTGCTGCTGGCGGGGGTGATGGTCTTCGTGCTGGCACTGGTGCTGCTGGGCTATCTGATCTCGACCGCGGCGCGCACGCAGATGCAGGCGATGCAGATCGCGATCTTCGTCTTCCTGCCCTCGATCCTGCTGTCGGGCTTCATGTTCCCGTTCCGGGGCATGCCCGGCTGGGCGCAGGCCCTGGGCGAGGTGTTGCCGGTGACGCATCTGCTGCGGCTGGTGCGCGGCATCATGCTGAAGGGCGCCGGGCCGGCCGATGTCGCGCCGCAATTCGCCGCCCTGTCGATCATGGTGGCGGTGCTGGGCGCGCTGGCGCTGCTGCGGTTCCACCGCACGCTGGACTGACCGGGCCTCGGGCCTTCATCCCCCGCCCAGGGGCGGCCACATGCGCTGCCAGACCCCGTCGCGGCGCAGCAGCGCGTGCTGCAGCGCCGCCGAGACATGCAGCGCCAGCACCGCGATCAGCAGCAGGGCGGCGATGAAATGCAGCCCCTGCGCGGCGCCGGCCAGGGTCGCGGATTTCGGCAGCCATGGCCCGGCGCCCATCGCATCGAGCAACTCGACGGGAAAGCCGCCGGCCCGCACCCGCACGAAGCCACTGAGCGGCATCACCACCAGCAGCGCGTAAAGCGCCAGATGCGAGGCCGCGGCCGCCCGCCGCTGCCAGCCGGGCACCGAATCCGGCAACGGCGGCGGCGGATGCAGCCGGCGATAGACGATCCGCGCCAGGATCACCGGGATCAGCAGCGTGCCGGTATTCTTGTGAAAGATGAACAGCGCATCCTGCAAGCCGCGGTCCAGCCCCTCGCGCGTCATGGTCAGCCCGGCCGGGATCATCAGCAGCACGGCAAGCGCGACGATCCAGTGAAACAGGCGGGCGGGCGTTCGGTAACCGGATGCGGGCTCGGTCATCGGCTGGCTCCTTTGCGCCATCCTATCGCAAACGCCGCCCGGCGCAAAGCCGCGGCATCTTGACGGAACCCACGCTTGGCGTAGCATTTTCCCATGTCCGACCGCGATCACGGCCCGCTTGCGCCGCCGCCTCGTCCGGCGGCCGGGATACCGGCGCAGGTTGCCGCCAGCGCCGCCATGGGGGTTTGCGCCATGCAGGCGCTGCGGCTTGGCGGCATCGGCGGCACGGCCGGGGGCTGGCTTGCCGCCAGCGCGCTGTATCTGGGTTGCTGCGCCATGGTGCTGGCGCAGATGCGGCGCAGCTATCCGCATGACCGGATCGGCGGCTGCAATGCGGTGACATTGCAGCGCGCCGCGATCACCTGCGCGCTGCTGGCGCCACTGGCGGACGGCACCGCGGCGGGGTGGGCGGTCGCCATCGTCGGGGGCGTCGCGCTGGCGCTCGACGGGCTCGACGGCTGGCTGGCGCGGCGCGCAGGCCTGGTCTCGGGTTTCGGGGCGCGCTTCGACATGGAGGTGGACGCCGCCTTCGCCCTGACCCTGGCGCTGCATGCCTCGCTGGGCACGACGCTGGGGCCCGAGGTGCTGCTGCTTGGGGTGCTGCGCTATGGCTTCCTCGCCGCCGGCCTCGTCCTGCCCTGGCTGCGGGCCGATCTGCCGCAGCGGTTGCGGCGCAAGGCGATCTGCGTGCTGCAGCTCGGCACGCTGGTGCTGCTGCAAACGCCGCTGCCCGGCCATGCGCAGGCCGGGTTCCTGGCCTGGCTCGCCACGGCGGCGCTGGCGCTGTCCTTCGCGCTCGACATCCGCTGGCTGTGGCGGCATCGGCGATGACGACGCGCCGGGCGCTGCCGCTTCTGGTCGCGGCGCTGGCGATCCAGCTGGCGCTGACCCTGCCCGGGGCCGCGATGCGCCCGACGCCGGAACTGCCGCTGCTGCTGCTGGCCCTGACCCTGGGCGGCGGCATGGCGCGCCTGCCGGTTGCGGCGGCGCTCACGCTGCTGGCGGTGCAGAAGCTGGCCGATCTGGGCATGGGCGCGGCGGTGGGGCGGCCCTTCAACATCGCGGCCGACCTGCCGCTGCTGGATGCGGCGGTGCGGCTGATGGCCGGCAGCCTCGGCGGGTTCGCGGCCTTCGGCGCCGTGCTGGCCGCTGCCCTGGCCGGCCTGGGCATTGCCGCGGCGCTGTGGTGGGCGACGGGGCGCTG
>NZ_JAEHFP010000191.1 GCF_016446475.1 Paracoccus binzhouensis | reverse complement strand
CACGAGCCGATCAGATCGCCGTTCACGGTATGGCCAAGAGCGAGTTCTTCACACGCGACGAGAACAGAAACAGTTACCCCAGCTAACTTTGAAGAGCGCGCGCGCGATGTGGAAAACCTCATCCGCGACACCGCCAGAAGCCTCAACATGGCCGCGAAGGAGAGGGCCTCATGTGCCCTGACACCGCCTCGACCGGCATCTGATCGAGGCGCAACCGAGGCTCCTGAATCTGCCGATACACCCCGCCTGCCTCTCGATCTGCCGGGGGGGTGCGAATGATCATCGCGCTCCTCAACCAGAAGGGCGGCGTCGGGAAGACGACGCTGGCGCTGCATCTTGCCGGAGAATTGGCGCAGGGTGGCAAGCGCGTCACCCTGATCGACGCCGATCCGCAAGGTTCCGCCCTCGACTGGTCGCAACAACGCGCGCGTGAGGGCCTGCCCCGTGCCTTCGGCACACTCGGCCTGGCGCGCGATACGCTGCACCGTGAGGCGCCAGAGCTTGCCCGCGATGTCGATCATATCGTCATAGACGGGCCGCCGCGCGTCGCCGGCCTCATGCGCTCGGCGCTGCTCGCCGCCGATCTCGTGCTGATCCCGGTGCAGCCATCGCCGTTCGACGGCTGGGCCTCGGCCGAGATGCTCGCCCTCCTGACGGAAGCGAGCATCTATCGCCCGCAGCTCGTCGCGCGCTTCGTGCTCAACCGCTGCGGCTCGCGCACCGTCATTGCCCGCGAAACGGCCGAGACGCTGGCGGACCACGACCCCCCGCTACTCGCCAGCGCCATCGGCCAGCGCGTCGTCTTCGCCGACGCCGCGCAGACCGGGCGGCTCGCCAGTGAGATCGACGCCCGATCACCTGCGGCGCGCGAGATCGCAGCACTGGCTACCGAGGTCGAACGGCTGGGCATCGGGAGGGCGTCGGCATGACGATTCTCACCGGCGATTGCCGCGAACAGATGCCCTGGCACGCACCCTACGACATGATCCTCGCTGATCCGCCCTATGGCGGCACCTCGCTCGCCTGGGATCGGCGTGTCGAGGGCTGGGTCGGGCTGGCGCGCGCCGCGCTTACGCCGACCGGCTCGCTCTGGGTCTTCGGTTCGCTGCGCAGCTTCATGGCGACAGCGGACCGCTTCACTGATGCGGGCCTGCGGATCGCGCAGGAGGTGGTTTGGGAGAAGCAGAACGGCACCGGCTTTCATGCCGACCGCTTCAAGCGCGTGCATGAACTGGCGGTGCAGTTCTATCCCGCCGAGACGACATGGCGCGACATCTACAACGACGTCCAGACCACGCCCGACGCAACAGCCCGCACCGTCCGGCGCAAGCGGCGCCCACCCCATACCGGCAAGATCGACGCCGGCCATTACGTCAGCCATGACGGCGGGCCGCGCCTCATGCGCTCGGTCATCTACCTGCGCAACTGTCATGGCCGCGCCATCCATCCGACCGAGAAACCTGCGGCGCTCCTGGAAATTCTGATCCGCACGAGCTGCCCGGAAGGTGGCCTGGTCGGCGACTGGTTCGCCGGTTCCGGCGCGGCCGGGGAAGCCTGCCGGCTTTCCGGCCGGCGCTATATCGGCTGCGAGATCGACCCCGACATGGCCGAGCGCGCGCGGGCGCGCATCGCCACCGTGCTGCCGTTTCATGACGGAGGCCCGTCATGACGGCGCGCACCGACAAGCGCGGCTTCGCCGCCCGCCCGGCCGATCCCGAAGGCTGGATCAGGGCCGGCGATGCGCGACCAGCGCGAGATGGCGCCGTAACCGCCCATTCCGCCCGGCTGACGATTGACATCACGCCCGAGCTTCGCGGGCGGATCAAGATCGCCGCGATCAGACGCGGCATCACCGTCGCCGACATGCTGCGCGACCTGCTGGCGCGCGAGTTTCCCGACATATCGGGAGACCGCCCATGAACGGCATCGACGCCCATGACGACGATCTGACCCGCGTGGAACTGACCTGGGTGGAAGGCAGGACCGAATACTGGATCAGGTTCGGCCATGAGGCGGGAACGCAGCTCCTCGACCGCAACCGCCGTATCGTCTCTTTCGGTCCTGGCGCGGTGTTCGCGTTCGTCCGCTGGGCGGCGAACGACCACGGCACGATCATTTCGCGCCTCGACATCCTGCGCGCGGTTGCGCCGGGCGAGTCCTATCAGACGCTGCCCTTCGCCCGTCCGGGCGGCGAAATCCTGCTGAAGATCGAAGGCTGGCCGAAGGTCGAGGCCGTCCTCCGCCATGTCGACGGGATCGAGGCCATTGGCGTCGATCCCGCCCAGGTCGATCCCGATCACTGGCGGCACGTTGCCCATTGGATGAACGCGGGCGAAGCGCCGCGACCCTACACCGCCGAGCGCCATCAGGCATGGCTCCGGCGCCGGGAGATCGCCCCATGACGCGCTTTCGCTATGTCATGGCGACAACGGCTGCCACGCTCGGGATCGCCATTACCGGATTCGTTCCGACCGCGCCAAGGCTGGTCTGGAACGCATCGGCCAGCGTGCCCATCGGCTTCTACACCGTCACGCCCACTCAGCGGATCGAGGTGCCCGATCTGGTCGCCGTCATCCCACCCGAACCCATCGCTTCGTTCATGGTCAAGCGCGGCTATGTCGCCCGCGACGTGCCGCTTCTGAAGCATGTCCTCGGCTTGCCCGGACAGCGCGTATGTCGCGCTGGCCGCGCCATCTCCGTCAACGGCGTTCCGCTCGGCGAGGCGCGCGACCACGACAGCCTCGGCCGAGACCTGCCGGTCTGGCTGGGCTGCCGCGTCATCGCCGAGGGCGAGGTTTTCCTGATGAACCCGGACGTCGGCGACAGCCTCGACGGCCGCTATTTCGGCCCGCTCCCCGCCTCCGCGGTGATCGGCCACGCGATCCCGCTTTTCACCGACGAAGACGGCGATGGCCGCTTTGTCTGGCGCGCGCCGATGCGGTGACGGCGCGTCCAGTGCGGGGCGTGCGAGCGGCCCGCGTCTTCTCTACCGCATAGGAAAGGAGCCTTCCATGGCACAGATCGGCCAGTTTACCCGCACCCCGTCCGGCTATTTCGGGCAGCTTCGCACCCTCTCGCTCGACCTTGAGCTGACCTTTGTTCCGATCGATGATGTCGAGTCAGAGAACGCGCCCGCCTATCGAATTCGGCTTGGGGATGAAGACGGGCCGGAAGTCGGCGCAGGCTGGAAACATTCTGGCGAGCGCGCAGGACCGTTCGTCTCCGTCCTTCTCGACGATCCCGTCTTTCAGCAGCCGATCCGCGCCCGGCTGTTCCAGTCGGACGAAGATGGCCGCGAGTGGGGTCTGCACTGGACCCGTCCGAAGAAGCGCGACGAACAGGGGTGATCATGGTCACGTCCTGCACTCGTCCCGCTTCGGGGAGATGCGGTGTCCGCCGCCGCATCATCCTCTTTCTTTTTTCCGGCCTGTTCGTCTCCACCATCGCCCCGCTGTCCGGTCTGGCGCAAACCACCGTGCCGGATCGCACGGTCGCTGCGCATCCGCACGGCGCGCATATCGAGGAGGCTTCGCAGCGTTTCGGCATCCCGCCGTCATGGATCATCGCCGTGATGCAGGTCGAAAGCGCGGGCGATATGCGCGCCATATCCACCGCCGGGGCGATGGGGCTGATGCAGGTCATGCCCTCGACTTGGGCGGAGCTGCGCATCCGCCATGCTCTCGGCCGCGACCCCTTCGAGCCGCGCGACAACATCCTCGCGGGCACCGCCTACCTACGCGAGATGTGGGATCGCTACGGCAATGTCGCCGCGATGCTCGCGGCCTACAATGCCGGTCCCGGTCGCTACGATGAATACCGCGCGACGGCTCGTCCGCTGCCTGCCGAGACGCGCGCCTATGTCGCTGCTTTGACGCCGATCCTGCTCGGCGAGCGGCCTTCCGGCAGCTGCTCGACGGTCGCTCCGCCGCCCGACTGGCGCGAGGCGGCGCTCTTCGTCGCGCGTGAAATAGGCGCTTCCGCTGCCGATCCCGCGTCCCCCGACCGCACGCCGGACGATGCCCCTTCGCTCGTCCCGGCGGCACCGGACGCACTCACCGCCTTGCAGTCGGAGGGGCTGTTCGTCGCCCGCGATGCCGGTGGGGACCGGCCATGAGCAGCGGCACCGCAATTCGCATCCCATCGGGCGCTGGCGTGTCATGGAGGGCGCAGAGGGTGGCGGCAGGCACCACGACCGAAAGATGGCGAGATAAAAAGGCGCACGGTGCGCTTCGGTTGGGCGGTTGTTTTAGAGCCTGTTGCACTCAATCGGCCTCATACCCGGCGGTTTTGAAGTAGTTGTAGCACTCCTCGTCGGAGAACAGATCGCAGACCTGG
>NZ_JAEHFP010000190.1 GCF_016446475.1 Paracoccus binzhouensis | reverse complement strand
TGTTGGCCTCTGCACATGCCCAGATGCGCCATATTGTGAAGTCAGAGGAAGAGGCATGGTGTAAATGGCAGGAAATGTAATATGAATACTTTACACTATTCAAATTCGGATACTTTACACCATGCCAAAGAGAAGATTTCTGCGGTTGGATGCTCGGCAAAGAGCGAAGCTGAAGGATCGTCTGAAGGCTGGTGACAGCGTTTCCGCACTGGCAAAAGAGTTCGGCGTGAGCCGTCGCACGATCTACAATTACAAGCTGCGGCTGGCGGAATCCGAACTGTATTACCGCTCTGCGGTCCTGACGGTTCGGCTCAACAAAGCTGACTTTGTGGCTCTTGACGAACTGGCAAAGAGGCACGGGCTTTCACGAGCCGAGACCGCACGGCGGGTGCTGTTGCGGGCCGTGGATGTTTACGTTCAGCCCGAGGAAACTTCGCAAGCGATCTACGACCTGACACAGCAGCTCCTGCCGATCGGCAGGAACTTGAACCAGATCGCGGCTGCCCTGAACGCGGCGGCAAAGCGGGGAACCCTGCGTCTGGACAAGGAAACACAGGCAGCCCTGTCCCGCGTCCGGTCTCGTGCCGATGCGGTCGAGCGGCTGGCTGATGACGTTCGCCACGTCATGGTCGGGCTGGCACGGCTTCAGCGCGCCACCAATGAGAGGATCTTCGCGGAACTGGCAGCGCCGGAGAGGCCCGCAGAGACCCCAGAAGCGCCGGAGAGGCCCGCAGAGACCCCAGAAGCGCCGGAGAGGCCCACAGAATCGCCAAGCCCAAGCACGCGATTTGCTTTGGGCGCGTTCAGGGTGCCGCAAGGGCGGCGATAGCCCCAGAGGGAGCGAGACCACAGGGATCGAGCGACTGGCGCGCGATGGACTTCGATGCCTCAAACCGCCAAGTCTAGGGGGAGGTCGGAAATGTCCTTGAGGCGCTTTCCGTCCACCATCACGGCCAGCATGTCGGCGGCGTCGTTCATGCCCAAGGCTTTGACGGTGGCTTGCAGCTCGTAGAGGGCGAAGTGATACACACAGTCAATGTCCCCGGTGCCCAAGGCGATAGAGGCTAGACGGCTGGGGGTCGGCTCTGCCGTAACTACCACAACGTGAGGCAGACGGCCCTTGCGATTGCGAACCAGATTTAGGGCTTCGGAGCGGGCGTTTTGTGCCCGGTCGCTGCGTATCGTCCACTTACATGAAATGCTGGCGTGCAGCAGGGGTAGCCCGCCGTTTTTCTTGCGCAGGCTGGCAAGCGTGGTCACGCTGTCGTCCACCAGCAGCGCCGGGGCGTTAATGGTGTCGTCGTCCTCGGTGTCGCGCGTCACCACAATATCCGGTGTGATGGTGTAATCGCTGCCCAAGGCTGCGGCCAGTTCCACATCGGCCTTAGCGGCTCGGTCGAGGGCCACCAAGTGCGCATATTGTTCGTAGCGGGCAATCTCTAAACGGTTGCGCCCGCTGACTTGGCGAACATCCCAAATTCCGGGGCGTAGGTGTCCCAGCTTGAGGAAGGTTTCTCGCACGAAGCGGGCGCAAATGCTTTCAAACTGGTTGCCCGAAGTCTGGCCCGCGATGCGCTCGCCGATGGTTTCGGCCTTGAGTAGATCGGCTATGCCCTTGGCAATTGCTTTGCTGGTGGTGTTGCTGCTGTCAGCATTGCTGACCACACCGGCGGCGTTGGTGGTCAATGTGGCTTCCAGCAGGGCGGCATGAAACGCTTTGCGGGCTTCGAGAAATTCAGCTTCCGGCATCAGGCCACCTTGTAGATGCGCTTGACCGACAGGGCCGCGAAAATCTGACGGGCCACAGCTGCAGCCACGGGGGGCGGGAAGGCGTTGCCGATTTGGCGATAGGCTGCGGTCTTACGCCCGGAAAACTGCCAGTCGTCGGGGAAACCCTGAATGCGTGCGGTCATGCGTGTGGTAAGGCGAGGCATCCCAACGAAATCACGGGCTGGGGCATCGTCCCATATGCCCATGCCATCAACACCTAGAGCGGCCCAAGCGCGTTTTGCACGGGTGGGGCCAAGGTCTGGCCCGCCGTGCTTTTTGGAGCCGCCCACCAGCGTCGGGGCTATGGTGTTGGCCTGCTCGCGCCAGCGGGCAGCGCCGCGCCATTTGTTCGCGGCCATGAGATCGTGCAGCAACTCACCCACGGTAGCCGCCTCGTGTTGCTGTGGCTTTGGCCATGCAAAGCCGTCTGCAAGGTCTTTGCGGATGCCGACAAACACCACGCGCGGGCGCAACTGCGACACGCCATAGTCTGAAGCGTTGAGCAGTCGCCAGCCGGGGACATAGCCCAGCTTCTTGAGCTGTTTTTCTACCTTGTTGCGGTAGTCGTCAAAGACGGCATCCAGCAGACCGCGCACGTTTTCCAGCATCACAGCTTGCGGGCGGCATTCATCGACAAGACGGATTGCTTCGGGGAACAGGTCGCGTTCGTCCTTCGCACCAAGCTGCTTTCCGGCCTTAGAGAACGGCGGGCAGGGCACGCCACCGGCTACCAAGTCAACGCCTTTGTATGGTCTGCCGTCGAAGCGCCGTAGATCATCCTCGATGACGTTCCATGCGGGGCGGTTCAGGCGTAGTGTGGCGCATGCTGCCGGTTCCAGCTCGATCAGGGCGGAATGGTTAAAGCCCGCCATTTCTAGGCCAAGAGCCTGACCGCCTGCGCCGGCGCACATCTCTAAGGAATTAAGTTGGGTCATGGTGTTCTGCTTATATGTTTTGTGTGATTGATTTTGTTAAAATCAGTCATTCACTCGCTCCTTACTTTCCCCATAGCCGCGACCACCATCCGGGCCGATCAGCCAGCTTCTCGGCCATCGCCCGCCAGCGGTCCCGCTCGGCCTCTGCTGCCATACGAAGCCGCCTTTCGGTCTCGATCTCAACCTTCAGGCGCTCGACTTCCAGCGCGTCAAGTGTGTGCGAGGCGTGCAAGTCATCATGTGTGCGCACAGTGTGCGACCGCCACCTGTCAAGATCGCCCAGAGCAATTCGCCATTGGTTGCGGTTATCGCGTGATGCCTGCAGTTGATGAGATTTTATCGCCCGCATAATGGTCCATCGGGAGACTCCAGCAGCCTGTGCAGCCTGTGCGGGAGACATGTGCGAATTGGCGTGAGCGCACATCATAATCGCCCTACCTTGGCGCAGAAGCTGCTGAACGCTTGTTCGATGTTCCGGGCATCAAGGGGGAGGCCCTTCCCGGCGCACCATGCCCGGAATTTGTCGGCGATCATGGTGTTGTCCATGTTACAGCCCGCCGCCCGCTTGAGGTCGCGCCAATGCGTATCGAACTCGATGCTGCCGGATGCTGGGAAGGACCGCGCCACCGTCTCGGCCGAGCCGTTGCGCCGGGCCTTCCGGCCTGCGCTATGCCGGTCCATCTCGGCCTTGAGGGCTTTTCGAGCCTCGGACGGTTTTTCGGACCATTCGATGGTAATGCTGGTAACGGTGCGCCCGCTCTTGCGCGGGGTCGCGGTCAGCACGAACCGTGATTCCATGCTGATCTCCTCAATTGCCGGCTTAATCGCCCACTTATTCAGGTTGGCAAAACGTTCCAGCTTCCCTGGTTCCACCCCAAGAACGGCCCGCAATTCGGGCACGGTAAAGGCCTTGCTGGTGACATGGTCGAGGTTCACGAGACTGGAAACGTGCTGGAACAGCAGCATGGAATACCGACTTTTGAGCCGGAAAGCCGTCTGCCGGTCGAGGATAGCCCAATGATTCGACGCCGCCGCCATACGGGTGAACATTCGCGAGAAATACCAGCTTATGACCAGATCGCCGGAGGCCTCGTCGCGGTAATCGACCTCGGCAATATCGAGCAGCCCCCCGATAGTCAGGCGCTTGCGTTCCGTGTCATCGCTGATGAGGACCGCCGCCTGTAGCTCGGCAAAGAGCGGGGCGAGGCTGGCGCGGTCATGGTGCCGCAATCCCTCGACGCCCCGGACCTCTGACAGCCGGACGCGGTGTTCCACGTCCTCGCCCATCCTGCCGCCCGCCTGCCCAATCAGGACGTGCATCAGCTTGAGCGCCGCCAGCCCGGGCGGGTTCTGCATGTAGGTGCCCCGTGCCACTTCGGCAGGCAGCACAGTTTTGGTCTTGTCGAAGGCACGATCTACGGCCACTTGGACGGTTTTCCCCATAGGCTAGTTCTATAAGGTGTAAAACCTAACCTGTAAACTGTCTATTCCGGCCCCATTCCTAACCTTTCCGGCCCCATTCCTAACCTTTCCGGCCCCATTCCTAACCTGTGCAGTCGTAAGTAATTGTAATTACTTGATTATATTCCAGTGAACTATAAGAACTATTAGAACAAGAAGGGCTGCGCCCATTTTTTCTGTGAACTTTGGGTCAAAATCCGGGGCCGGACGACCCAGTTTTCCGCCGTGGTGCCGATTGTGAGGTCGGATCAGGCTAGGGAACAGGGGACGCTTTCCCACCCGCCGCGACGGTCGCTCGATCCCTGTGGTCTCTCTCCCTTTGCGGCTATCCCATCGCCCAGTCCTCTTGACCGAGAGGATGGCAAGACAGGGGATCGCATTGCCA
>NZ_JAEHFP010000019.1 GCF_016446475.1 Paracoccus binzhouensis | reverse complement strand
ATTGCGTGCCAAGGTCACCTCCCACGTAGAGATGATCTTGAATCACAGCCAGACGCGCAGGGGAATCCTTTTTGTCAACACAACCTACACGAAGCAGCTTCTGGCCGGCATCCACCATCGTGACTGGGAAACCTTCTCGGCCTTCATGTCGCAAATGCTGTTCGGGGGACTGTTCTATGCCGCCCAGCAGGTGGTCAACTCGTTCGGCATGGCCGACCGGGATGAATACTTGGAGAAGCGGCTGGCCCCTGATGCCATCGCTCGGGCCTCCTTCCAGCGCGCCGGGTTCAGTTCCATCCTGCCGCCCGTCATTGATACGGCCGCACAGGTAGGCGACTATCGGCCTGTCTTTGACTTCCGCACCTCGGACATGTCAGGGGCCATCTGGGGGAACCCTACGGCTGACCTGCTGAACAATGCGCGGCATGGCCTTCGGGCATTGATCGCGCCTGCTGCCCGAGATGATTACGATTTCTCGCAGCAGGATTTATGCGCCCTGACATCCTTGTTCATGTTCCAGAACGCCTTTGTCATTCGGAATGGTCTTGCCATGGCGGGGGCGGAACTGCCTCGCTTCTCTAATTAGAGGCGTGAGCAGCGAATCTAGCGGCTACCTTCGGGCGGCCGCTTTTTTCGGCCCCGCTGCCTTGGTGAGAAACGTTGTCAGCATGGTGCTGTCAGCGTGTCAGTAATTTTCACCTAAGCACTTGAAATATAACGATACTTGTGAATTGGTGGAGCCAAGGGGAGTCGAACCCCTGACCTCTTGAATGCCATTCAAGCGCTCTACCAACTGAGCTATGGCCCCACCGGAGGTCTGGGCGGCGTCACCGGCGCCCGTGTGAGGCGTCGTATAGGAGGGCGTGCCGGGAGGTGCAAGCGGAAAAAACACCCCCATTGCCAAAAATTCGCCACATCCGCCTTGCATATTGAAAACGCTGGTTTTTCATCCCTGAACCACCGGCCCTAGCCCCCACACCGGCCCCGGATGCAGCGGGCGGCCGATTCCCCGGCCGCCGCCATGAAGCCTTAGCCCAGACCCAGCTTGCCGCGCAGCGTTGCAAGATCTTCGGCCAGCGTGTTCACCTTGGCCGAAAGCAGGTTGCGGTCCTCGTCCGACAGTTCCTCGTAGGACACATAGCCGCCATCCTTGGTCTCGTATTTCGCCAAGACCTCGTCCACCGCCTTGAAGTTGCCGTCGACCTTGGCGACGAAATCGATCTCGCTGTCGGCGATCAGCGGGCGCAGCAGTTCATAGATCTTTTGCGCGCCCTCGAAATTCGCGTCGAAATCCCATAGGTCGGTATGCGAATAGCGGTCCTCCTCGCCCGAGATCTTGGTGGCGGCGACCTCCTCCATCAGCACGGCGGCGCCGCCCACCACCACCTCGGGCGGGAAGGTCAGGCCGTTGATGCGGTCGTCGAGCTCGGTCACGTCGGCCAGAAGCCTGTCGGCATATGGCGCCAGCCCCTCGGTCGAGCCCTTCTCCCACAGCCCGTATTCGATGCGGTGGAAGCCGGTGAAGGCCGCGTCCGCCTCGGCCTTCTCGTAATCGTCGGCGCGGGCGTCGATCGAGACGTCGAGATCCGAGAACAGCTCGGCGATCGGCTCGACCTTCTCATAGCTGGTGCGGGTGGGGGCGAAGAGCGCCTTGGCCTTCTCGACATCGCCGGCCTTGACGGCATCGGTGAAGGCCTTGGTGTCCTCGACCAGCCTGGCGGTGTTCTCGGCGACGTAGATCTTGTATTCGGCCAGCGGCCCGACCAGGTCCAGCGATGGATCCGCGGCAAGCGCCAGCGTGCCCCAGCCCGCCATGGCCAGCGCCAGAGCCGTCGTTCCGAGATGTCTTCCGATCATGGTTTCAACTCCCCATTGGTGCAGGATTTCGGCTTGGCGGGTCAGTTCCGCCTGGCTGCGGTGACAAGGGACGAGCCGAGATAGTCCCCCGGCTCGATGCCGGGCAGGACGAAGAAGTAACCGCCCCCCACCGGCTTGATGTATTCCTCGAGCGGCTCGCCGTTCAGGCGGTTCTGCACGGCGATGAAGCCGGCCTCCAGGTCGGCCTGGTAGCAGATGAACAGCAGGCCCTGGTCAAGCTGGCCGTTCTTCTGCGCGCCCCGCGAATAGTTGAAGGGCCGGCGCAGGATCAGGCTGCTCGCGTCTTCCGGGCGGCGCGGATTGGCCAGCCGGATATGCGCATCCGGCGGGATCTTCCGGCCCGCGGGGTCGGCCCGGTAATCGGGGGTGTCGTGCTCGGTCCCCCCGGGCGCGTCGAGGGGGGCGCCGCTGGCCTTGACGCGGCCGAAGATGCGTTCCTGCTCGGACAGCGGCGTGCGGTCCCAGCGCTCGACGAAATTGCGGATCACCCGCACGGCCTGGTAGCTGCCGCCATGCGCCCATTCCGGCTCGTCCGGGCCGTGGGTCCAAACCATGCGCTCCATCAGAGCCGCATCGTTCGCATCCGGGTTGGCCGAGCCGTCGCGGAAGCCCAGGAAGTTGCGGGCGCTGGGGGTCGAGCCGTCGGCGGCGGGCAGGACCGGCGGCACGAAGCCTTCGATCATCCAGCGCAGCACCAGGAATTCCGACAGGTTCTTCACGATGTCGCGCAGCGCATAGATGCAGGTGTCCTGCAGGTTGGCGCAGATCTGGATGGACAGGTCGCCGTGGCAGATCTCGGGGTCCAGGGCATCGTTGGGGAATTGCGTCATGCGCTGCAGCCGGGCCGGCTTCAGCCCGGCCAGCCAGTCGTGCTTCTCGAACAGGGAAGCGCCCAGGCCGACGGTGATGGTCAGGCCGTTGGGCGAGATCACCGGGCCCAGCAGGCCGGAATCGGTCGGCGGCAGCTTGGGATCGCGCCCGGCCACCGGCCCGCCCGCGGTCAGGAATTCGGCGCGCCGGGTCAAGAGCCGCATCATCCGCTCGAAATCGTCAAGCGAGGCCACCACCACGTCGAAGGCCGCGACGAGCCCGTTGGCCGGCCGCGGGGTGGTGATGCCGGCCTGGTGCGGGCCGTGGAACGGCACCCGCTGCGCCGCGGTTTCCGCATGGGCCCTGGGCGCGTCGTCGACATTGGGGGCATTGCCGGGACTGCCGTCCTGGGCGCGCAGGCGCAGGGCGCCAAGGGCGCCGAGCGCCCCGCCGATCCCCAGCCCCTTCAGCAGGTTGCGGCGCAAGGCGGAGCGGGGGGCCTGGTCCTGCATCTCAGTTCATCCCGATGGCCGGTTGCAGCTTGCGCAACGATTCCGACAGCTGCGTCAGAGCGGCCGACAGCTTCTCGCGCTCGGGCTGGGGTACGTCGCCATAAGTCGCGTGTCCGGTCGCCGCGACGGCCTCCAGCTGCGCGCGGGTCGCCTGCAGGTCCTGTTCGATCACCTTGTCCAGCGCCGGATCGACCCCCGCCACCACCTGGCGCAGCAGCCCGGCAAGCTTGCCGATGCCGTCCAGCCCGGCGGCCAGATCCTGCAGGTCATTGCCGGCATAGAGGTTTTCGCCCTGGGGTACCTGTGCCTGGGCCAGCTGCAGGGCGCTTTCGGCCGGCATCTCGATCAGCAGGCCGGGGTCCAGCGGCGCCTGTTTCAGCCGCGCGGCCAGTTCCTTCAGATCCGCGACCAGCGCGTCGGCGGCGGGCTGCAGCCCCTCGGTGCTGTTCCGGGCGAAAAGCCCGTATTCGATGCGGTGATAGCCGGTGAAGCCCGGGTCCTGCTCGCGTTTTTCCAGGTAGGCGGCCCGGGGGTCGATGCGTTCCTCGAGGTCCGAGAAGCGATAGGCCAGCGGCTCAATGCGGCGATAGGGCAGGCGGGCCTCGCGCCAGGCGGCGCGGGCGGCGTCGAGGTCGCCCGAGGCGATGGCCTCGCGCAGCGTCTCGGCTGCCTTGACGGCGGCATTGCCCTGCATGACAAGGTAGACGCGATATTCCGACAGCGGGCCCAGGAACTTGCGCAGCGTGACCTCCGAGGCGGCGGCCGCGGCCTCTTCCGATTGCGTCACCGTCAGCGTGCCGCGCGGGTTGGACAGAAGCCCGCAGGTGATCGCATAATCGCCGGGGCGCAGCTGCACCTCCAGCGTGGCGCGGAAGCCCGGGGCGATGTTCTCGCGCTCGGCCACGACCATGACGCCATCCAGGATCTCCCATTCGATGGGGCGGTCGCTGGCGTTCACGATCTCGAAGCTGCGCCGGCCGCCGGGGACGGTGATGGCGTTCGGCTCGCAGGTGGCGGTGTTGACCGTCACCAGCTGGTCGGCGGCGCTCTGGCTGCCGGCGGTCCGCTGCGTCGCATACCAGAAGGCGACGCCGCCCGCCGCGGCCAGAACCGCCGCCGCCGCGATCGCCAGATGGATGCCTTTGGAAGGTGAGCTCATTTACGTCCCGCGGTCTGCGGCCGCGCCGGCACGGTGCCGGAATGCGGCCTTAGGAAAAGCGTCAGCGTCACGGCCAGGAAGATGCCCCAGGCCAGCGCCTCGCCCAGCGTCGGGGCTTCGCGATAGCCCAGCAGGCCCGACAGCACCGTGCCGAGCGGGCTCGATTCGGGCAGGATGCGGCTCAGGTCGTAGACCCGCTCCTGCAGCCCGTTCCACAGCCCTGCCTCGTGCAGCGCCTTGACCGAGCCCGCCAGCAGCCCGGCGGCGACCAGCAGGATGAAGATGCCGGTCCAGCGGAAGAAGCGGCGCAGGTCCAGCCGCAGCGCCCCGGCGTAAAGGCCCCAGCCGGCGCCGATGGCCACAATCACGCCCAGGGCCGCGCCGATGGGCGCCGCGCCGTCCCGGCTTTGCTGGAAGATCGCCAGCAGGAAGAACACCGATTCCAGCCCTTCGCGCGCCACGGCCAGGAAGACCATGCCGATCAGCGCCCAGGTGCCGGCGCTGCCCTTGTGCGCCAGCGCCGCGTCGATGCCGGCCTGCAGCTCGGCCCGGATCGAGCGCGCGGCGCGGCGCATCCAGAACACCATGCCGGTCAGCACGGCGACGGCGACCATGCCGATCACCGCCTCGAACAGTTCCTGCATCTTCTGCGGAAAGCCGCTGGCCAGGACCTGGATCGCCGCCCCGGCGAAAAGCGACAGCGCCACCGCCAGGAACACGCCCACCCAGATCGCCGGCAGCCAGGCGCGGCGGCCGGTCTGGCGCAGATAGCTCGCGATGATGCCGACGATCAGGGCCGCTTCCAGCCCCTCGCGCAGCATGATGAGAAACGGAGCGAGCATCGGCCTTTTCCCAGCTTGTCGTGGTGCGGGTCCGGCTGGCGTCGGGCGCAGCCAGTCGGGCGGGCATCGCGGCGGATCCTTTCGACCCCCTGGGGCCGGTTTTCCGAGTCATTAAGGCGGAAATCGACAAAGTCAATCCGAAGCGGCACTTGGCGCCATGCCCGCGACGCCGTGCCTCAGCCGCGGCGGTGCGGCTCGGTCCAGTCGATCACCGGGTTGATGGGGATGATCCGGCTGGGATTGATGGTGGCGTGGCTGTAATGGTAATGCCGCACGATATGGTCGAAATGCACCGTCGCGGCCACACCCGGCCATTGGTAAAGCTCGCGCGTCCAGCCCCAGAGATTGGGATATTCGCGCAGCCAGGCGCGGTTGCACTTGAAATGCGTATGATAGACCGGGTCGAAGCGGACCATGGTGGTGAACAGCCGCCAGTCCGCCTCGGTCACCCGGTCGCCGCACAGGTAGCGGTTCTGCGCCAGGTGCGCCTCGAGCCAGGCCAGCGTCTCGAACAGCGGGTGCACCGCCTCGTCATAGGCGGCTTGCGAGGTGGCGAAGCCGGCCTTGTAGACGCCGTTGTTCACCCGGTCGTAGAGGCGCGCGTTCAGGGCGTCGATCCGCTCCAGCAGCTCGGGCGGGCAATAGTCGTCGCGATTGCCGGTGATTCCGTCGAAGGCGCTGTTGAACATGCGGATGATCTCGGCGCTTTCGTTGCTGACGATGGTGCTGCGCGTCCTGTCCCAGAGCACCGGCACCGTCACCCGGCCCGAGGCCGCGGGATCCGCCTTCAGGTAGAGGTCGCGCAGGAAGCGCAGGCCGAACAGCCGGTCGCCGGTGGTGCCGGGGAAATCGGCGGCGAAGGTCCAGCCCTCGGACAGCATGTCGGGATGCACGACCGAGACGTCGACATGCGCGGCCAGCCCCTTCAGGGCGCGAAAGATCAGCGTGCGATGCGCCCAGGGGCAGGCATAGGAGACATAGAGATGATAGCGCCCGCTTTCGGCGGCAAAGTCGCCCTCGCCGCTGGGGCCGGGGCTGCCGTCCGGGGTGATCCAGTTGCGCCAGGCGGTGGTGCTGCGCTGGAAGCGCCCCCCGGTGCTTTCGGTGTCATACCATTCGTCATGCCAGACGCCTTCGACCAGCTGGCCCATCCCGTCCCCCTCCTGCTTGCGGCTGGGATCAGCATAGCCGACCGGGTCGGGCGGGCAACCGGGCGGTCGTCATCGTCTCGGCGACGGTCCCCGAGGCGGCCACGCCCAAGCGGTTCAGCAGCAGCGCCCGGTCGGCGATGGCGGTGCGGTGCCGATCACCAGCGCGGCGATCAGCCCCAGGGCAAGCCATGCGCCCGGGCGCCGCTCAGTCACCCAGCAGGGCCGTCAGCGCGGCATCGTCGGCGCGCCTTCCATGGAACAGCGCGTGGAACGCGGCGATCTTGCCGTGCAGATCGCCGGGCGCGGCCTGGGGATAAAGCTTGTGCGACAGCCAGATCAGCCCGGCCAGGCGGTTGACCGACGGCGGCGCGTCTATGAAGCCGAACGGGGCCGAGGGCGCCGGGCAGACGCGCGATGAACCATAGCTGCGCATCGAAACGGGGCGGCCTCGGCACGGCCAGTTCATGCGGCCGCAGGGAATCGGCCGAGAGGTCAGTCATCGACCCCGACCATGACATCCGAGGCCTTGATCACCGCCGAGGCGCGGCCGCCGACCGCCAGGCCCAGTTCCTTCACCGCCTCGTTGGTGATCGCGGCGGTCACCACGCTGCCGCCCAGGTCGATGCGGACATGGCTGGTCACCGCGCCGGTGACGATCTCGACCACCGTGCCGGGCAGGACATTTCTTGCGCTGAGTTTCATGGTCAAGCTCCTCTGTGCGATCACGGATCACGCGGCCTTGCCGGGGCTGGCAAAGGCCCGGCCGCGCTTCCCGCCGGCTCCGGTTGCCGGAGTGTTCGTTATAGATATTGAAACATATCGACGGGCGCTGGCAAGCGCCCGCTGCGGCCCCGGCCGCTTCAATTCGTCGCGTCCGGGCAGAAAGACTTTCAACGCCCTTGCCCATGTCCACCTGCCCGGCCTTCATTATGCTCATACAAACATATCGATTCTCTCCGATGACGGAGAGAGGGGTGCAGGAGGGACGGGATGCGGGTCGTGGCAAAGGCGGGATTGCTTGGCGCCGCCATTCTGGGCCGGGCGGCAGCGTCCCTGTCGGCGCAGGAGGCCGCGCCGCCGCCGGTCTTCGTGCTGGGCACCATCACCCTGACGGTGGAAGACCGGGAAAGCCGGGACGGCACCACCACCAGCGTGACCGCCGAACAGGTGCTGCGCGCCAACCGCAGCACGCTGGACGATGCGTTGCGGGTCGCGCCGGGGGTGCAGGTCGGCCATACCGGCGGCAGCCGCTACGAGCGGCTGATCCATGTCCGCGGCTTCGACCGCTTCCAGGTGCCGCTGTCGATCGACGGTATCCGCGTCACCCTGCCCGCTGACAACCGGCTGGACTACGGCCGCTTCCTGACCCCGGACCTGGCCGAGATCCAGTTGCAAGAGGGTTACGTCTCGGTCCTGAACGGGCCGGGCGGCATGGGCGGCGCCATCAACCTGGTCACCCGCCAGCCCGTCCGGGCCTTCCAGGGCGAGGCGCGGCTGGGCGTCGAAGCCGGCAACCGCGGCGACATCGCTGCCCGCAGCGGCCTGCTGTCGCTGGGTATGCGCCGGCAGGGTTACTGGCTGCAGGGCAGCTACATGCGCCGCGACAGCGACGGCTTCTACCTGTCGCGCGACCATGCGCCGCGCCCGCAGCAGGGCGCCGGCCTGCGCGACCACAGCGACAGCGACGACGGCCGCCTGAGCCTCAAGGCCGGCTGGACGCCGAACGCCACCGATGAATACGTCCTCAGCTACACCCGCACCCGCCAGACCGGCGAGAAGCAGGCCTCCTGCAATATCGACCAGCCGATCCGGGGCGCCACCCCGCCACCGGGACCGGGCCAGGGCTGGCAGCGCGACTGGACCTGGCCGGAATGGGACCTGGACAGCCTGGCCTTCTATTCCCATACCGAACTGCGCGGCGGCTACCTGAAGACACGCGCCTATTACGACCGTTTCGACAACCTGCTGCCGGCCTGGGACGATGCCAGCCACTCCACCCAGACCGAGCGGCGCGCCTTCGACAGCCGCTACAAGGACTGGGCCTGGGGCCTCAGCCTCGAGGCCGGGGCCGAGCTGGGCGCGGCCGATACCCTGCGCGCCGCGCTGCATCATCGCCGCGACAGGCATCGCTCGATCCAGGTCTCGCGCCCCGGCCTTGGCGGCGTCCCCGATCCGGCCGAGCTCAGCGAGGAGGAAACCTGGTCACTGGCGCTGGAAAACACCTGGCAGGCCCGCGACGACCTGCGCGTCATCGCCGGGATCAGCCATGATCGGGCCGAGGTGCTGCAGGCCGAGCGCAACGCCGAGGATGCCGGCCTGCCGGCCGGCTCGACCAAGGCGGTGAACTGGCAGCTGGCCGCGATCTGGCTGCCCGATGCCCGCGGCGCATCCCACGCCAGCCTGTCCTCGCGCAGCCGCTTCCCGACGCTTTTCGACCGCTACAGCACACGCTTCGGCTCGGCCGTGCCCAATCCGGAGCTGAAATCCGAGCGCGCGCTGAATGTCGAGCTGGGCTATGGCGGCGATCTTGGCCCGGCGCGGATCGAGACGGCGCTGTCCCACAGCAAGGCCCGGGACATGATCCAGTCGGTGCCGACCGGCGGCCTGAACGACGAGGGCAAGCCCCTGTCGCAAAGCCGCAATGTCGGCGACGGCACCTGCGAGGGTTTCGAGATCGCGGCCAGCTGGGACATCGGCGACCGGCTGGGGCTGGCGGCGGGCTATCCCTTCCTGCTCCGCGACCTCTCGGACCCGGTCCGCGCCGATTACCGCCCGACCGACACGTCGCGTCACAATGCCTATCTGCGGCCGGACTGGCGGACCATGGACAGGCTGACCGTCTCGCCTTCGGTCGAGATCTCTGGCGCACGCCTGTCGGAAAGCGCCGTCCAGCCCGAGGATCCGGCGCGGATCGCCTATGCCCGCATGGCCTTCGGCATTCGCAACCTCTTCGACCGGGACCATCAGCCGGCCGAGGGCTTCCCCGAGCCGGGCCGGTCCTTCTTCCTGACCACCCGCATGACCTTCTGAACCCCGCCATCCGAACCCGGGGGCCGGATTTTGGCCCCCTCCACCCGGTCTGCACCATGACCCGCTTCGTGATCTATACCCGTCTCTCCTGCCAGGACCGCGACTGCCCGGACGGGGGCCTCGCCGCCCAGCGGCGCGCCATTGCGGCTTTCCTGCGGACCTGTCCGGGCGGCCCGCACCGGATCCAGGCACGCTTTCGCGACCTGCCGGAGGACCGGGCATTCCCGGGCTTGCAGGCGGCGCTGGCGGAATGCCGCGCCAGTGCTGCCGAGCTGTTGGTGGCCCGGCTGGACCGGCTGCCCTTTGCCCGGCTGGGATATGCGCCCTTCCTTGCGGATCCCGGCGTCACCCTGCGGGTGGCAGCGCTGCCGCATGCCGGCAAGGCCGAACTGTCGATCCATGCCCGCCGCCAGGCGCCGGAACAGAAACCGCGGCCCCCCTGGCACGCGGCCGGGGCGGCAGACGGCGCCGCGTTCCCGGATCAGGCGGCGAGGATCGTCCTGCCGATGCGCCGCCGCGGAGCGACGCTGCGGGACATCGCTTCGGCGCTGAACCGGGCCGGGCTGACCACCGCCAGCGGCACCGCATGGCGGCCGGGCCAGGTCTCGCGCCTGCTGCAGGCCATTGGGCAGGGCTGATGCCCTAATGCCTGTCGTCGATCCTTGGCAGGAACCAGGCCAGCAGCCCGGCCAGCGGCAGGAAGGCGCAGAGCCGATAGACCGTCTCGACGCCACGGCTGTCGGCCAGTCCGCCCAGGATCGCCGCCGCGATGCCGCCCAGGCCGAAATTCAGCCCGTAGAACAACCCGCCGATCAGCCCGATGCGGCCCGGCATGAGCTCCATCGCGTAGATCAGGATCGAGGCGAAGGCGCTGGCCATGATCAGATTGATCGCCACCGTCAGCACTCCGGTCCAGAACAGGTCGGCATAGGGCAGGATCAGCGTCAGCGGCAGCGGCCCCAGCACCGAGATCCAGATGATGCGATAGCGCCCGATGCGGTCACCGACGATGCCGCCGATCAGCGCCCCCGCCGCCGAGGCCAGCAGGAAGACGAACAGCATCATCTGCGCCGAGGGGATCGACAGCCCGAAGCGTTCGATCAGGTAGAAGGTATAGAATGAGCGGAAGCTCTCGCCATAGGCGTTCTTGGAAAACATCAGCAGCGTCAGCACCACCAGCCCGATGCCGATGGTCAGGGGTGCATGCGGGACATGGCCGCGGCCGTCCTTGCGGGCGGCCGAGCGCATGGCCACGAATTCGGCGCTGATCTGGCGCTGCCGGCTGCCGATCCAGACCAGCATCATCATCGCCATCAGCGCCGCCACCGCGAACCAGGCCAGGCTGGGCTGGCCCCAGGGCACGATGACCAGCGCCGCGAAGACCGGGCCGAGCGCGCCGCCGGCCTGGCCGCCGACCTGGAAGATGCCCTGCGCCAGCCCCTGCCGGCCGCCGGCGGCATAGCGCGCCATCCGCGTCGCCTCGGGGTGGAAGATCGACGAACCGATGCCGATCAGCGCCACCGAGACCAGGATGATGCCGTAGCTGTGCGCGAAGGCCAGGCTGACCAGCCCCGACAGGGTGAACATCATCCCCACGACCGGCGAATAGGGCGCCGGATGGCGGTCCGTCACCAGGCCGATCACCGGCTGCAGCAGCGATCCGGCGATCTGGAAGGTCAGGGTGATCATGCCGATCTGCACGAAATCCAGCGCATAGGCATCCTTGAGGATCGGATAGGCGGCGGGGATCAGCGACTGCATCATGTCGTTCAGCAGATGCGTCAGGCCCAGCATGACCAGCACGGTCACATGGGTTCTGGCGCGGGCGGCGGGCATGGTGGCGGTGGTCATGTCGGCAAGCTTTCCGGGAAGGGCGCGGGCAGGATGTCCGGGGCCTCGGGCCATATCTGTGGCCCGAAAGCGCGGGATGGGCAAGAGCGGCCGGCTGGGCGCCGCCGAGCGGGTTTTCAGCGCCATGCGGGCAGGTAGCCCGGCCCCGCGTCGCTTGGACCTCGCGGCAGCTGGAACCAGAGGGGCGGAACGGACATCGCCATCGCGGCGTCACCTAGTCCCCGCCACCGGCAAGGCAGCCTTGGAAAACCGGGTGCCGGGCGCGGGACGCATGATTCGCTCTGCTGCGCGGGCATGGCGTTTCCCCGGGGCGAAGGGATCCCGGCCGTGTGGCCTTCCGGGCCGGCCATGGGGCTTGGCGTCGGCCTGGCCAGCGCCGTCATGCAGTTGACCGGGATCCTGCATCCGCCGACAGGCGGCGATCCGCTGCCGGTGATTCTGACCGGCTCCGGCTGGTCCGTCCTGTGCGTGCCGATCCTGGCGGGAACCGTGACGCTGGTCCCGGCGCTGCGGCAAGCGCCGGACGGGCAGGCATCCGGGACCGGAACGCCTGCCCGCTGGGGTTGCTCAGACCTCTTGCGCGGTCATCTCGTAGGAAAACGCCTTGGCGTCCAGTTCGTTCAGCCGGCCCCGGGCGTCCAGACCCTGCGGATACATCAGGAAGGGCAGGGCCGGGGCGCCGTCCGCGCCGGGCAGGGTCACGTCGCTGGCGGTGTTATAGGCGATCCAGTTGCCTTCCCAATTGCCGAACAGCGCTGCGTTGACCGGCGCGACCAGCGGATCGGCCGGGTCCTTGATCCAGCGGTCGGTTTCGGCCCGCATCACCTTCAGCACATCCGCCGGGTCCATCGCCACCCAGCCATGGCCCGTCAGCCAGACCTCGGCCCGGCAGTGCTGCGCCCCGGTCACCTCCGGGCTGTTCGCGCCCAGCTGCTTGTAGCCGAAGGCCGAGGGCGCCACCCGCACGCCGTAGATGTCGCGTGCCGGCACGCCCGAGGCGCGGGCCAGCCCCACGAACAGTCCGTTCAGATCGGCGCATTTGCCGCCCAGTCCGGCCGTGGTCAGCGTGGCCCGGATGTCGCCGGGCCCGCAGCCGGGAGTGTCCAGGTTGCGATGGCAATGGGTGACGATCCAGGCATAGATCGCCGCGACCTTCTCGCGGTCGGTGGTGGCCCCCTTGGTGATCTCGCGCGCGCGTTCCAGCACCACGCCGTCCAGCGGTTTGAGGCTGGAGCCCTTCAAGGCCGCCTCCAGCACCGCCGGATCTTCCTGCACCTCCGAGGTGCGATTCCAGTCCACCACGCGATTGCGGGTCTGGATGCGGCTGACCAGCTCGACCGTAGGTTCGGCGACCGAGGCGTCGAAACGTGCGTGCAGCATCCGTGCCCCGCTGGCCGGATCTGTGACGAAGGCTGCCTGGCTGGCATTGCCGGTGAAGCCGTGATCCAGGCTGCGCTGGTAATCCGTCTCGACCGCAGGCACCGGCAGCCAGACCTGCGTCGCGCCTTGCGGCGCCAGCCGGACCCGCGTGCGCAGCTCGAAGCTGCGCCAGTCGCCGGGCTGCGGGGTGAAGTCGCGGGGTTCGGGCGCCGCCCGCAGCAGGCCCGGCAGGGCGGGAACCGCGGCGGCGGCCAGGGCGAGTTTCAGCAGGTTGCGTCGGTTGGTGCGGGTCATGGCCGAATCCTCCGGGCTCGTTGGTTCGTGCCGCGGCGATGCGGGACCGCGGCAGGGCGCTGTCGTCTTGGCTTCCGGCGGCGGACAGGGTCGCGCCGGGCCGCGCCGCTTCTGTCGGGCGGGCGCGCCTTCACAGGATACGCGACCGGCAGCGGATCGGAAGAGATTTCGACGCGCCGCCGATCGTCGCTGGCGGCGGGCCGGGCCTTGGTGCCGGGACCGTTGCCGTGCCCTAGCCGCGGAAGCTGCGCCACAGGCTCAGCGCCGCATCCGACAGGTCGCCCAGCCGCGCCAGCACATGTTCGCGCTCCAGCGCCGGGCCGTCGCCGGCGCGATCCAGCCGCTGCAGCAGCCGCAGGATCCGGCGGCGATGGATGCCGGTCATCGTCTGCACCGGATCGGCGACCAGCCCGGCAAAGGTGGTCAGGACCGAGGCGAGCATGGCCAGCACCACGCCGGTCAGCACCACCTCGGCCGTGGAGAGCTCGCGCGGGAAGGCGCCATACCACATGCGCCCGGCCCAGCTTCCCAGCGCGAAATTCTCGACAGCCTGCGCCTGCGCCCGCAGCTGCGCGATCGGCCCGGCCAGCGAGATCACTCCGGGCGTGGCGCGGTGGACCAGCAGCAGCCCCGCAAGCAGCACCAGCAGCGAGGTGGTAATCTCGGACACCGCGTTGCGGGTCTCGGCATAGGCCGAGACGGCGCGGGCCACGGTCCCGGGCGGCGCCCTGGGGGCCAGGCCCTTTGCCGCCAGATCGTCGATGAAGCCGGCCAGGTCCGCCTCGATCCGCCGGGCCACGTCGGAGGACAGGAAGATCTGCCGGCGCGCCAGCCAGTCGCCCGCCCGGACCAGCCCGATGCGCCGCAACAGCGGCGCGACCAGCCGCACCAGCAGGAACAGCGGCGACAGCATGACATTGACCGGCGCGCGCAGCAGGTCGCGGCCAAGCGCGTGGCGATGCAGGGCCAGCGTGCCGCGCAGCCCGTAGCGGGCGCGGACGAAGCGGCGGACCTCGGTCTCGCGCCGGGTCAGCGGGCGGGTGTCGGCGGGTTGCAAGGCCATGGGCGCGGTCCCTCGAAGGATCGCGCCCAATCTAGGCATCGCGGCAGGGCCGCTCAATGCCGAAGACTCAGATCAGCGTCACCAGCCCCAGGCCCAGGGTCGAGATGAACAGCCAGGCCAGCGCCCCCAGCGCCAGCGGCCGGATGCCCTTGGCGCGCAGCTTGCGGATGTCGGTTTCCAGCCCCATCGCCGCCAGCGCCATGGTCAGCAGGAAGGCGGTCAGGCGGACGACCTCGGCCTGCAGCGCCTCAGGCAGGGGCAGGGCGCTGTTCAGCAGCACCACCGCGACGAAGCCCAGCACGAACCAGGGCGTCGGCGCCGCGCCATGCGCGGCCTTGCCGCCCCGGCGGGCCAGCGTGCCCAGCACCAGGATCAGCGGCGCCAGCATGATGACCCGGCTGAGCTTGGCGACGGTGGCGGCCTGCCCGGCCTCGGCGCCGTGCTGGAAGCCGGCGCCGACCACCTGCGCCACCTCGTGCACGGTGGCGCCGACCCAGATGCCGTAATGCGAAGCCCCCATCGCCAGCATCCCGCCCAGCACCGGCATGGCCAGCATCGACAGCGAGCCGAAGACCGTCACGCAGGCGATGGCATAGGCCACGTCCTCGTCCGAACCGCGGGTGACGGTATTGGTCGCGATCACCGCCGAGGCGCCGCAGACCGAGGTGCCGGCTGCGATCAGCTCGGCCAGCCGCGCCTCGACCCCCAGCGCCCGGCCGGCCCATCTGGTGAAGACGAAGGTCGCGGCCAGCGTCACCGAGATCACCGCCAGCCCCGGCAGGCCCACCGCGCGCAGTTGCGCCAGCGTCAGCTGGAAGCCCAGCAGCATGATGGCAAGGCGCAGCACCCGGCGCAGCGAAAAGCCGATACCCGGCCGTGCCGCCTCAGGCGTGCCTGCCAGGTTGCGCAGCGCCATGCCCAGCACCATCGCCACCACCAGCGGGCTGAGCGCCGGGATGCCCGAAAGCCGCTGCACCGCCGTCGCGGCGACCGCGATGGCAAAGGTCAGCCCCAGCCCCGGCAGGGTGGTGCCCAGCCAGCTGCTGAGGACGAGAGAATTTTGTCGGCTCTGCTCGGTCGAGGACATGGTTGCGTTCCTTTGCCTTTTTGGCGGAACATGGTCCCGGAACGATGTTCAATCCATCGCATTATATTTGCAATATCGTTCGATTTTCCTTATTAATTGCGCATGACCCTGGAACAGCTCCGCATCTTCCTGGCCGTGGCCGAGCGCCAGCACGTCACCCGCGCGGCCGAGGCGCTGAACCTGACGCAATCGGCGGTCAGCGCTGCCGTCTCGGCGCTGGAGGCGCGGCATGGCGTGCGGCTTTTCGACCGGGTGGGACGGCGCATCGTTCTGACCGAGACGGGCGAGGCCTTCATGGCCGAGGCCCGCGCCGTGCTGGACCGCGCCGAGACCGCCGAGATGGTGCTGGAGGATCTGGCGCGCGAGCCGCGCGGCCGGTTGCGGGTCCATGCCAGCCAGACCGTCTCGAGCTACTGGCTGCCGCCGCGGCTGGTGGCGTTGCGCGAGATGCATCCGGGAATCGAACTGCGCCTGACCGTCAGCAACACCACCCAGGTTGCCGATGCGGTGCAGGAGGGCGGCGCCGATCTGGGGCTGGTCGAGGGCGCGGTGGCGCATGGCGATCTGCACCGGCAGGTGGTGGCGCGCGACCGGCTGGTGCTGGTCATGGGCGCCGGGCATCCCTGGGCCGGGCGCGACGCGGTGCCGCCGGCCGAGCTGGCCGCGCAGAGCTGGGTGCTGCGCGAGCCGGGCTCGGGCACGCGCTCGGAATTCGAGACCTGGCTGGGTGGGCGGGGGCTTTCCGTCGCCGCGCTGCCGGTGGCGCTGGAACTGCCCTCGAACGAGGCGGTGCTGGGCGCGGTTGCCGCCAGCCATTGCCTGGCGGCGCTGTCGCAGCGCGCGGTGGCGCGGCCGGCCGCCTCGGGCTGGATCCGTACCCTGCCGCTGGACGGAGCCGAGCGGCCCTTCTTGCTGCTGACCAACCCGCGGCGCCACCGCACCCGGGCGGTGCAGGCATTGATCGACATCCTGACCGAAGAAGGCTTCGCGGCCGGCCTGCCCTGACACGAAAAGGCCTGCGCCATCGGGAGGAAGGCGCAGGCCGTCTTCTCGGCAGGCCGTGGCGGGACCGTCGCGCAGGTCCCGCCCGGCCCGCGAGGGAGACCTCGTTACCCGTGCTGGGCCGCCGGCTGCGGCATCGGGCTGGTCTGGGACAGGTTCTGCGGCGCGTCCCCGTCCAGCGTGTCCAGCGCCGGCATGTCCTCGCCATCGAGGATGCGGCGGGCGCGGTCGCGGTCGATATCCCCCACCCAGGCGGCGACGACCACGGTGGCGACGCAATTGCCCAGGTAGTTCCCCAGCGCCCGGGCGATGCCCATGAACCAGTCCACCGACAGCACCAGCACCAGGCCGATGGCGGGGATGGTCGGGATCGCGGCCAGGGTCGCGGCCAGGATCACGATGGCCGAGCCCGGCACCCCATGCGCGCCCTTCGAAGTCACCAGCGCCACGCCCAGAATGGCCAGCAGGTCGGTGGTGGAGAGCGGCGTGTTGGTGGCCTGGGCGATGAACACCGCCGCCAGCGTCAGGTAGATCGAGAAGGCGTCGAGGTTGAAGGAATAGCCGGTCGGCACCACCAGGCCCACGGTCGAGTCCTTGATGCCCAGATGCTCCAGCTTGCGCATGGTCTGCGGCAGCACCGAATCGCTCGAGGCGGTGCCGGCGACGATGCCGACCTCGGTGCGCAGGTAGCGCAGCAGCTTGAAGATGCTGAAGCCGGCCATCCGCATCACCAGGCCCAGCACCACGAAGACGAAGATGGCGATGGTGACGTAGAACAGCCCGACCAGCGAACCCAGCTGCGCCAGCGAGCCGATGCCGTATTGTCCGACGGTGAAGGCGATGGCGCCGAAGACGCCCAGCGGCGCCAGCCGGACGATGAAGCCCATGATCTTGAAGGTGACGTCGCCGGTCAGCTCGATCATGTGCAGCAGCGGCTTGCCGCGCTCGCCCACCAGCGACAGGGCGCAGCCGAACAGGATGGCGACCAGCAGCACCTGCAGCACGTCGCCCTGGGCGAAGCCGCTGACCATGGTGGTCGGGATCAGCTTCATCAGGAAGGCGATGGTGCCTCCGTCGCTGACCTCATGCGCCCGGTCGACATAGGCCGACAGCGCCGAGGCATCCAGCTGGCTGACGTCGATGTTCATGCCGTGTCCGGGGCCGAACAGATAGGCGATGGCGATGCCAAGCGCCAGGGCGATGGTGGTGATGACCTCGAAATAGATGATGGCGCGGACGCCGACCTTGCCGACCTTTTTCAGGTCGCCCGCGCCGGCGATGCCATGCACCACGACGCAGAACACGATGACGGGGATCAGCATTCTGATAAGCTTGATGAAGCCGTCCCCCAGCGGCTTCATCTTGGCGGCGAATTCGGGCGCGAAGAAGCCGGCGGCGACCCCCAGCACCAGCGCGACGCAAACCTGTCCAAACAAGGACCTGGACCAATTCGGCATGTGTTTCCGTTCCTCCCTGTGACGGAAGGGGCGGGCTGCGGCCCGGCATGTCCTGGATGCGTCATTTCCGCATCGGCGGCACGTGGTCGCGGCTGGCCCCTCATGCGTCAAGTGTTGGCGAATGCCGCATCCGTGTCTAATATTGATTTGCCGCTGATCTATACGGTGATGCTATGAGAATGCGCCAGCTTCGCTGTTTCGTCGTCCTGGCCGAGGAGCTGAACTTCACCCGTGCAGCCCGGCGGCTGAACATGTCGCAGCCGCCGCTGAGCACGCAAATCCAGACACTTGAGCGCGAAGTCGGTGCCGAGCTGATCGGCCGCACCAGCCGCAAGGTGGCGCTGACCCGGGCGGGCGAGCTGTTCCTGCCCCGGGCGCGCAACATGCTGGACCAGTATGAACGCAGCCTGCACGAGATCCGCGAAATCCAGCAGGGCCAGGACGGTTTGCTGGAAATCGGCGCAACCGGCTCGATCCTGCGCGGCGGCCTTTCCGAGCTTCTGGCGCATTTCGCCCGGCTGCATCCGCGAATCACCCTGCGCGTCCACGAACAGACTCCGGCCGCGCAGCTCACCGAGGTGCTGAGCCGGCGCACCGATGTCAGCTTCAACCGCTCGGTGCCGCGCGACGAGGAACTGGCGCATGAATACGGCTGGCGCGAGGAGATGCTGGCGCTGGTGCGCAGCGATCACCGGCTGGCCGGGCGCACCTGCGTCTCGATCGACGACCTGCGCGAGGACCAGCATGTGGTGCTGCGCCCGGACAGTTCCGATTTCGCCGCCTATGTCATGGCCTGCATCGTTGCCTCGGGCTATCGGCCGCGGGTCTCGCAGCAGGTGGTGGACGCACAGTCGATCCCCAGCCTGATCGTGGCGGGCTTCGGGGTCAGCATCGTGCCGGCGGGCATCGCCAAGCTGACGGCGGGGCCGCTGACCTTTCTGCCGATCCGGCCAAATCCTCCGGTTTCCGAGGTCTATATCGTCTATCACCACCGCGACCCGGCCCCGGCGCTGCAGCTGTTCCTGGCCGAGATCCGTCGCAGCCTGGGCCACGATCCGGCCGGCCCGCGACGCTAGCGGGTCCGGCCCGGACCGCGTGGCGGCCTGCTGGGAAACGGTGAAAGATGCCTCGACCCTGCGCGCGCCCGGCGGCATCATCGCCCCCGGAGGTGCCCGATGACCCTGATGCTGCGAATGCTGCGCAAGCTGGCGCAGATGAACCGCCTGGCCAATGCCCGGCTGCACCGCGCCTGCGCCGCCCTGCCCCCCGGCGCATACGAGGCGCCGCGGCCGTCCTTCTTCGGCTCGATCCGTGCGACGCTGAACCATATCCTGCTGGTCGACCGCTTCTATATCGGCGCGCTCGAAGGCCGGCCGCTGGACGAGGCGGTGCTGGCCGAGGCGCGGGACTGCCCCGACCTGGCGCGGCTGGCCGAATGGCAGGCGCGGATGGACGAGCGCCTGCTGGCATTGGTCGCGGCGCTGACCCCGGACGCCCTGGCGGAAATCGTGCCGGTGGACCGGGGCTCGCGCGTCCAGCACGACCGCCGCGACGACCTGCTGTCGCATCTGTTCCAGCACCAGACCCATCACCGCGGCCAGGTGCATGGCCTGCTGTCGCAGGCCGGGGTGCCGCCGCCGCAGCTCGACGAGTTCATCGTCGGCGACGATGCGGCGGCGCGGGCCGAGGACATGGCGCGGCTCGGCTGGACCGAGGATCAGCTGATGCGGCCCTAGTTTCGCTTTGACTTGCGGGCCGCGACAGGATAGGCGGGCGGCTTGGCTCCGCGTTCCGGGCCGGCGGGCCGTTGGGAGGGCCCGGCCGCAAAGGGGAATGGTGCCTTCACCCGGATGCCCCGCATCCCCTTTCTGGCGAAGAAGATGAACGAACATGATATTGCCGCGCCCCTGGCCGCGGCGCTGGCGGCCAAGGGCTATGCCAGCCTGACTTCCGTGCAAGAGGCCGCCCTGGCCCCCGAGGCGCGGGGCCGCGACGTGCTGGTCTCGGCCCAGACCGGCTCGGGCAAGACCGTGGCCTTCGGCCTGGCCATGGCCGGCGACATCCTGGACGGCGACAGCCTGCCCGAGGCGGGCCGGCCGCTGGCGCTGGCCATCGCGCCGACGCGCGAGCTGGCCTTGCAGGTGGCGCGCGAGCTGGGCTGGCTCTACGAGCAGGCCGGCGTGCGCATCGCCACCTGCGTCGGCGGCATGGACTATCGCACCGAGCGCCGGGCGCTGGAGCGGGGCGCCCATATCGTCGTCGGCACCCCCGGCCGGCTGCGCGACCATATCGAGCGCGGCTCGCTGGACCTGACCGGCCTGCGCGCCTGCGTGCTGGACGAGGCGGACGAGATGCTGGACCTGGGCTTCCGCGAGGACCTGGAATTCATCCTCGGATCGGCGCCGGCCGAACGCCGCACGCTGCTGTTCTCGGCCACCGTGCCGCCGGCCATCGAGGCGCTGGCCCGCGACTTCCAGCGCGACGCGCTGCGCATCCAGGCGATGGGCGAGGCGCGTCAGCACGGCGACATCGAATATCGTGCCCTGTCGGTGACCACCCGCGACCGCGAGCACGCGATCTTCAACACCCTGCGCTATTACGAGGCCAGCCGGGCGATCATCTTCTGCAAGACCCGCGCCAATGTGAACCACCTGCTGGCGCGCATGGGCAATCGCGGCTTCAAGGTCGTGGCGCTGTCGGGCGAGCTCAGCCAGCAGGAACGCAGCCATGCGCTGCAGGCGCTGCGCGACGGGCGGGCGCGGGTCTGCATCGCCACCGACGTGGCGGCGCGCGGCATCGACCTGCCGGGGCTGGAACTGGTGATCCATGCCGACCTGCCGACCAATCCCGACACGCTGCTGCACCGGTCCGGCCGCACCGGCCGGGCGGGCGCCAAGGGCACCTCGGTGCTGATCGTGCCCTCGGCGGAATACAAGCGGGCGCAGCGGCTCTTGCAGCGCGCCAAGCTGGTCGCGGACTGGGGCAAGGCGCCCTCGGCCGACGAGGTGCAGGCCCGCGACGACGCGCGCATGCTGGACCATCCGGCGCTGGCCGAAGCGCCGGGCGAGGAGGCGGGGCTGGCCGCCGCGCTGCTCGACCGCTTTGGCGCGGAACGGGTCGCATCGGCCTTCGTGCGGCTGTGGCGCGAGGGGCGCCCGGCGCCCGAGGAGCTGTCGGAAAGCGTGGGCCCTGCGCCTTCTGCGCCACGCGAACGGGGCGAGTTCGGCCCGGCGGTCTGGTTCCTGCTCTCGGTCGGCCATTCCGGCCGGGCCGAGGCGCGCTGGTTGCTGCCCAAGATCTGCGAGGCGGGCAACATCACCCGTGACGCCATCGGCGCGATACGGGTCAAGACCGAGCAGACCTTCGTGCAGATCGCCGCCGCCGCCGCGCCGAATTTCGGCGAGCGGATCGAGCTGGAGCCGGGCCTGACCATGCGCCGGATCGAGGGCGAGCCGGTCTTCGACGCACCCGCGCCGCGCGACCGGAAGCCGGCGCGCCATGGGTATTCGGACAATGGCGAAGCGACAGGGGCGGCGTCCCCCGCGCGCGAGAAGAAGCCGCATCGCGCCCAGGCGCCGCGCTCCGCGCGGCCCGAAACGCCGGAGCCCCGCTTCGAGGACAGACCCAAGGCCGAAGCGAAGCCCAAACCGGCCCGGCGTCCGGCGCTGCTGGACCCCGACGAAGTGAAGCCCCGCGCGGCCCGTTCCGCGGCGGAAGCCGAACCGGCGGAAGCGCCGCGCAAGGCCCGCTGGAGCAGCGAGAAGAAGCAGGCGCAGAAGGCCGCCGCGCCGAAACCCGGGCCGCGGGCGGGCCTGAAATCGGCCGGCTTCAAGTCGCATGGCGCGCTGCGCGACGACCGGCCGGTCCGGGGCGAAGGCGCCGAGGCGCGGCCGAAACGTGCCGTGGGCTTCAAGTCGCACAAGGCCGCGGGCGGCTGGCAGGGCAAGGGCGGCGACAAGCCGTTTCGCGCCGGGCCGAAAACCGGCAAGCGTTAACGCGCCGTCGCCAGAGCCAGCCCGTCCACCACGGCGGTGAAGGCGCCGGCGCGCAGAAGCTGCGCGCCGGGGCAAAGCCGCAGCGCCTCGTCGGCGACCAGTCCCATCAGGCTGGAGCCGCCGACCAGGATGATGCTGCCGACCTGATCCGGCGCGATGCCCGCCAGCCGCAGCGTCTCGGCGGCGGCTTCGTGGAGTTCGGCGCGATGGCCCGCCAGCGCCGCGTCGAGCGAGGCGGGCGAGATCGCCGGCGCCAGCCCCGGCGCGACGAATCCCATGGCGATCTGCGCGCCCTCGCCGGCATTGGCGGCGATCTTGCCGCGCTCGACGGCGAAGGCCAGCTCATGGCCCAGTTCCTCGTCCAGCACCGTCACCAGGCGGTCCATGGCGGCGCGGTCCACCGCCATGCGGGCCATCCCGGCGGCCATGCGCCGCGTCTGGGGCACATAGAGGAAGGGGATCTTGGCCCAGGTCGCCAGGTCGACATAGATCGCGTTCGGCACCGGCAGCAGCCCCGGCCCCATGGCGCGGCGCAGTTCGCCGCCATAACCCAGCGCCGGCATGGCATGGCTCAGCGAGACCTGCTGATCGAAATCCGTGCCGCCCAGCCGGATGCCGTGATTGGCGAGGATGTCCAGCCCGTCGCCCCGGCTGCGGAAGGCCGAGAAATCCGAGGTGCCGCCGCCGATATCGACGATCAGCCCGATCTCGTCCGGCCGGCCAAGGCCGTGGCTGGCCAGCGCCGCCGCCTCGGGTTCGGGCAGGAAGGCGACCTCGTCGAAACCTGCCGCCAGATAGCAGCCGTGCAGGTCGGCCTGGGCCTGCGCGTCGCGCGCCGGGTCGTTCGAGTGGAAATGCACCGGCCGGCCGGAAAGCGCGCGGCGGAAGCGGCGTCCGGTCGCCGCCTCGGCCCGCTCGCGCAGGGTGGCGAGGAAGGCGGCGACGATCTCGGACAGGGTGCGGCGCTTGCCGGCGATCAGTCGCGATTCGTGGAACAGCCCGGTCCCGAGCACGCTTTTCAGCGCCCGCATGTAGCGCCCCTCGTCGCCCGCGATCAGCGCCTGGGCCGCCGCCGCGCCGATGCGCATGGTCCCGTCGCGGGCCGGGAAGAACACGGCGGTGGGCAGGGTCTCGGCCCCCGGCTCGATGGCGATGCGCCGCGGCCGGCCGTCCTGCAGGATCGCCGCGGCCGAGTTCGAGGTCCCGAAGTCGATGGCGAGCATGTCGTCTGGCATTTTCCTGCGCCCCGTTCCCGCAAAGCCCGGGCGGATAGCCTGTCCGGCGGCGCGGCGCAAGCGGGCTCAGAACAGCCCGGCCAGTGCCCGCGCCCCGGCCAGTCCCGCGGACAGCGCCATGACCCCCAGAGCCAGCCCGCGATAATGCCGGGCGTCGAGACGGCGGAACAGCTGGCCCCCGACCCAGGTGCCCGCGATCAGCAGCGGCAACAGCGCCAGGCTCAGCCCCAGCGTGCGCAGATCCACCGCCCCGGCGACGGCCAGCCCCGGCAGGGTGATCAGCGCCGAAACGAAGAAGAAGATCATCATCGAGGCCCGGGCCCGCACTGCCGGGGTGCCGCTGGCGACGAAATAGGCCACGGTGGGCGGGCCGGGCATGGCGGCGAGGCTGCCGAACAGGCCCGACAGTGCCCCGGCCGCCAGGGTCACGCCGGGGCCCGGCGCCAGGCGGCGATGCGGCTGGTGCAGCATCATGCCCAGCCCGGCCAGTGAGATCGCGGCGATGGCGAGCCGCCCGGCATCGGGATCGAACAGCGCCAGCGCCGCGATGCCGAAGGGCATGCCCAGCAGCGAGCCCAGCGACAGTCGCAGCACCGCAGCGCGGTCATAGCTGCCGCGCAGGTGCATGAGGTCGCGAAAGCCGATCATCACCTGCAGCAGGATGGTGCTGGCTACCGCCACGCGCGGCTCGACGACCAGCGACATCAGCGGCACCGCCGCCAGGGCGAAGCCGAAGCCGGTCAGGCCGCGCAGGATGGCGGCGCCGAAGACGGCGGCGGCGATGGGCAGGAACCAGGGCATGATCTCTTGCAGGCAGGTGCGGCGTCCCCGCGCCGCGGCGGCAGGGGAACGCGCCCGCCTTAGCCGCCGCGCCGGCCGGCGTCCAGAGCGGGCCGGGCCGGTGGCCCACCGGGTGTGGCGTGATGGGAACGGGGAGGGATCCCCGCCCATCATCCAGGGATCAGCCGCGCTGCGCCCGCCAATGGTCGATGCCGGCCTGCGCCACCGCCTGGTCCTGCGCCGGGCTGCCGGACGAGACGCCGATGCCGCCGACGGTCTGGCCGTCATGCTCGACCGGCAACCCGCCGCCCACCACGATCAGCCGCCCGCCGATGGCCGAGGAAATCCCCCAGGCCGGTGCGCCGGGCTGGCTGGCGGCGCCGTATTCATGCGTGGCCTTGCGCGCCGCGGCGGCGGTGAAGGCCTTGTCGATGGCGATGGTCGCCGAGGTCACCTTGCCGCCATCCATGCGCGAAAAGGCCAGCAACTGCCCGCTTTCGTCGGTGACGGCGATGCACATGGGCACGCCGATCTGCCGCGCATGGGCCTCGGCGCCGGCGATCAGCAGGCGGGCGTCCGCCTGGTCCAGTCGGGTGATGGTGAGCATGGTTCCTCCTCTGAAAATCCTTGGCCTTGCGGGTCATTCCGCCGGTGCGCGGCCGGGCAGGGGCACAGGCGCGGCGGCGCGTCCCAGCGCGGGCAGGTAGCTTTGCGGCGACAGGCGCAGGGCCAGCAGGCCGACCAGCAGCACCGCGGCCAGGTGGAGCTCCCACCCCGCGGCAAAGCTGCCGGTCCGGTCATGCAGCGCCGCCAGCAGCCAGGGCGGCAGGGCCGCCAGCAGGAAGCCGCCGCCCTGCATCAGCGCGGCAAGGGCGCCGGCCTCGGCCGGGTCGGGCAGGTGGTCCAGCGCCACCACCATCATCAGCGAGAAGCAGCCGCCAAGCCCCGCGCCCAGCAGGAAGGCGGTCAGATGCGGCGCGGCCTCGGGGCGCAGCGCCAGGGCGGCGAAGCCCAGGGCCTGCATGGCGAGGCAGCCGAGCAGCCAGGGCCGCCGGTCGCTGCCGCGGCTGGCCAGCACCGGCGTCAGCAGGGCCGAGACCGCCTGGCCCACCGCCAGCAGTGCCAGCAGCCCGCCGCTGGCGCCGGCCGTCCAGCCCAGATCGCGAAAGGCCGGCGAAAGCCAGGCCACCGACGAGGAATAGCCGCCGTTGATCAAGCCGAAGCAGGCCATCAGCAGCCAGACCCGCGGCCGGCCCAGCCAGCCCCGCAAGGCCAGGCCGCCACTGCGGCCGCCCCCCGTTTCTCGGGGCAGGGCAAGGGCGACCAGCAGGGCCGTCAGCGCCGCGGGCAGGGCCAGCCAGCCAAGCGCCAGCCGCCAGCTGCCGCTCCAGCCGGCGATCAGCGGCGCGGCCTGGGCGCCGAAGGCGCCGCCGCCCATCATCATCGAGGCATATAGCCCCATCGCCAGGCTGATGCGGTGCGGGAACTGGCGCTTGATGACGGCGGGAAACACCGCCTGCACCACCGCCGCGCCAAGCCCCAGCAGCACGGCCGAACCCAGCATCTCGGCCGCCGAATGCGCGGCCAGCCGAAGGGCCGAGCCCAGGGCCAGCACCAGCAGCGCCGCGACCGTGGCGCGCTTCGCGCCCAGCCGGGCCTGCAGGCCCGGCCCGAAGAAGGCGCCCGCGCCCATCAGCAGGATCGGCAGCAGGGTCAGCAGCGACAGGCCCTGCAGGGAAAGGCCGGTATCGGCCAGGACCGGGCCCGCCACCGGGCCCAGCCCGGTCAGGAAGGGGCGCAGCGCCAGGCCGACCAGCGCCACGACAGCCAGCATCCAGGGCCGCGGATCGGCCGCGGGTTTCGCCTTGTTCGCGGTCACTGGTCCTGTCGCTCCTTCTTGCGGATCGGCGGCGCGCCATGCGAAAGCCGGGGCCGGTTGCCTGCAGGCCCTGTCCGGCGATGCGATCCTGCGGCACGATAGCCCGGTCGCCGCAGGCTGATAATCAACAATATCAAAATACAGACACAATATTTTATCAATAATCGGCCTGCATACCGGCATTGCGGCCCTTGCAGTGCGCTGCGGGGCTGCCTTTATCGGCGGAACCCCGTGATGCCGCACAGGTCTTGTCCGGTCCTTGCTATACGCCGGACGTGCATTATGGCTTAACGGAACAATCTGAAATTGCCGGAGATGCGCGATGGCATCCGTTCTCATCAACCTTGCGATATTCGCCGCCCTGATCGTCGCCCTGGTCCGCCTGCAGGGCGGCCAGCTGTCGCTGTCGGTGCGGGTCTTCATCGGCCTGATCCTGGGCACCCTGTTCGGGATCGGGCTGCAACTGGTCCATGGCCTGGAATCCGAGGCGCTGCAGACCACGATCAACTGGATCAACGTCGTCGGCAACGGCTATGTGCAGCTTCTGCAGATGGTGGTGATGCCGCTGGTCTTCGCGGCGATCCTCAGCGCGGTGGCCCGGCTGCACGACGCTTCGGCGCTGGGACGGATCTCGGTGCTGACGCTGGGCACGCTGCTGTTCACCACGCTGATCGCGGCCTTCGTGGGCGTGGTCATGTCGCTGGTCTTCGGCCTGACCGCCGAGGGCCTGGCCCAGGGCGCGGCCGAGACGGCGCGGCTGACGGCGCTGGAAAGCAACTATGCGCCCAGGGTCGCCGACCTGACCGTGCCGCAGCTGCTTCTGTCCTTCATCCCCAAGAACCCCTTCGCCGACCTGACCGGGGCCAATCCGACCTCGATCATTTCGGTGGTGATCTTCGCGGCCTTCCTGGGCGTCGCCGCGATCCGGCTGGTGCGCCGCGACGCGGAACGCGGCCGCAGCCTGCTGGCCCTGATCGACGTGCTGCAGGGCTGGATCAGCCAGCTGGTGCGGCTGATCATGGCGCTGACCCCTTACGGCGTCATGGCGCTGATGACCAAGATGGCGGCGACCTCGAACGCGGCCGACATCCTGAACCTCGGCAAGTTCGTCATCGCCTCGTATATCGGCCTGGCGATCATGTTCGTGGTCCACGCCGTGCTGCTGACCCTGACCGGGGTGAACCCGCTGCTGTTCTTCAAGAAGATCGTCCCGGCGCTGAGCTTCGCCTTCTCCAGCCGCTCCAGCGCCGCGACCATTCCGCTGAACGTCGAGATCCAGACCCGCCGCCTGGGCATCCCGCAGACCATCGCCAGCTTTTCGGCCTCGTTCGGGGCCACGATCGGGCAGAACGGCTGCGCCGGGCTCTATCCGGCGATGCTGGCGGTGATGGTGGCGCCGACCGTCGGCATCAACCCGACCGATCCGGGCTGGATCATCACGCTGCTGGCCATCGTCACCCTGTCCTCGGCCGGGGTGGCCGGGGTCGGCGGCGGCGCGACCATGGCGGCGCTGATCGTGCTGCCGGCCATGGGCCTGCCGGTGACGCTGGTGGCGCTGCTGATCTCGGTCGAGCCGCTGATCGACATGGGCCGCACGGCGCTGAACGTCTCGGGCTCGATGACCGCCGGCACCGTCACCTCGCAATTGCTGGGCCAGACGGACAAGGCGGTCCTGCAGAACAGCGAGGCGGGCGAGCTGCAAAGCGCCTGAGCCGCCGGCTCAGGCATGGGCATCCCTGACCGGGCTGCGCGAGAGGGCGATCAGCCTCTCGCGCAGCCGCATCGCCAGCGGCGACAGCGGCCGGCGCTTGAGGTCGAGCAGGTAATAGGGCGAGACGCGGATCTCGTGCGGGACCTGCAGCACCGAGAAGCCGGCCCCGACCGGCGGCCGGATCAGCAGCTCCGCCACCTCCTCGGACATCGGCGCCACGGCGTCGCATTGCGCCAGATAGGCGATGGTCAGCAGAAGCGAGGGGCTGTTGACGATGTTGCGGGGCTCGGCCAGGCCGACATCGGCGAATGCCGCCAGCGCCGCCTCGCGGATCGGGGCGCCGCGGCTTTGCATCACCCATTCCTGGCCCGCGAGTTCCGTCAGCGTGACCGAGGAAGAGCGGCTAAGCGGATGGCTTGACCGCACCAGGAACGACACCTTCTCGTCCCGCATCGGCAGGATGTTGAAGTCCTGGCTGTCGAATTCCGGCAGGATGCGGGCCAGCACGAAATCCATCTCTCCGGCGGCCAGATGGCCCAGGAGCTCGCGCGAGGGCATGACGTCGACGGTGATGTCGGCATCCGGCGCGGTCTGCTTGATCTCGCGGATGGCGGTGACCAGATAGCCCACCGCCGGGCCGGTCACCGCGCCGACCCGCAGCGAGCCGCCGAAGCCCTCGCGCAGCGCCCGCACGTCGGCGGCCATGCTGAACATCTCGCGCAGGATGACGCGGGCGCGGCGCAGGACGGCGCGGCCGATCTCGGTCGGCTCCATCCCCTTGGGCTGGCGCAGGAACAGCTGGGCGCCGACCTGGTTCTCGATCTCGGCCAGCATGCGCGAGGCGGCCGGCTGGGTCATGCCCACGGTTTCGGCCGCAAGTTGCAGCTGGCCATGCTCTGCGATCTGCTGGATCAGGCGCAGCTGGGCGGGTTTCAGCATCAGGCGGGCGGGAGGCAGGGACATGTCAGCGACGATATGCAGATTGCGGATCGCGTGACCTTATCATCATGTCGCGCAAAAGCCAGGCCCTTGCCGGCGGCAGGGGGCGGGGCCATCGGAACCGTCGATGTTCCTGCCGCAACTTCCAGGAAAACTAGGTTTCCTCGAAGATCGCGGCGATTTCCTCCTCGGGGCAGCCATTGGCGAGCATGGCGGCCAGCAGGATGCGGGCCTGTCCGGGCCGCAGCAGCCGGGCATGGATCGCGCCGGCGCGCTTCATGTCATGGCCGCCGCCGCCGCCGCCATAGATCGGCGCCAGGATGCCCTCGGGGACACGGCTGGACACCACCACGGTGATGCCCTGGGCGCGGGCGCGGGCGATGGCTGCGACCAGTTCCGGCGAGGCATTGCCCGACCCCAGCGCCGCGACCACGATGCCGCGGGCGCCGGCGGCGATGCTCGCGTCCAGGTGCACGCCGTCGCTGCCGGGGTGGGCGGCGACGATATCGACCCGCAGCCCGGCGATCGGGGCGGGCAGGGCGCGGTGCAGTCCCGTGCCCTCATGCGCCACGCAGCGAAAGGCATCCGCCGAATCCGTGGCGAACTTGTAGAGGCCCCAGACCGGGAATTGTCGGTCGCCGAAGGCCACGGTCACGTCGGCACCGCCCTGCAGCACCTTGTCGAGCGCCAGCGCCAGGTTGGCGGTTCCGTCGGATCGCGGGTGGTCCGAGGCGAATTGCGCGCCGGTGAACACCACGGGCTTCGCCGGCAGGTGCTGAAGCTGCACCAGCAGCGCGGTTTCCTCCATCGCGTCGGTGCCGTGCAGCACCACGATGCCGGCCAGCCGCGGATCCGCAAGCTGTGCGCCGACCGCATCGCTGATGCGCTGCATGTCGGCCAGCGTCAGGCTGGCGGAATCGCGTGCCAGCAACTCCTGCGGGCGCAGCTCGACCGCCACCGGGGGCAAAAGGTCCAGCAGGGCCTGGCCGCTGAGGCTGGGGCTGGCCGAGCCATCGGCCCCGCGGCTGCTGGCGATGGTGCCCCCGGTGGCCAGCACGGCCACCAGCGGCTTTTCGGCAATGACGGTCACGACGCGCCCTGCATGTTTGCGATCTCCTCCTCATGCTGCTGCGCGATGCTGTGGATGCGGTCGCGCGCAAGATGCCACCCTATCACCAGCGCGGGCACGATCACCAGCAAAGAGGCGACGGTCCAGGTGCCGATCGGATAATCGAAGGCCATCAGCACCACCACGCCCAGCAGGAAGGCCAGCGTGGCGACGCCGGTGAAGGGGGCGCCGAACATGCGGAACGCAGGGCGCGCGATCTCGCCCTTGCGCGACAGGTGCCAGAGCTTGAGCTGGCAAAGCACGATCACCCCCCAGGCGGTGATGATGCCGAGGGCGGCCACGTTCATGGCGATCTCGAAGGCTGCGGCCGGGACGATGGCGTTCAGGATCACCCCCAGCACGGTGACGAAGGCGGTGACGGCGATGCCCATATAGGGCACGCCGGCCTTGTTCATCCGCGCCAGCGCCGCCGGGGCCGAGCCCGAGACCGCCATGGAGTGCAGGATGCGCCCGGTCGAATAGAGGCCCGCATTCAGCGAGGACAGCACCGCCGTCAGCACCACCAGGTTCATGATGATGTCGGCGCCCTCGATGCCGATCGCGCCGAAGAAGGTGACGAAGGGGCTCTCGCCGGCCTTGTAGGCGGTATAGGGCAGCAGCAGCGACAAGAGCAGCACCGAGCCGACATAGAAGACCACCAGGCGGAAGACGACGGTGCGGATCGCGCGCGGCATGACCTTGCGCGGGTCCTCGGTCTCGCCCGCGGCGGTGCCGATCAGCTCGATCGAGGCATAGGCGAAGACCACGCCCTGGATGATCAGAAGCGCCGGCAGGATGCCGTTCGGAAACAGGCCGCCGCCCTCGGAGATCAGGTGCAATCCGGGCGCATGGCCGGCGATGGGCGTGCCGCTGACCACGAAATAGATGCCGATCAGCAGGAAGGCGAGCAGCGACAGGACCTTGATCAGGCTGAACCAGAATTCCAGTTCGCCGAAGACCTTGACCGACAGCATGTTCATCGCCAGCACCACCACCAGCGCCGCCAGGGCAAAGACCCATTGGTCGATGCCGGCCAGCCAGGGCACATAGGCCTTGAAGAAATTCATGTAGACGGCGACGGCGGTGACGTCGGCCACCGAGGTCATCGCCCAGTTCAGCCAGTACATCCAGCCGGCGGCGAAGGCCAGCTTCTCGCCATAGAACTCGCGCGCATAGGACACGAACGAGCCCGAGCTGGGCCGGTGCATGATCAGTTCGCCCAGGGCGCGCAGCACCAGGAAGGCGAAGAAGCCGCACAGCGCATAGACCAGCACCAGGGCCGGGCCGGCGCTGGCCAGCCGGCCGCCGGCGCCCAGGAAGAGCCCGGTGCCGATGGCGCCGCCGATGGCGATCATCTGGATCTGGCGCGGCTTGAGTTCCTTGTGATAGCCGAGCTCCTCCTCGGCGAACACCTGGCCTTCGGCCGGGGTGGTTTGATGAGACATGTCTCCTCCGCTCTGCTTCGCGCCGCGGCCACCTCCTGCCTTCGGCGCGTGAATGAATTATCTGTAATGCTGTCTGACAGATTTTGCATTTAGTAATCCGACCGCGGCGGCGTCAAGACCGTTTGCGGGTCCGGGCAGGGGTGCCGGCGGGAACGCTCCTGGAAAGCAGATGAGGGGCCGCCAGCAACATGTTGTATCAAGGGCAGGAAATGCCGCCGGCTGAAATCAGCCTTGCTGGCCGATGATCCAGGTCATCGCCAGCTCGACCTCGTTCAGGTGCTTGCGCATGGCGGTCTGGGCCTCGGCTTCCGAGCCGGCGGCGATGGCCTCGGCGATGGCGCGATGTTCGTGATTCGAGGTCACGCGCCGATCGGCCATCAGGTTTACCAGTTCAGACTGGCGCATCAGCGCCTCGCGCGAGTCGGTGACGACGCGCAGGAAGACGGTATTGTCCGCCGCCTCGGCGATCAGACAATGGAAGTCGGAATCCAGCCGCACCCATTTCAGCGCGTCCTCCTGCCGTTCCATGCTGTCGCAAAGCTGCATCAGCCGCGCCAGCTGGTCCGGGTTGCGCCGCAGCGCCGCCCAGCCGGCGGCGGGGATCTCGATGAAGGGGCGGGCCTCGATCAGCTCGCGCGCCGAATAGCTGCCATAGGCCAGCTCGGGCGTCTGCCGGTCGGAAATGACGAAGCTGCCGCTGCCGCTGCGGCTGCGGGTCAACCCCAGCGTCTGCAGCGAGCGCATGGCTTCGCGAATGATGGGGCGACTGACACCGTAGCGCTCGGCCAGCTTGGCTTCGGACGGCAAACGGATACCCACCGGCAAATTGCCGGAAAGTATCGCGCCTCGCAGATCCTCGAACACCGTCTCGGCGGCGTTTTTCCGACTGACCGGGCTCTTGTTGGACAACCAATCAGCCACTTTGTTCATGGCGCCAATGTTACATGTCAGGCGAACCTGTCAAGCGGGGCCTTGGGGAAACCGTTACCAATAGATGACGGCGGTGCCGATCAGCCCGACAAGCCCGGCGATCTGCGCCATGAAAAGAAGATGGTAGATCCTCATCGGCGTGCTCCGCGACAGAATCCTGCAATCCCGGCCATAATGCTGCGCGCGCCGGCCCCGGCAAAGCCCCGATCCGGATGGTCAAACATTTATCAACCGGCCGGCGCGAAGGCGCTTGCGCTTGTCCACGGACCGTGGCATGCAGCGCCCGGCGGCGGTGAACGGCTTTGGGTGCGATTCTGCGTCCGCTTCTTCCATATCTGACAATCTGACTGGTTTCCCGATGCGTGATCCCCTGTTCCGCATGGCCCTGTTGCTTGGCCTGCTTTCCGCCGTCGGTCCCTTCGCGATCGACATGTATCTGCCCGCGCTGCCGCAGGTGGCCAGCGACCTGGGCACCACCGAGGCCGGGGCGGCGCTGACGCTGACCTCGTATTTCATCGTCTTCGGCATCGCCCAGATGATCTATGGCCCGATGTCCGATGCGGTCGGGCGCAAGAAGCCGCTGGTGATCGGCGTCGGCATCTTCCTGGCCGCCACCGTGGCCGCCAGCCTGGCGCCGACCATCGGCTGGCTGATCGCCGCCCGCGCCGTGCAGGGGCTGGGGGCGGCCACCCTGATGGTGGTGCCGCGCGCGGTGATCCGCGACATGGCCACCGGCCCCGCGGCGGCGAAGATGATGGCGGCGATCATGATCGTGATCTCGGTCTCGCCCATGCTGGCGCCGCTGACCGGCTCGGCGGTGATGGCCTGGGGCGGCTGGCGCGAGATCTTCGCGGTGCTGGCCGGCGCGGCGCTGCTGAGCCTGGCGCTGATCCTGTTCGTGCTGCCCGAGACGCTGGAGGCCGGCAACCGCAGGCCGGTGCGGATAGGCGCGATGCTGGCGGGGGCGCGCCGGCTGCTTTCGGACCGGCGCTTCCTGGGCCTGACGATGATCGGCGGCTTCGGCATGGCCAGCTTCTTCGTCTTCCTGGCCTCGGCGAGCTTCGTCTATACCCGGCAATACGGGCTCAGCCCCACCGGCTTCTCGCTGGCCTTCGCGGTGAACGCGATCGGCTTCTTCTCGGCCTCGCAATTCGCCGGCCGGCTGGCCGAGCGCTTCGGGATGGAGCGGGTGATCTCGCTGGCCATTACCGGCTTCGCCGGGCTGGCGCTGCTTCTGTCGCTGGTGGTGGCCGCGGGCTTCGACGCGCTGCCGGTGGTGGTTGCCGGGCTGTTCCTGGCCAATGCCTGCCTGGGGCTGGTCATGCCCACGGCCATGGTCATGTCGCTGGACCCGCATCCCGATATCGCCGGGCTTGCCTCGTCGCTGGGCGGCACGATCCAGATGCTGACCGGCGGGCTGATGATCGCCGTGACCGGGCCGTTCCTCGACAACACCGCGGCCAGCATGGTGCCGGCCATCGCGCTTTGCGCGGTGCTGGCCTGGGCTGCGGCGGCCGCGTCGCTGCCGCGCCTGCGCCTGCTGGCCTGAGGCCTAGCCCCAATAGGCGGCGGCGGTGAATTCGCGCTTGCTCAGGCCGCGCGCGACCAGCCGCCGCCGCGCCTCGCGCGCTTCGGCGGCGGGGCCGGCGAACCAGACGTGACGATTCTCGGGGGTGCCGAAATCGGCGCCGTCCAGCGCCGTCAGCAGGTCGTCGCAGCGGCGCACGCGCCCGTCATCGGCCAGGTCGGCCATGTCCTCGGGGGCGCAGCGCAGGACCGCGCGGACTTCGCCCGGCGCCTCGACCAGGATGCGGGCGATGGCGGGCAGGGCGGTTTCGTCCCCGAACAGCCAGATCCGCGAGGCTCCGGGGCAACCGCCGCCGCCAGGGCCGATGATGCCGACCGTCTCGCCCGGGCGGGCGCGGTCGGCCCAGTCGCAGGTCGGGCTGCCGGCATGGCGGAAGATGTCGAATTCCAGCCAGTCGTCCTGCTGCGCGGCGGTGGTGTAGACGGCGCGATGCGGCGCATCTGCGCCTTCGGGCCAGAGGGTGCGGCCGTTCGCGGCGACGCGCGGCCATTGCGGCGCGCGGCCGGGCGGCGGCAGCAGCAGGCGGAAATGCAGCCCGCCCTGGCCGAAGCGCGCGGCCTCCTCGCCCGCCAGGCGCACGCGGATGAAGCCGGGCGTGCGCTGCCAGACCCGCACCACGCGCAGCAGCGACAGGCCGGGGGCCAGCGCGCCCGCGTCCACCCGGTCCCAGCGCACCGCGATGCCGAGGCTGTCCAGCAGCGTGGTGGCGGTGTCCTGCAGGGTCCCGATCAGCCGCTTCTCGGGGGCGCTGAGTTCCAGCCGCGCCGAATGGCCCTCGGGGATCAGGGACAATTCGCAGCCCCAGACCAGCATGGTCAGGCTCTCCGGGGTCTCGATCAGCTCGACCTCCCACTCAGCGGCGCGGGCCTTGATCGCCGCCGCCGCGGCACCCGAGGCGCTGTCGAGCGTTCCGGTGCTGCAATAGGGTCGGATCGGAAACATGGCAGGTCCTTTCGCGCGGCGCAGGTCCTTCGCCCTATATACCCAAGCGAAATGCTCGGCAATATGCGCTAGCCGGCGCGTTCCCGGTCCAGCAGCGCCTGCTTGCGGGCGATGCCCCAGCGATAGCCCGACAGCCCGCCATCGCTGCGCACCACCCGGTGGCAGGGGATGGCCACGGCGAGCGCATTGGCGGCGCAGGCCTGGGCGACGGCGCGGCTGGCGCGGGGTTCGCCGATGCGGCGGGCGATCTCGGCATAGCTGGCGGTGGAGCCGGGCGGGATCTGCCGCAGCGCCTGCCAGACCCGCTGCTGGAAGGCGGTGCCGCGGATGTCCAGCGGCAGGTCCAGCCCGATGCGCGGCGCCTCGACGAAACCGACGACGCGGGCCACCAGCGCCTCGAATTCCGGGTCGCCGCCGATCAGGGCGGCGCGGGGAAAGCGGTCCTGGAAGTCGCGCAGCAGCGCCTCGGGGTCGTCGCCAAGCGCGATGGCGCAGATGCCGCGCCGGCTTTGCGCGACCAGGATGGCGCCAAGCGCGCATTGCCCCAGCGCGAAGCGGATCTCGGCCCCCGCGCCGCCCTTGCGCCAGGCCGAGGGCGTCATGCCCAGCATGGCATCCGCGCTTTCATAGAAACGGCTGCTGGCGTTGAAGCCGGCCTCGTAGATCGCCCCGGTCACGCTGTCGCTGTCCTGCAGCCCCTCGCGCAGCCGGCCGGCGCGATGCGCGGCGACATAGGCGCGCGGCGTCAGCCCGGTTGCCGCCTTGAACTGGCGGTGGAAATGGAACGGGCTCAGCCCCGCCGCCTCGGCCAGCGCGTCGAGGCTGGGCGGGCTGTCCGAGGCCTCGATCAGCCGGCAGGCGGCGGCGACCAGCGCAGCATTGGCCTCGGCCGTCGAAAGTCCGCGCGGGTTGCAGCGCCGGCAGGGCCGGAAGCCCGCCGCCTCGGCCTCGTCCGGGGCGGGGAAAAAGCGGACATTCTCGGGCCGGGCCCGGCGCGACGGGCAGGAGGGCCGGCAATAGACGCCGGTCGAGCGCACCGCATAGACGAAGCGCCCGTCGGCGGCGGCATCGCGCGCCAGCACCTGCTGCCAGCGCGGGTCGTTCTGGGTGGGAAGGGGACGCTGATCCATGGTCGCGGCCTTTCGTTTCATTGCTTCGATAGCATGTCTGGCCGGAAAACGCATCTGCCGCACTCCGCCGCTTGCGGTCAAATTCCGGGCGCGTTTCAACAGTAAACGCACGGAAAGCGTGATTTTTCGCGCAATGTGTCGATTTGATGAAATACTTCAGAAAACCTTTGCATTTCCTTGCTGTCACAGGATTTTTACAAGAAAATGCGAAGCCGCAACGGTGATCGGCGCGGTGCCGGCGCGGCATCAGCCCCATGAAGCGAATTGACACCTCGGCCCCTGGCAGGTGACAGTTTCGTCCAGGGAGGCGGATGCTGCGCGCGGAACCCGTGGTTCCAAGGAATGCCGCCCGGGAGCGAAGAGCCGAAAAGGCACGATTCGGAGGAAGACCATGCAAAGAACCGTTTTCTGGCTTGCCGGGCTGATGGCGCTGCCCGTCGCGGCCGAGGCCAAGACCGAGATTTCCTGGTGGCACGCCATGACCGGCGCCAATGCCGAGGTGGTGACCAAGATCGCCAGCGATTTCAACGCCAGCCAGGAAGATTACGAGGTCAAGCCCGTCTTCAAGGGCACTTACCCGGAAACGCTGAACGCCGGCATCGCCGCCTTCCGCGCCGGGCAGGCCCCGGACATCATCCAGGTCTTCGACGTCGGCACCGGGGTGATGATGGGCGCGCAGGGCGCCATCAAGCCGGTGGCCGAGGTGCTGAAGGAAGGCGGCTACGACTTCGACAAGAGCCAGTATCTGCCCGGCATCGTCGGCTATTACTCGACGCCCGAGGGCGAGATGTTGTCCTTCCCCTACAATTCCTCCTCGCCGATCCTGTATTACAACAAGGACATCTTCGAGAAGGCGGGGCTGGACGTGGACAACCCGCCCAAGACCTGGGCCGAGGTCTGGGCCGCCGCCCGCAAGATCAAGGAATCGGGCGCCGCGACCTGCGGCTATACCTCGACCTGGCTGACCTGGATCCATACCGAGAACTTCGCCGCCTGGAACAATGTCAGCTGGGCCACGAACGAGAACGGCCTGGCCGGCACGCCCGAGCTGAAGATCGACGGCCCGCTGTTCGTCAAGCATTTCCAGGAACTTGCCGACCTGGCGAAAGAGGGCGTCTTCGTCTATGGCGGCCGCACCTCCGAGGCCAAGCAGAACTTCACCTCGGGCGAATGCGGCATCCTGACCGAAAGCTCCGGCGGGCTGGGCGACATCGTCAAATCAGGGATGAACTACGGCATCGGGCAATTGCCCTATGACGAGACCGCCGAGGGCGCGCCGCAGAACACCACGCCGGGCGGCGCCTCGCTCTGGGTGATGGGCGGCAAGTCGGACGAGACCTACAAGGGCGTCGCCGCCTTCTTCAACTACCTGTCGCAGACCGAGGTGCAGCAATACCTGCACGAGCAATCGGGCTATCTGCCGGTGACCATGGCGGCCTATGAGGCGACCAAGGCTTCGGATTTCTACCAGAAGAATCCGGGCCGCGAGACGCCGATCCTGCAGATGATGGGCAAGCCGCCGACCGAGAATTCCAAGGGCGTGCGCGCCCCGAACCTGCCGCAGCTGCGTGACATCCAGAACGAGGAATACGAGAAGATGCTGGCCGGCCAGCAGGACGCGGCCACGGCGCTGAAGAACGCGGTCGAGCGCGGCAACGCCGCCATCAAGGAAGCCGTCGGCGGCTGAGCTTCTGCGGCGGGCGCCCGCTGGCGCCCGCCCTTGCATCGGGGGACGGATGAGACGCACGGTCTTTCCGCACAAGCTGTTGCCCTGGCTGCTGCTGGCGCCGCAGCTGGCGATCACGCTGATCTTCTTCTACTGGCCGGCGGGGCAGGCGTTCCGGCAATCCATGCTGCGCGAGGATGCCTTCGGGCTGAAATCGACCTTCGTCGGCCTGGCGAATTTCCGCAAGGTGCTGGGCGATCCGAACTATCTGAACGCGGTGCAGGTGACGGCTGTCTTCTCGGCGCTGGTGGCGCTTTTCGCCATGGCCATCGCGCTGTTCCTGGCGGTGCAGGCGGAGAAGGTCATTCGCGGCAAGGGCTTCTATCGCACGCTGATGATCTGGCCCTATGCGGTGGCGCCGGCCATCGCCGGCATGCTGTGGCTGTTCATGTTCAACCCCAGCTTCGGGACGCTGGCCTGGCCGCTGCGGCAGATGGGCATCCACTGGAACCCGCTGCTGGACGGGGATCATGCGATGATCCTGGTGGTGGCGGCGGCGACATGGAAGCAGATCAGCTACAATTTCCTGTTCTTCGTCGCTGGCTTGCAGGCGATTCCCCGATCGCTTCTGGAAGCCGCGGCCATCGACGGCGCCTCGCGCCGGCACGCTTTCTGGACCATCGTTTTCCCGCTGCTGACGCCGACCACCTTCTTCCTGCTGGTGGTGAACACCGTCTATGCGCTGTTCGACACCTTCGGCATCATCCATGCGGTGACCGGCGGCGGCCCCGGCAAGGCCACGGAAACGCTGGTCTACAAGGTCTATAACGACGGCTTCGTGAACCTGATCATGGGCGATTCCGCCGCGCAATCGGTGATCCTGATGATCATCGTGATCGCGCTGACCGCCTTCCAGTTCCGCTTCATCGAAAGGCGGGTGCATTATGGCTGAGGCCTCCCCCCTTGCCCCGCGCGGCGCCGGCCGGCTGGTGGCGCATTTCTGGATGGTCCTGGGGGTGATCGTGGTGGCCTTCCCGGTCTATTACGTCTTCATCGCCTCGACCCACAGCACCCAGACCATCCTGCGCCCGCCGCTGCCGCTGCTGCCGGGGGCCGAGGCCGCGCAGAACTATTCCGACGCCTTCTCGGGCGGCATCAGCCGCATCGGCGGCGTCAGCCTGTGGCGGCTTCTGGCCAATACCACCATCGTCGCCATGGGCATCGCGCTGGGAAAGATCGCCATTTCCATGGCCTCGGCCTATGCCATCGTCTTTTTCCGCTTTCCGCTGCGCATGGCCTGTTTCTGGCTGATCTTCATCACCCTGATGCTGCCGGTCGAGGTGCGCATCCAGCCGACCTACAAGGTCATGGTCGATCTGGGGCTGATCGACACCTATCCGGGGCTGATCCTGCCGCTGATCGCCTCGGCCACCGCGACGCTTCTGTTCCGGCAGTTCTTCATGACCATCCCGGACGAACTGCTGGAAGCGGCGCGCGTCGATGGCGCCGGGCCCTGGCGGTTCTTTCGCGACATCCTCTGGCCCCTGTCGCTGACCAATGTCGCGGCGATCTTCGTGATCCAGTTCATCTATGGCTGGACGCAATACCTGTGGCCGTTGCTGGTCACCAATTCCAACGACATGAACACCATCGTCATCGCGCTGAAGAAGATGATCTCCTTTGCCGATGCCGATACGCCCTGGAACCTCGTGATGGTCACAAGCGTGCTGGCCATCCTGCCGCCGATCCTGGTGGTGGTGCTGATGCAGCGCTGGTTCGTCAAGGGCCTGGTCGAGACGGAGAAATAGATGGCCCGCATCCTGCTCAACGACGTCCGCAAGAGCTATGCGGGAAACCAGGTGATCCACGGCATCGGCATCGAGATCGCCGACGGCGAATTCGTGGTGATCGTCGGACCTTCGGGCTGCGGCAAGTCCACGCTTCTGCGCATGGTGGCGGGGCTGGAGGCGATCAGCGCCGGCACCATCGAGATCGGCGGCAAGGTGGTCAACGACCTGGAGCCGCGCCAGCGCGACATCGCCATGGTGTTCCAGAACTATGCGCTTTACCCGCATATGTCGGTGCGCGAGAACATGGCTTACGGCCTCAAGATCGCCCGGATGTCGAAGGCCGAGATCGCGGCCCGCGTCGCCAAGGCCGCGACCATGCTGGAGCTGGAGCCCTATCTGGACCGCAAGCCGCGCGCGCTGTCGGGCGGCCAGCGCCAGCGCGTCGCCATGGGCCGGGCGCTGGTGCGCGAGCCGGCGGCGCTGCTGCTGGACGAGCCGCTGTCGAACCTGGATGCGAAGCTCCGCGTGCAGATGCGCCTGCAGATCAAGGAGATGCACCTGCGCACCGGCCAGACCACGCTTTACGTCACCCATGACCAGGTCGAGGCGATGACGCTGGCCGACCGGCTGATCGTGATGAACAAGGGCGTGGCCGAGCAGATCGCGACGCCTTTGGAGGTCTATGAGCGCCCGGCCAGCGAATTCGTGGCGGGCTTCATCGGCTCGCCGGCGATGAACATCTTCACCGTCCGGGCCGGCGATGGCGGCGTCACCCTGCCGGGCGACGCGGTCCTGCCGCTGCCCGGCGTGCCGCGCGACGGCGAGCTGCGCCTTGGGCTGCGCCCCGAGCATCTGCGGCTGGCCCAGGAAGGCGAGGCGGCGATCCCGGTCCTGCTGCGCTCGGTCGAGCGGCTGGGCGCGGATGCCTTCGGCTATGGCATGATCGAGGGCTCGGAGGTGCCGATGGTGCTGCGCCTGCCCGGCACCAGCCGGGCCGAGCGCGGCGACCGCATCGCGGTGGTGCCGGACCCCGCGCATCTGCATTTCTTCGACCCGGAAACCGGCCGTCGCGTCGAGGGCTGATGGCCGTCACGGCGTGATGGAATCCCATCATGCCGTCAATCATTATCCCTCAGGAATGATCGATTTCGCGCATCGTCCCGCATTGACCTGAATCGGCCGGCCGGCGACAACCCTGCGCAGGCGGGGCAGAGGAGAGAGCCCGTCTTCAACATCATGCCGCATTCCCTGCCCGGCCCCGTGCAGCCGGCCGAGGCCCGCGCTTGGGCGGATGCGGCGCTGCGAGAGGGGGAGCCAACGAATGAAATCCGGATGCGTGACGGCGGTGGCGCTGCTGATGGGGCTTTCCGCCCCGATTATGGCCCAGGAAATGCGGATCGGGGTGGCGATGACCTCCTTCGACAATCCCTTCCTGACCATCCTGCTGGACGGCATCAAGGCCGAGGCGGCCAGGGACGGGGCCGCGCTGATCCTCGAGGATGCGCAGCTCGACGTGGCCCGCCAGCAGAACCAGGTGCAGAACTTCATCGCCAACGGCGTCGACGCGATCATCGTGAATGCTGTGGACGGCGCCGCCACCCCGGCGATGACGCAGATGGCGGTGCAGGCCGGGGTGCCGCTGGTCTATGTGAACCATCCGCCGATCGACCATGGGGCGCTGCCCGAGGGCAGCAGCTTCGTCGGCTCCAACGAGATCGAAAGCGGCACCATGCAGACGCAGGAGGTCTGCAGGCTTCTGGGGGGCAAGGGCGACGTATTGGTGCTGATGGGCCCGCTGGAAAACGAGGCCTCGGCCGTGCGCTCCAAGGACATCGAGGATGTGATCGCAACGCCCGAATGCCAGGGCATGAAGATCCTGGACCGGCGGGTCGGTAACTGGAACCGCACCCAGGGGCAGGACATCACCACCAACTGGCTGTCCTCGGGCCTGCAGTTCGACGCGATCATCTCGAACAATGACGAGATGGCCATCGGCGCGATCCAGTCGCTGAAGGCCGCGGGCGTGGCGATGGACGAGGTGGTGGTGGCCGGCATCGACGCGACGCCCGACGGGCTGGCGGCGATGCAGGCGGGCGAGCTGGACGTCACCGTCTACCAGAACGCCACGAAGCAGGGCGAGATCGCGGTGCAGACCGCCCTCGCCATGGCCAGGGGCGAGCCGGTCGAACGCAACATCTGGGTGCCCTTCGAGCCGGTCACGCCCGAAAACCTGTCGCAATATCGCTGATTGCCACCCTGCCGCCCCGCCGCCGCGGCGAGTCGGCGCGCGACCCATCCCATGGAAAGGACCGAACATGCGCATTGCCATCGACCCCTTCATGCACCGCCACCTGCCGCTGGAACAGATCCCGGCCAAGGTCAGGGAACTCGGCTACGACTGGATCGAGCTGAGCCCGCGCGGCGATTTCCTGGAATGGTTCAAGGCCCCGCGCGTCTTTCCCGACCGGATCAAGGTGCTGAAACGGGCGCTGAAGGATGCCGAGGTCGGCATCGCCAGCCTGCTGCCGATGTATCGCTGGGCCTCGAACGACGAAACTGAGCGCCAGGCCGCCGTCAGGCACTGGAAGCGCGCCATCGAGATCGCCGTCGAACTGGGCGTGGACACGATGAACAGCGAATTCGGCCGCGGCCCGCATCCCGACAAGGGCAGCTGCTATTGCTGCCACACCGGCAGCATGATCGAGGCCTGCGAGGATGCCTGGTGGCGCAGCATGGAGGAGCTGGTGCCGATCTTCGAGCGCGAGGGCATCAACCTGCATGTCGAGCCGCATCCCGAGGACTGGTGCGAGACGCTGCAGCCGGCGCTCGACATCATCCGCACGGTGAATTCGCCGCGGGTGAAATTCCTCTATTGCGCGCCGCATACCTTCTATTTCGGCGACGACACCCGGGCGATGCTGCGCGAGGCCGCCGACGTGCTGGCGCATGTCCATGTCGGCGACACGTTCAACCACAAGGCCAGCTCGGGCCTGCGCTACATCCTGAACCCGCCGGGCACCCAGGCCCGCGTGCACCAGCATCTCGACATCGGCCAGGGCGAGGTGCCCTGGGACGATTTCTTCGGCACGCTGGCCGAGATCGGTTTCGACGGCATCATGACCGCCTGCGTCTTCGCTTGGGAGGACCGCGCCGATCACTCCGGCCGCTTCATGCGCGCCGAGATGCAGAAGTATATCGACCAGTATTGGAAATAACGGCCCTCAGCCCGGACCGGCGCCGCGTCGCCACAGCCAGATAAGCCAGCCGGCCCAGAGCGCGGCCAGCGAGAACCAGGTGAACGCATAGCCCAGATGGCTGTTGCGGAAGCTGACCACGGTCAGCCCGCCGATGGGCAGATCGCCATCGGCGCGGGCATCGGCGTCGATGAAATAGGGCGCGGCGCCGGCCAGTCCCAGCCGGCCGGCGATGGCCGCGACGTCGCGGGAATACCAGCGCCCGGCCTGGGGATCGTTCTTGCGCAGGAAGGCGCCGCCGGGCTGGCTCGTCCGCAGAAGCCCGGTGATGGTGACGGGGCCGCCGGGCAGCACCCGGTCGGCCTCGGCCCGGTCGGTCTCGGGGACGAAGCCGCGATTGACCAGCACCGGCCAGCCCTGGTCGGTGACCAGCGGCGTCATCACCCAGAAGCCGGCGCCGCGATCCGTCACCGCCTTGACCAGCGTATCGCTGTCGGCGTGGAAACGCCCCGAGACGGCCAGGCGGCGGTATTCGTCCGTCCCGGCCGAAAGTCCCGCCCAGTCCCGCGGACCGGGGGCGGGGACGGGTTCGGCCGCCAGCCGCGTCTCGACCCGTGCGATCAGGTCGGTCTTCCAGGCCAGGCGCTGCACCTGCCAGGTGCCCAGCCCGCAAAGCAGGACGAAAACGGCCAGCGCCCCGGTCAAGAGCGCCAGCCGCGCGAAGCGGGACCGCGCCGGGCGCCCTCCCGCATCCGCCGGCCCGGTCACGAGCCGATGCCCTGCATCATCTCGTGATCCATCTGCGGCATCATGTTGGTGTTCATGTGATACATGACCCAGATCGACCCGGCGAGCAGGATCACCACCACCACCACGGTGAAGATGGTCGAGAGCATGGTCCAGCCCTCTTCCTGCTTGCCGTTCATGTGCAGGAAATAGACCATGTGGACCAGGATCTGCACGACGGCGAAGCCGATCACCGTGACGGCGGTCAGCGCCCGGCTTTCGAAGCCGCCGGCCATGACGATGCCGAAGGGCAGGGCGGTCAGGATCACCGACAGCACGAAGCCCTTGAGATAAGAGGCATGGCTGCCATGGTCGTGGCCGTGGTCGTCGTGATGCGCATGAGCGTGTTCGGCGGACATCAGATCATCCCCAGCAGATAGACGAAGGTGAAGACGCCGATCCAGATGACGTCGAGGAAGTGCCAGAACATCGACAGGCAGACCATGCGGCGCTGGTTCGCGGGAATCAGCCCGGTGCGGGTGATCTGCACCATCAGCGTTACCAGCCAGATCGAGCCGAAGGTGACGTGCAGCCCATGCGTGCCGACCAGCGTGAAGAAGGCCGACAGGAACCCGGAGCGCTGCGGGCCGGCGCCGATATGGATCAGGTGGTGGAACTCGTAAAGCTCGATACCCAGGAAGCACAGGCCAAAGAACAGCGTCACCGCCAGCCAGCGCAGCGTGCCCCGCTTGTCGCCCTTGCCCATGGCCAGCATGGCGAAACCGAAGGTGATCGACGAAAGCAGCAGCATGGCGGTGTTGACCGCCACCAGCTCCAGGTCGAACAGGTCCTTGGGGCCCGGCCCGGCGGCGAAGCTGGTGCCCAGCACGCCATAGACTGCGAAGAGCACCGCGAACATCAGGCAGTCGCTCATCAGGTAGACCCAGAAGCCCAGGCTGGTCGAGGCCCCCTCGGGATGGTGATGGGGCTCCAGCTCCCAGTAGCGGCCCATGGTGTCGGTCGTCGCGTGGCTCATGGCTCAGGCCCCCTGCGCAAGCTGGCGCGTCCGGGCATCCTCGGTCGCCTCGATTTCCGAGACCGGGATGTAATAGTCGCGGTTGTAGTTGAAGGTATGGCCGATCGACACGGCGACGATGCCCAGGAAGCTGACCGCCGCCAGCCACCAGACATACCAGATCAGCGCCATGCCGCAGACAGTCGCCAGCGCCGCCAGGATGACGCCGGTGCCGGTGTTCTTCGGCATGTGGATCGGCATGAAGCCGGCGGTCGGGCGGGCGGCGCCGTTCTGCTTCATCTCCCACCAGGTATCCAGCCCGTGCGAGATCGGGTTGAAGGCGAAGTTGTAGGCCGGCGGCGGCGACGAGGTCGCCCATTCCAGCGTCCGGCCGTTCCAGGGGTCGCCCGTCACGTCGCGATAGTCCGGCCGGTTGCGGCGCAGGATCGAGACGCCGAACTGCACGAACATGGCCGCGATGCCGCAGGCGATCAGCACCGCGCCGAAGGCGGCGATGGCGAACCAGATCCGCAGGTCCGGGTCATCGAAGACCCGCAGCCGGCGGGTCACGCCCATCAGCCCCAGGATATACAGCGGCATGAAGGCGAACCAGAAGCCGACGACCCAGAACCAGAACGACACCTTGCCCCAGAACACGTCCAGCTTGAAGCCGAAGGCCTTGGGCCACCAGTAGTTCACCGCCGCGAAGCAGCCGAACAGCACGCCGCCGATGATGACGTTATGGAAATGCGCGATCAGGAACAGCGAATTGTGCAGCACGAAATCCGCCGGCGGCACCGCCAGCAGCACGCCCGTCATGCCGCCGATCACGAAGGTCAGCATGAAGGCCACCGTCCACATCATCGGCAGCTCATAGCGGATGCGGCCACCATACATGGTGAACAGCCAGTTGAAGAGCTTGGCCCCCGTCGGGATCGAGATGATCATCGTGGTGATCCCGAAGAACGAGTTCACGGATGCGCCCGAGCCCATGGTGAAGAAATGGTGCAGCCAGACCAGATAGGACAGCACCGTGATGCAGACGGTCGCGTAGACCATAGACGAATAGCCGAACAGCCGCTTGCCCGAGAAGGTCGAGGTGACTTCCGAGAAGACCCCGAACAGCGGCAGGATCAGGATATAGACCTCGGGGTGGCCCCAGATCCAGATGAGGTTGATATACATCATCGGATTGCCGCCGAGGTCGTTGGTGAAGAAGTTGGTGCCGACATAGCGGTCCAGCGTCAGCAGGATCAGCGTCATGGTCAGCACCGGAAACGAGGCGACGATCAGGATGTTGGTGCAGAACGAGGTCCAGGTGAAGACCGGCATCCGCATCATCGTCATGCCCGGCGCCCGCATCTTCAGGATGGTGACCAGCAGGTTGATGCCCGACAGCGTGGTGCCGACGCCGGCGACCTGCAGCCCCCAGATGTAATAGTCCACCCCGACCCAGGGGCTGTAGCCGATGCCCGAAAGCGGCGGAAAGGCCAGCCAGCCGGTCTGCGCGAACTCGCCCAGGAACAGCGAGGCCATGGTGATGACCGCGCCCCCCACCGTCATCCAGAACGAGAAGTTGTTCAGGAACGGGAAGGACACGTCGCGCGCGCCGATCTGCAGCGGCACGACGTAGTTCATCAGCCCGGTGACGAAGGGCATGGCCACGAAGAAGATCATGATCACGCCATGGGCGGTGAAGATCTGGTCGTAGTGATCCGACATTCCCCAAGTGGCCCGCCGCTTGACTTCAAGATCGCCTGATTTTGCTCGCTGGGCAAGCGTTTTTCGCCCCGAGCGGTGT
>NZ_JAEHFP010000189.1 GCF_016446475.1 Paracoccus binzhouensis | reverse complement strand
CCGGCGCAGCCGCGCCGGCCACGATGGGGGCAAGCACCGCGGGCTTTGCCACCGGCGCGGTTCCCGGCTGCTGGGCGGGTTCCCGCTGCAACCTGGGGTCGTGCTCGGCCGGTTCCATGATCCCCGGCGCAGTGATGCCGGCCGCCCGCAGCCGGGCCAGCGCGGGATCGGAATCGGTGCTGTCGAAGGCGCGAAAGGCTTTGTTCATAAGGGCGCGGCTTTCAGCAGATCCATAAACACAACCTAGACTCCGGACGTGAGTTCCCGAAGGGTTTACACAGCTTATGGTTGCTAAAAGTTTAATATGTCTCTTTTCGGTGACGACTCAGCGGCCGGCCTCGATCCCGTGCCAGTCGCGCATCCGGTTGCGAAAGAAGCTGCGCTGCGCCTTGGCATATTGCCGGGTGGCGGTGATCGCCCGTTCGACCGCCTCGTCGAGGCCGAGCGCGCCCTGCAGATGCGCCACCAGCTCGGGCGCGCCGATGGCCTTGGCCCAAAGCGCGGCGGGGTTCCAATGCGGCAGCATCGCCCGCACCTCCTCCAGCGCGCCCTGCTCCAGCATCAGGCGAAAGCGCCGGGCGATGCGCCCGGCCAGCCAGTCGCGATCGGATTGCAGCACCAGGCGATGCGCGGCCCCGGGCGCGATCAGCGGCGCCGGCGTCTCGGCCTGCCAGGCGGCGATGCCGCGGCCGGTGGTTTCCAGAACCTCCCAGGCGCGCTGCACGCGCACGGGATTCTTCAGGTCGATGCGCGCGCGGGTCGGCGAATCGAGCCCGGCGATCATCTGCGCCAGTCCGTCGGGTTCGCGCAGAAGCGCGTCGGCGCGGGCGCGGATCTCGGCCGGCGTCGGCGGGATCACCGCCAGGCCGCGGGTCAGCGCGTTCAGGTATAGCCCGGTGCCGCCGACCACGATCAGCCGGCCGCGCAGCGCTGCGACCTCGGCCAGCCATTCGCCCACGGAATAAAGCCGCTCCGGCGCGACATGGCCGTAAAGCGCATGGGGGGCGCGGGCCTCGTCCTCGGCCGTGGGGCGGGCGGTCAGCACCCGCCAGCAGGACCAGACCTGCAGCGCATCGGCATTGACCACGGTGCCGCCCTGCGTCTCGGCGATCCGCAGCGCCAGGGCGGATTTGCCGCTGGCGGTGGGCCCGGCGATCAGCACGTGGCGGCCCGGATCGAGTCCGGCCGGAAGCTCGTGACGCGGGGTCATGGCGACCTGGGAAGGCGGCGGTTGAACATGGCCCCTGTTTGCGACATTTTGCCCGGCAATGAAACCGTCGCGAAAAGGTGAACCCATGTCGGAAAGCGCGTCCCAGATCCCCGGAAAATACTCGCGCGTGATGCTGAAGATTTCGGGGGAGGCGCTGATGGGGGACCAGGGCTACGGCCTGCACCCGCCGACCGTCGCCCGCATCGCGCAAGAGGTCAAATCCGTCCATGACATGGGCGTCGAGATCTGCATGGTCATCGGCGGCGGCAACATCTTCCGCGGCTTGCAGGGCAGCGCCCAGGGCATGGAGCGGGCGACCGCCGATTACATGGGGATGCTGGCCACGGTGATGAACGCGCTGGCCATGCAGGCGGCGCTGGAGGCGCTGAAGATCCACACCCGGGTGATTTCCGCGATCCGCATGGACGAGGTGGCCGAGCCCTATATCCGCCGCCGCGCCGTCCGCCACCTGGAGAAGAAGCGCGTCTGCATCTTCGCCGCCGGCACCGGCAACCCCTATTTCACCACCGACACCGCCGCCACGCTGCGCGCCAACGAGATGAACTGCGAGGCGATCTTCAAGGGCACCAAGGTCGATGGCGTCTATGACAAGGACCCGAACAAGTTCGCGGATGCCAAGCGCTATGACGATGTGACCTATGACGAGGTGCTGCAGAAGCACCTGGGGGTGATGGATGCCTCGGCCATCGCGCTGGCGCGCGACAACGACCTGCCGATCATCGTCTTCTCGCTGGACGAGCCGGGCGGTTTCCGGGGGATTCTGGCCGGCAGCGGCACATATACGCGCGTGCATGGGTAAAATGCCCGTATAGGCTTTGCCATGCGGGCGCCGCTCGGCTAAAAGCGCTGAAAACCACAGCACAGAGGCCATGACCGAGCATGTCCGACGAGATCGAGATCGACACCGACGACCTGGAACGCCGCATGAAGGGCGCGATGGAATCCCTGCGCCATGAATTCGCGTCGCTGCGCACCGGCCGCGCCTCGGCCAGCATGGTCGAGCCGATCATGGTCGACGCCTATGGCTCGCCCACGCCGATCAACCAGATCGGCACGGTCAACGTGCCCGAGCCGCGCATGGTCACGATCAACATCTGGGACAAGGCGCTGGTCGGCAAGGCCGAGAAGGCGATCCGCGAATCGGGCCTGGGCATCAACCCGCAGCTCAACGGCACCATCATCATGCTGCCGATCCCCGAGCTGAACGAGGAGCGCCGGCGCGAGCTGACCCGCGTCGCCGCACAATATGCCGAGCATGCCCGCGTCGCCATCCGCAACGTGCGTCGCGACGGCATGGACCAGATCAAGAAGGCCAAGTCCTCGGGCATGTCCGAGGACGACCAGAAGTTCTGGGAAGGGGCCGTGCAGGAGCTGACCGACAAGATGATCGCCTCGGTGGACCAGGCGCTCGAGGCGAAGCAAGCCGAAATCATGCAGGTCTGACCTGATGGCCGAAACCGCAGCCAGCCTGTCGCAATCCGCCGGGGGGGACCAGCGGCCCCGTCACGTCGCCATCATCATGGATGGCAACGGCCGCTGGGCCAAGAACCGGGGCTGGCCGCGCCTGGTCGGCCACCGCCGCGGCGCCGAGCGCGTCAAGCAGATCGTGCGCGCCTGCCCGGACCTGGGGGTGAACTGGCTGACGGTCTATGCCTTCTCGACCGAGAACTGGAAGCGCTCGACCGAGGAGGTGCTGGGCCTGATGGGCATCTTCGCCCGCTATATCGAGCGCGAGGCCGACGGGCTCTCGGCCGAGGGCGTGCGGATGCGCTTCATCGGCGGGCGCGAGCGGCTGGACCCCAAGCTGCAGCGGCTGATGGCCGGGATCGAGGCGCGCACCGCCGGGAACTCCCGGTTGAACCTGACGGTGGCGATCAATTACGGCGGCCGGGACGAGCTGACCCGGGCGGCGGCGCGGCTGGCCGCGCGCATCGCCCGCGGCGAGATCGCCGAGCCGACCGAGGCCGACCTGGCCGATTGCCTGGACACTGCCGGCCATCCCGACCCCGACCTAGTGATCCGCACCAGCGGAGAGACGCGGACCTCGAATTTCCTGCCCTTCCAGGCGGCCTATTCCGAATACGAGTTCACCCAGACGCTCTGGCCGGATTTCACGCCCGAGCATCTGGCCGAGATCCTCGACCGCTTCGGGCTGCGCGAGCGGCGCTTCGGCAGCGCATGACCGGGGACAGGCCGCAGCCAAGCCGCCTGCGCGGCGCCTTGCAGCGGGGACGCGACAAATGGGCCGATCTGTGGCCCCGCGTCGTCTCGGGCCTGGTGCTGGCGGCGCTGGGGCTGGTGCTGCTGCTGTCCTCCGGCCTGTGGCTGCGCCTGGGCGTCGCGGCGGTGATCGGCCTGATGATGTGGGAATTGGCGCGGCTGACCGGCTGGCGCCACCCGGAATTCCACAGCCCGCGCCATCCGGTGCTGATCGGCATCCTGGCCGGGCTGGTCATGCTGGCGATGCTGGTGCTGCCCGGCGACTGGCCGATGGCGCTGGTGCTGGTGCCGATGATCGCCGGCTGGCACGGCACGCATGAGCATGAGCGGCCGGCCTATCTGCTGTTCACCCTGGCCATCTTCGGCGCCGGCTATGCGCTGGTGGTGATCCACGAGGTGATGGGCCTGCCGACGCTGCTATGGGTGGTGGGCACGGTGGTGCTTTCGGACGTGCTGGGCTATTTCGTCGGCCGCAAGCTGGGCGGGCCGCGCTTCTGGCCGGCGATCAGTCCCAAGAAAACCTGGAGCGGCACCATCGCCGGCTGGGTCGGGGCGCTGCTGCTGGGGCTGGTGCTGCTGGTCGCCGGGCTGGCGGGCTGGGCGGTGCTGGTCGCCGGGCCGCTGGTCGCGGTGGCCGGGCAGTTCGGCGACATCGCCGAAAGCTGGCTCAAGCGCCGGGTCGGGGCCAAGGACAGTTCCGAGCTGATCCCCGGCCATGGCGGGGCGCTGGACCGTTTCGACGCCATGTCGGGGGCGCTGCTGCTGGCGCTGGTCCTGCTGATGGCGAACCTTCTGCCGGTGATCGGAGGCTGAGACGATGCGCAGCGTATCGGTGCTGGGCGCGACCGGATCGGTCGGTGAAAGCGCATTCGACCTGTTGATGCGGGCCGGCGGGCCGGATGCCTTCCGCACCGTTGCCCTGACCGGCGGCGCCAATGTCGCCCGCCTGGCCCAGATGGCCCGCGCCCTGCGCGCCGGGATCGCCGTCACCGCCTGGCCCGAGAAGCTGTCCGAGCTGCGCGCTGCGCTGGCCGGCAGCAGCATCGAGGCGGCGGCGGGGCCGCAGGCCGTGGCCGAGGCCGCGGCACGCCCGGCCGACTGGACGCTCTCGGCCATCGTCG
>NZ_JAEHFP010000188.1 GCF_016446475.1 Paracoccus binzhouensis | reverse complement strand
GACACCGCTCGGGGCGAAAAACGCTTGCCCAGCGAGCAAAATCAGGCGATCTTGAAGTCAAGCGGCGGGCCACTTGGGGAATGTCGGAGAGTATCGAAATAATTACCAAGCAATTCACAACCATCTCACTCCAGACCTGATCAGTCAGATTGGCAAGATTCTGATTCGGGCATGCTTCTATGCGCGTTTTTCTGACTTGGAGGCCGGACGGAAGCCTCTGGACTGGTCGAGGTACCTCGGAAGCTTCGTCACTGTTTCTGATCTTGGTAATGACAGATCGCGAGACGAACTGAGAGCCTACCTTGTCAATGAATTTGGATTCCAGTTTGAAGATGAAAGGGAGATGCTGGCGGGAATAGACCCGAGCGAGGTTGCCCGACTTGGAGACGCCATTTTTGATGCCCGAGGTAAAGTTGGACGAGAGGAGGAAAGAGAACGTATCCTTTCACGAAATGCTGCCGATACCGTACTGCGCGTCTATCATCGGCGGTCTGTGAGCATGAGCGCGCTGGAGAGAATCCATTTGGCTATAAAGCTTGGTGGCTGACGCAACAGTCCCGGCTTCAAGATGCTACCGGCAGTCTGGTTGCGCAAAAACGGGCTCGCTATATGATGCAGCCCGAGTTCATTTTGCATTTTCTCGCGAACCTCCCATCTGCTACGCAAGTCAAAATTAGCTATGATCAAGTGTTTCCGTCGATTCTCGGCGTCAGGCTTGGCAACCGAATGGATGAGCGGGCATTCAAGGAAATTGTTGGGAAGGCACTCGATGTTTATGACCAGATGGATAAATCATGCGCCAAGGTCTTCTTGTCGCGAGCTTCTGAGCAACTTCAGTCCGACTTTGCAAAGCGTTACGAGGATAGCGATTTCTTTCGGCCGATTGGTTGGCGCGATTGGGCTTTTCATTGATCTGTCATCGATCCGAGGGCATTTTTGATTGTAGCTGAAATAGATTGTATGGCGGCACCTCAACGCTACCTCAACCTTCGCATGCTGTCGAGTGTAGTCGGAAATCGCTTTAATCCCACCAGATCAGGGGCGCCCCGGTCGAAACCGAAGTCACCCAGGACAATTTCTACATCCTCGGCCCGCATGGCCAGGTCCGGGTGCCGAACTGGCCGATGCCGCCCCTGATGTCGAACCACGGCAAGTATATCGTCTCCATGGGCAATGTCTGCCGCTGGCTCGCCGAACAGGCCGAGGCGCTGGAAGTGGAAATCTTCCCCGGCATGGCCTGCTCGCAGCTGGTCTATGAGGGCAGCCGCGTGGTCGGCGTCGTCGCCGGCGAGATGGGGCTGAATGCCAACGGCACCCCCGGCCCGGGCTACGAGCCCGGCATGGAGCTGCGCGGCAAATACGTGCTGATCTGCGAGGGCGTGCGCGGCTCGCTCGCCAAGGAGCTGATCGCGCAATACGACCTCTCGGCCGGCCATGAGCCGCAGAAATTCGGCCTCGGCATGAAGGAGATCTGGGAGATCGACCCGGCCAAGGCCAAGCCCGGCACGGTGACGCATACGATGGGCTGGCCCTTGGGCAAGAACGCCGGCGGCGGCAGCTTCATCTATCACCTTGAGGGCAACCAGGTGCTGGTCGGCTTCGTCGTGCACTTGAACTATGCCAACCCCTATCTCTATCCCTACATGGAGTTCCAGCGCTTCAAGCACCATCCGCTGGTCGCGGACCTGCTGGAGGGCGGCAAGCGCGTCGCCTATGGCGCCCGCGCCATCTCCGAGGGCGGCTGGCAGTCGATCCCGAAGCTGACCGTGCCGGGCGCGGCGCTCTTGGGCTGCTCGGCCGGGCTGGTGAACGTGCCGCGCATCAAGGGCAACCACAACGCCATGCTGTCCGGCATCGCCGCGGCCGAGGCGGCGGCGGCGGCCATCGCCGCGGGCCGCGCGGGCGACGAGCTGACCGATTACGAGGCCGAGGTGCGCAAGGGCCCCATCGCCCGCGACCTGAAGCCGGTCCGCAACGTCAAGCCGCTCTGGTCGAAGCTGGGGCTCTGGGCCAGCCTGGCGCTCGGCGGCTTCGACATGTGGGTGGCGAACCTGACCGGCTGGAACCCCTTGGGCACCTGGAAGCACGGCAAGACCGATGCCGAGGCCACCGGCAAGGCGGCGGATTTCCGTTCAAAAAACGTCGAGTTGATCAGTGCCGCAAGCTTCACCAGCTCGTGGCGCGCATCGATCATATCGACCAGTCGTGGGCGGAGCAGGTCATCCTGTTCAGGGGCGCGGGAATGGGGCTTCATGGGCGACCGGAAATTGCAGGGTTTCTGGCCAAAGCATATGAAACTCTGCAATCCAAAGCGAACAAAACCGCAGATTCAGCATGCAAAATCAAGACCGTAAGGGTTATTCTGCCGGACTAATTGGCCTTTCTTTTCGAGACCCTGTTCTCGCCCCGCAGATATGATCGAGGATCATCGGCTTCCAGGATGACTTGCCGGGCCACATCTTCGGCTCTTTTTCGATCCAAGGCCCAAGCTTCGGCTTCAAGTTGTCCGAGCAGGCTTCTAACGAGGTCCAAGGCGTCCTCGGCGGTTGTGACGGTTCCTGCGGAAATCTGCGCTTTGAGCATGATGTTGATTTCGGCCATGGCACAGTAGTGCGCCATAACGTAATTTGCTCTGTCTTCAGCGATAGTCGACACGTTCCTGTCCTTTGTTGCTGACACAGCTTTTAGGATTCTGACTCTATGCTGGCTGGGATGCTTGAAAAAGATCTGCAATCAGACTAGATTTCAAACCAGTTGATGGAGATTCGCATGCGCGAGATCGGTGCCTTCGAGGCCAAAACGCATCTGTCGGAACTTCTTGCTGCCGCAAAGGCAGGCGAGACGGTGACGATTACCCGGCGCGGCCAGCCCGTCGCTCGCTTGGTGCCTCCAGCAAGCAATGACCGTGCCGCCGCCCTGCTTCGTATGGCTGAATTGCGCAACAGGCTCGCGGCAAGAGATGTGCGGCTTGGAATCGACGATATTCTTTCGGCGCGCGACGAAGGCCGCCGCTGATGCTGGTCATCGATGCTTCGGCGTTGATTGCGTGGGTCATGCCGGATGAGTCTGGCGTGGACCTGGCTTCTCTGGCCGAGAGACACGAGGAAATCGGCGCTCCCTGGTTGCTGTGGGCCGAGCTGCGTAATATCTTGGTCGTCAACGAGCGACGAGGGCGGCTGCCGGCAGGCGCCGCCGAGCAGATCATCGAGGCGGTGGATGCCTTTGGGGTGCGGCTGGATACCAGGCCGGCGCATTCGGTGGTGATGGATCTGGCCCGCCGCCATGGCCTGACGGTCTATGATGCGCTCTATCTGGAACTGGCGTTGCGTCAGGGCTCTTCCCTGACCAGTCTGGATGCGGCTCTTATCCAGGCTGCCCAGGCTGAAAGTGTGGCGGTTGAGCACAGATAGCGCCTTTCCCGATCTCGGATACTGCACCTATTTCAGCGGCCTGCCAGAGCTTGCCTGCCATTGTCCGAAAACATCGCCAGGAAATCGGTCCGCGACACCACCCCGTCCAGCCTTGCGCCCAGCTCCATCGCGTAGCGAACCGAGCCCTCGGGGAAGGGATCGCTGTTCACCTGGCCGAAATCGGTCGAGAGCAGGACGCGCTCGGGACCGGTCTTGCGAATGGCCTCGGCGAAAGCCTCCAGCGCCACGCCATCCTGAGTATGGATGGCGAAGCAATGCTCGATGAAGACTCCGGGGTATTGACCGGCGTGGAATAAGGGCTCTGGCGCGGATTTGGTGCCGTTGATCTTTTATGTCGCTACATTTTGACCTTCTTCAAAGGAGGTTACCGATGGTGCCCGAGGCAACCAGTTCGTCAATGAAGGCGGTATGTTCGGGTGGTAGGCTGACGGTGCGCTTTGCCACGGTGGCCATGTGCGGATCCCTCCTCTGGTATGGCTTTTTCATACCATGCCTGGAGCGTGCTGTCACTACGTCGTAAAGAACGAAAACTGAACGCGGATAGTGGGTTGTGATTTCCAGCAAGGTGCGGCTTGGTCAATCTCCGATGAACACAGATGAAGAACCTTCGTCTGCTGCGCCTCCGCAGGAAATCGCATCCCCGACACGGCCGGCCGGCTTACCATTGATGAACACCGATCCTGATCCGCCCGACAGCGCGCGCGGATGCGCCGGGGCCGGGCAGCTCGGGCACGCATGGGGCGCATAGGCATCGCCCTGACGCACCGCCGCAATCCCGTCGATGCTCACATCCGGCGACGCCTCGATGCTCGGCGTTGGCGGGAAATGGCAGCCATGGCCGGAGCCGATATCGCCAAGGCGTGTAGAAGGCGGCATTTTAATTTTCTACGTTTGAGCAGAGAATCTGCTGTTTAGTGGCATATACATCACTGGCCGCATTCGGAGTCTGGCAAGCGTTATTAAACGACTTCAGACCACACCTTAACAGCCCAGGGCCATAAGAAAAAATACCAACTGATGACTTCAGGCTAGAGCCTGTTGCACTCAATCGGCCTCATACCCGGCGGTTTTGAAGTAGTTGTAGGTCATGTTGACAAATGGCGAAGCCAGAGCCTGATGCAGGCGATGTCGATGAAGCCGAGGAAACTGTCTGCGGTTTTGTCGTA
>NZ_JAEHFP010000187.1 GCF_016446475.1 Paracoccus binzhouensis | reverse complement strand
ATTGCGTGCCAAGGTCACCTCCCACGTAGAGATGATCTTGAATCACAGCCAGACGCGCAGGGGAATCCTTTTTGTCAACACAACCTACGCTTTTCTCCGCCGAGGAGTTGCGCCAGTTTCATAAGCTCGATGACCCGGCGGCCTTGCGGACCGGGAACATCCGCGGTCCACACAGTTCTTGGGACATCAAGGGAAATGCTCGATGTGGAAAATACACATCGATCAACGGGCCATTTGCCGCGCGCGGGCGGGTCATGATTGGAAAATATTGCGCGTTTGGGCGCTATGTCGCCCTGCTTTCGGGAAACCACAGGACAGATCTCCCCAATCAGCAATTATGGCTGAACTCACGATTCGGATTCATGTCTGTCGGTGTTACGAGAGGACCGATCGAAATCGGGCACAATGTCTGGATCGGCGATAAGGTCAGCGTGCTTTCCGGTGTAACGGTGGGGCACGGGGCGGTCATCGGCGCCGGCTCGACCGTGGTCAAGCCTGTCCCGGCCTTTGCAATCGTCGGTGGAAATCCGGCACGGGAGATCCGATATCGGTTCAGTCCGGCGGTGATCGAGCAGATGCTTGGCATCCGCTGGTGGGATTGGAGCGATGAACGAATCGCCCGGAACAAGGTTTTCTTTGAAACGCCGCTTTCGCCGACGGATGATGCGGATCTGGTTTCTCTCATTGTCGATTAGGTCATGTCGACACATGGCGGAGCCAGAGGCGGATTGACGTGATGTCGATGAGCCCAGGACGCTTTCGGCGTCTTGTCGTAGCGGGTGGGCGTTCTTCAGCTTGTTGAAGCAGCGCTCGACGAGGTTCCGCAATCGGTAGAGCCTTCGGTCGACAGCGACACGGAGCCTGCGGGACTTGCGCATCAAGACCACCGGCATGACGTTGCGCGCCGCCATGGCTTTACGAACCTTGTCAGAGTCATAGCCGCGATCGGCCAGCAGGACGCAAGGCTCGGGCAGGTTGTCGTCCATGACCAAGTCGAAGCCCAGACAGTCCGACGTCTGCCCCGGGGTGATGTCCGACCTCATCGGAGGCCCGCGCCATTGACGCGGAGATGGATCTTGGTCGTGAAGTGGAAGATGGTCCAGAAAACGATCCAGTGGATCGTTTTCCCACCGGACGCTCGCGAACGGCCAAGAACCTCTTTCGGAATCCCCCTTTTGCGACTGCCGCATGATGGTGGGCGCGGACCACGGTGCTGTAGACCATCTGCAGGGCGTCGGGGACCAGCCTGCTCTCGTTCAGGGCCTCCGTGATCTGCTCCCAGAGCCCGGCCAGCGTCCAGCGACGAAACTGGCGATGGACCAAGAACCGCCTGCCGAACTCTTCCGGCAGGTTCCGCCAAGGCGCGCCGGTCCGTGTTCGGCGTGGCCTCGAACCGGTGGCGGCTCACGCCTCACTCCAGAAAACGCCACCCAGAACAAGGCCATGATCTGCGGGCTTGCGCCCGTTCGGATGCCGGACGGCCCGGAGGAAGCCTTCAAGAAATGCCCATTCGTCGTCGGAAAGCAGGTAGCGCGCCAAAGCCACCTCCCAAGGAAAGACGCTCCTGAATCACAGCCTGCCATGCAGCTCCCGGCGCCTTCCTTCCCGTGGCCTCCCATGCAAAAGGCCGCCCCTTTCGGGACGGCCTCGGTTCTCTCGCGACAGGCGCGGGCCGATTACATCATGCCGCCCATGCCGCCCATGTCGGGCATGCCGCCGGCCGGAGCCTTCGGCTCGGGCTTCTCGGCGATCATCGCCTCGGTGGTGATCAGCAGGCCCGCGACCGAGGCCGCGTCCTCCAGCGCCGTGCGCACCACCTTCGCCGGGTCGATCACCCCGAACTTGAACATGTCGCCATATTCCTCGGTCTGGGCGTTGAAGCCGAAGGCCTTGTCGGTCGATTCGCGCACCTTGCCCGCAACCACCGCGCCGTCCACGCCGGCATTCTCGGCGATCTGGCGCATCGGCGCCTCCAGCGCCCGGCGGATGATCGCGATCCCGGCCTCCTGGTCCGAATTCGCGCCCGTCAGCCCTTCCAGCGCCTTGGCACCCTGCACCAGCGCCACGCCGCCGCCGACCACGATGCCCTCCTGGACCGCCGCCCGGGTCGCGTTCAGCGCGTCATCGACGCGGTCCTTGCGCTCCTTGACCTCGACCTCGGTCATGCCGCCGACGCGGATCACCGCCACGCCGCCGGCCAGCTTGGCCACACGCTCCTGCAGCTTCTCGCGGTCGTAATCCGAGGTGGTCTCCTCGATCTGCTGGCGGATCTGCGACACCCGGGCCTCGATCTCGGCCTTCTCGCCGGCGCCGTCGACGATGGTGGTGTTGTCCTTGTTGATCGAGATCTTCTTGGCCCGGCCCAGCATGTCGATGGTGACATTCTCGAGCTTCATGCCCAGGTCTTCCGAGATCACCTGGCCGCCGGTCAGGATGGCGATGTCCTGCAGCATGGCCTTGCGGCGGTCGCCGAAGCCCGGCGCCTTCACCGCGGCGATCTTCAGTCCGCCGCGCAGCTTGTTGACCACCAGCGTGGCCAGCGCCTCGCCTTCCACGTCCTCGGCCACGATCAAGAGCGGCTTCTGCGACTGGATCACCGATTCCAGCAGCGGCACCATCGGCTGCAGCGAGCTGAGCTTCTTCTCGTGCAGCAGGATGTAGGCATCCTCCAGCTCGGCGATCATCTTGTCGGCATTGGTCACGAAATAGGGCGAGAGATAGCCGCGGTCGAACTGCATGCCCTCGACGACCTCGACCTCGGTCTCCATGCCCTTGTTCTCTTCGACGGTGATCACGCCCTCGTTGCCGACGCGCTGCATGGCCTCGGCGATCTGCTGGCCGATGAAGGCCTCGCCATTGGCCGAGATGGTGCCGACCTGGGCGACTTCCGAGCTGTCGTTGACCGGGCGGGCGGCGGCCTTGATCGCATCGACGACCTTGGCGGTCGCCAGGTCGATGCCGCGCTTCAGATCCATCGGGTTCATGCCGGCGGCCACCGCCTTCATGCCCTCCTTGACGATGGCCTGGGCCAGAACGGTGGCGGTGGTGGTGCCGTCGCCGGCCTCGTCATTGGTGCGCGAGGCCACTTCCCGCACCATCTGCGCGCCCATGTTCTCGAACTTGTCGGCCAGTTCGATCTCCTTGGCGACCGAGACCCCGTCCTTGGTGATGCGCGGCGCCCCGAAGGACTTGTCGATCACCACGTTGCGGCCCTTCGGGCCCAGCGTCACCTTCACCGCATCGGCCAGGATGTTCACACCCTTCAGCATCCGGTCGCGCGCGTCGCTGTTGAACTTGACTTCTTTCGCTGCCATTGGCTCACTCCTCTATGGCATTCCTGGGCGAATTCGTGGGGCGCGATCCTCAGGCGGCCTTCTTCGCGGCCGCCGTGCCTTCGATCACGCCCATCACGTCGCTTTCCTTCATGATCAGCAGATCCTCGCCGTCGAGCCGGATCTCGGTGCCCGACCATTTGCCGAACAGCACCCGGTCCCCGACCTTGACGTCCAGCGGGGCAAGCGCGCCGCTTTCGTTGCGCAGGCCAGGGCCGACGGCAAGCACCTCGCCCTCCTGCGGCTTTTCCTTGGCACTGTCGGGGATGATCAGGCCGCCTGCCGTCTTTTCCTCAGCATCGATGCGGCGGACCAGGATACGGTCATGGAGTGGACGGAACGTCATATCGTTCTCCTCATGGACAAACAGATTCTGAGCGGTTCCTCCGCCCCAGCCCAGAAGGCCGGAGCGGGGCCTGCGTGACCCGGTTGGCATCACGCGACCAATGAATTGGCAGGCGGGCCGCGGGTTTCAAGGGGGTCGGGGAAAAAATTTTCAGCACTCGCGCCGGACTGCTGCCAGAATCCTGATGCAGGCGCGCAATATCCTGTGATTTCAGCTGCCTCGGACCAGTGCGGGGGCTTGACCTGCATCGGGGCCGCGCCAAACTTTTCCTTATGGACATGAAGTTCGGAGCGACGCCGAGGGTTCCATGATGGACACATATCTATCCGCCGCCCGGGATCTGGTGATCGAGGGGATGCGCGAAAGCCAGGTCGCGCTGTCCTCGGAGCTGGAGTTCCACCTTGCCACCACCCTGGCCCGCTACATGCACCGGCCGATCGCGCCCGACCGGCTGACGGTGCGACTGATGGACGCGGCGCAAAGGCGGGCCAGGCGGGGCGAGTCGCGCCAGATCGGCGATGAATGCCTGATCTCCTGCGCCTTCTTCGCGGCGCGGCTGACGCGCGGGGGCGGCACCATCGTCCATTATGCCGGGCTGGGGCAAAGCGCCTATGAGATCGCCGGGATGCCGGACGTGGCGCATGGCTTTCCCGACATGCTGGACGTGCTGCAGGCCAGCAGCCCGCATGTCGAGGAACGGCCGCTGCCGCCGCGGGAAGGCGAGGCCGAGCCGGAAGCCCGGATCCTGTTCCTGACCCCGCGGTTCCGGCACTGATCCCGGCCTGCCGCGCGGGTTCCGGACGGGCGACATCCGGGGCCCTTGCGCCCCCTTGAACTGTCGATCCCCCGGCCTAGCTGTTCAGTCCCGGCATCTGTTGGATCGGGTTTAGGATGAATCTGTCGGGCTCTGATGTCCAGATCTTGCAGATGCATTCGTAT
>NZ_JAEHFP010000186.1 GCF_016446475.1 Paracoccus binzhouensis | reverse complement strand
TTGCGTGCCAAGGTCACCTCCCACGTAGAGATGATCTTGAATCACAGCCAGACGCGCAGGGGAATCCTTTTTGTCAACACAACCTAGGACCCGGCCAGCAGGCCCTCGATCTCGGCGCGCTTCGCCGCCACCAGTCCGGCATCGCCGCGCGATTCGACGTTCAGCCGCACCACCGGCTCGGTGTTCGAGCGGCGCAGGTTGAAGCGCCAGTCGGGAAACTCCAGGCTGATGCCGTCGGTCTCGTCGCGGCGGATCGCCTGCGGCGCGAAATGCGCCACCACCCGGTCGATGGCCGCAGCCGGATCGTCGAGGCGGAAATTGATCTCGCCCGAGGAGGGGAAGGCGCGCATCCGCTCGGCCAGCAATTCGCCCAGGCTGATGCCCTTGCGGCTGACCAGCTCGACCACCAGCAACCAGGGCACCATGCCGCTGTCGGCGAAATGGAAGTCACGGAAATAGTGATGCGCCGACATCTCGCCGCCATAGATCGCGCCCGATTCGCGCATGGCGCGCTTGACGAAGGCATGGCCGGTGCGGGCCTGCACCGCCTGCCCGCCGGCGCCGGCGATCACGTCGCGGGTATTCAGCACCACGCGCGGATCATGCACGATCTTCTCGCCCGGGTGCTTTTCCAGGAAGGCCGCGGCCAGCAGGCCGACGACATATTCGCCGGGGATGAAGTTTCCCTGCGCGTCGAAGAAAAAGCAGCGGTCGAAATCGCCGTCCCAGGCCACGCCCAGGTCGGCGCCATGATCGCGCACCGCCTCCGCGGTCATCGGCTGGTTTTCCGGCAGCAGCGGATTGGGGATGCCGTTCGGGAAGGCCGGGTCGGGCTGGTGGTTGATGCGGATGAAGCGCAGGGGCGCGCCGCGCCGCTCGAGCTCGGCGGCGATGGCGTCGAAGGTCGGGCCAGCGGTGCCGTTGCCGGCATTGACCAGCACGGTCAGCGGATGCAGCGCCGAGACGTCGATGAAATCGGCCAGCGCCCGGGCATAGACCGCCCGCGCCTCGGGAAAGTCCCGCGTCCCGCCCCGGCGCGCCGGTTCGGCAAACGCGCCCGATTGCGCCAGCGCCGCCAGGGTCGCGAAATCCCCCTCAGGGTCCAGCGGCGCGGCGCCGCGGCCCACCAGCTTCATGCCGTTATAGTCGATCGGATTGTGCGAGGCCGTCACCTCGATGCCGCCATCGGCGCCGAAATGCGCGGTGGCGAAATACATCTCCTCGGTGCCGGCCAGGCCCAGGTCGCGGACATCGGCGCCGCCGTCATTCAGCCCCCGGATCAGCGCCGCCGCCAGGTCCGGCGAGGTGGCGCGCGAATCGCGGCCGACGATCACCTGCCGCGCGCCCAGCACCTGCGCGAAGGCGCGGCCGATGCGCCAGGCGACATCCTCGTCCAGCTCGGAGCCCAGCCGGCCGCGCACGTCATAGGCCTTGAAGCAGTCGATCCGCCGCGCGGGCATCGTCACCATGGCATGTCCCCCTATTTGCTGCCTCTGGCTACACCAGCCGCCCGGCGATGGGAATAATGCGTCAGGATCGGTGGATGGTCGGGCCTCCGCCAAAGGGCGGAGGTGACGCGGCCCGCCGCCCGCGCTAGACGGGGCGAAACAAGGAGGTTCCGATGGATACCAAGGCCCTGATCGCCGCCTATTACGACGCCTTCAACGCCGGCCGTACCGACGAGATGCTGGGCTATCTGCACGACGAGGTGGAACACCACGTCAACGAGGGCGGCATCCGCCGCGGCAAGGACAGGTTCGCCGAGTTCAACGCCCACATGACCCGCAGCTATCGCGAGGAACTGACCGACATGGTGATCTTCGCCAACGAGGCCGGCGACCGCGCGGCGGCGGAATTCGTGGTCAACGGCACCTATCTGGCCACCGACGAGGGCCTGCCCGAGGCGAAGGGCCAGACCTACGTGCTGCCCGCCGGCGCCTTCTTCACCATCCGGGACGGCAAGATCGCGCGGGTGACGACCTATTACAACCTCGCCGACTGGACGCGGCAGGTCTCGGCGTGATCCGCACCGAAAGCCTGACCGGGGATGCCGTGGCATCCGTGCTGGACGACCTGGCGCGGCTGCGCATCGCGGTGTTCCGCGACTGGCCCTATCTCTATGACGGCGACCTGGAATACGAACGCGACTACCTGCGCGCCTATCAGTCGCCCGGCGCGGTGGTGGTCGCGGCCTGGGACGGCGACCGCATGGTCGGTGCCGCGACCGGGGCGCCGATGGAGGATCACGCGGATGATTTCGCCGCCGCCTTCGCCGGCCAGCCCGAGCGGCTGGACGAGATCTTCTATTGCGCGGAATCAGTGCTGCTGCCCGAGTATCGCGGCCATGGCCTCGGCCACGCCTTCTTCGACGGGCGCGAGGCGCAGGGCCGCGCGCTTGGCCGCCGCTACAGCGCCTTCTGCCGCGTGCTCCGCCCCGAGGGCCACCCGCTGCGCCCGCGTGACTACCGCCCGCTGGACGGGTTCTGGCGCAAGCGCGGCTATGCCCCGCTGCCCGGCGTGGTCGCCGAGTTCGAATGGAAGGACATCGGCGAGGACCAGCCCTCGCGCAAGCCGCTGCAATTCTGGATGAAACCCCTGTGACCCGGACCGTCAGGATCGCCGCCGCCGCCTATCCCTTCGACTGGCTTCGGGATTTCGACGCCTATCGCGCCAAGATTGCCCGCTGGGTCGGGGAGGCCGCCGATTGCGACCTGCTGGTCTTTCCCGAATATGGCGCGATGGAGCTGGCCTCGCTGGGCGGGGCCGAGGTGGCGGGCGACCTCGAGGCCTCGCTCCACGAAGTCGCCCGCCACAAAACCGCGCGCGACGCGCTGCATGCCGAGCTGGCGGCCCGGCACGGGCTGCATATCCTCGCCGCCTCGGGGCCCTGTTTCGAGGGGCCGCGCCCGGTCAATCGCGCGGTGCTGTTCGGGCCGCAGGGGCGGATCGGCCATCAGGACAAGCAGGTGATGACCCGGTTCGAGCGCGAGGACTGGAACGTGGTCGGCGCGCCCGGCCTGCGGGTCTTCGACACGCCCGTCGGGCGGCTGGGCGTGCTGATCTGCTATGACAGCGAGTTTCCGCTGCTGGGCCGGGCGCTGGCCGAGGCGGGGGCCGAGGTGGTGCTGGTGCCCTCCTGCACGGACACGGCGGCGGGCTACAACCGCGTCCGCATCGGCGCCATGGCCCGGGCGCTGGAAAGCCAATGCGTGGTGGTGCAGGCGCCGACGGTGGGCAACGTGGACTGGTCCCCCGCCATCGACGAGAACCGCGGCGCCGCGGCGATCTATGCGCCGCCGGACGGGCTCTGGCCGGAAAGCGGCGTGGTGGCCGAGGGGGCGATGGACGCGCCCGGCTGGGTCAAGGCGGTGGTCGATCTGGATCTGGTGGCGGAAAGCCGGCGGAACGGGCGGGTGCTGCCCTTCGCGCATTGGGGCGAGGCGGTGGGCGTGCGGGTGGTGGAGTGAGCAACGGCGCGCAACGCACGCATCGTTAACCGAATCTTGTGATCTGCTGTTGGAGGATGCCGCGCGGCATAGAAGGTTCCCGGCATGAACATGATCCACACGGAAGCCTATCGAACTGCCTTCAGCGCGTATCTGCGCAACGGCACCCCGATCCCCCCCTGTCCCTGAAGCAGGCAGGGACTACGGCACGGTATGTCTGGCGCTGCCAAGGCGATGATCGTGTGCGGATGACGCATCGCGCGAACGATGGCCGCGTCTTTGCATGGGACGATCCACCCACAACAGGCCCTCCGGGCGAAGATTACAATTGCCGCTGCGAGGCTGTTCCCTATATCCCCGGCGAGACAGAATTCGCGTTTCACGACTTCACATCCGTATTCACGCCGAACACCATTCGCTGGGAAAACCTGGATTTCGTGAATCACGATTATTTTGGCGGCGGGCAGGCGGTTACCCTTGATGAGATTGGGCATTTGCGCGATATTGCCGAGCAATATGCCTATCGCGATGGCACGGAAGGTGCATTTCGCAGGCTTTCGGGGCAGATTGCTGATGCGGCCAGAGGGCCGGGAACCGGGCCGGTTCACTTACGACTTCGGTCGCGTTGCTTTTTCTCACGGGTGGGGGACGGTCAAGGGGCTATTCTTGGGAGGCGTTGAGGCTCGCGGCGACATGCTCCGCATTTCCGGCGAAAGCAGGTTCAATTTCACCGATAAATTCGAGGATCCGGTGGATATGGATTTCGAGACGGGTGGCACACCCTATGATATCAGCAGGGAATGGACCGCGAGTTTCTCGGCAGAAGTGCTCAAAGACCGCCAACGCAGCATTTACTTTGACCCCAAGAAACTACGATAATGCTACGCAAATTCGCTCATCACCTGCTTCTTTTGCCGGTCTTCCTTTTTCTACTCTGGGCACTGGCTGCGTCCGTGCAATGGGTCAGGAATGCGCCCAAGAGCGTGACCTTGCCAAATGGAATGATGTTCAAGCTGCAATATCATTTCCCCGGCGCGCCCATCGGTCTGTTTTCCACGGATGGCAGACTCCTTGCCCGCAAGCTTGAATTCGTTTGCTTCAATGATCGCTATGTCAGCGTCTCCTCCTAGGTTGTGTTGACAAAAAGGATTCCCCTGCGCGTCTGGCTGTGATTCAAGCGCGCATAACCCTCGAAAGCAACGGGAAAATCCGGCCGCGGCGGGATCGGGAGAACGCTTTCGCGAGGGCAAGTGGCGGAGGGTAAGG
>NZ_JAEHFP010000185.1 GCF_016446475.1 Paracoccus binzhouensis | reverse complement strand
CGCCGGGCTGCGCGCCGCCGCGGCGGGTTCGCGGATCAGCCGCAGCACCCCGCCCCGCGCCTCGGCGATCACCCCGTCCAGCGTCAGCCGCCCGCCCTCGGCCAGCGTGGCCAGCGCCTGCAGCACCGGCTCGCGCCGGGGCGGATAGGCGGCGCCGGTCACGAAGCGCAGCCCTGCGACAAGAAGTCGCCGGCGGATCTCGGTCGGGGCGGCCAGGAAGCGGGACAGTGGCAGGACCAGCGAACCGGCCCGGGCCTCGGCCCCCTCGGCGACCTGGGCGGCGAATTCCTGCAAGGCGTCCCGCGCCATGGCCAGATTCGCCGCCGATTGCCCGAGCTGTTGCAGCGGCAGGTCCAGCGCGGCGATGGCCTTGCGGATGCGCACCCGCTCGAAATCCGCGTTCTCGTTCGAAGGATCCTCGCTCCAGCCCTGCCCGTGCGCCGCCAGCCATTGCCGCAGCTCGGACCGGCTGGCCCCCAGCATCGGCCGCAGCCAGGTCATGCCGCAGGCCTGGCGCGTCTCGGCCATGGCCGACAGCCCATCCACCCCGGCACCGCGGCCAAGGCGCATCAGCAGGGTCTCGGCCTGGTCGTCCAGCGTATGGCCCAGCAGCACCGCGGCCAGCCCGTGGCGGCGCGCCCAATCCGCCAGCAGGCGCAGCCGCGCCTGGCGCGCGGCCGCCATCAGGTTGCCGCCGCCGGCTCGGGTCCAGGTCAGGGTCTCGTGCCGGATGCCCAGCGCGGCGGCAGCAAGCCCGGCCTGCCGCGCCTCGGCCGCCGAACCGGGGCGCAGCCCGTGATCGACCGTCGCCGCCCACAGGCGGGCGCGGCCCCAGCGATGGGCAAGATGCAGCAGCGCCGTGGAATCGCCGCCGCCCGACAGCGCGATCCCCAGCAGGGGCAGGTTTCCGGCCAGGCGGTCCAGCGCGGCATGGACGCGCGCCTCGACCGCGGCGGGGTCAGCCGCCATCCGCGAGGTCCGCGGCGGCCTCGGGGTCCAGGCCTTCCGACGGCAAGGTTTCCGCGGTCATGCCCTCCTCTGCATCGCCGACCGAGCCTTCGATCAGCGCGTCGCAGCCGGAGGCGGCCTTGCGCTTCTCCGCCTCGGCCGCCTGGGACGAGGCCGGGAAGCGGTTGGTGATTTCCTGCAGATAGAAGCAGCCTTCCTGCGGCCCGCCCTTGGCGGACATGGCCCGCGACAGGCCCAGCAGCGCATCGGCCGCCTGCGGCCCGTCGGGATTGGCGGCGAAGCTTTCCAGCCAGGCCAGGCCTGCGCCGTCCAGATCGCCGGCGGCATCCAGCGCCGCTCCGCGCAGAAACAGCGCCTCGGCGGTCAGCGGACCACCGGCATGGGTCTTGGCAATGGCCGCAAAGAGCTGCGCAGCACGGTGAAAGTCACCTTGACCGAGCACCTCCCGGGCCCGGTCGAAATCGGCCTTTTCCGCCGCGGTGGCGGCCCCGGCCGAGGGGGTGGCTGGCTGGGTCAATGCGCCCCGCTGGTCCGACGAGGGCAGCGGCGCCGCGCCCCCCTGCTCGCCCAGCGGCGGCGGCGTGGTCAGGCTGCCAAGGTCGCAGCCCTCCTCCATCTCGCAGAGCCGGAACTCGATATCGCCGATGCGGGTGGTGCCGTCCTTGACGATGCGGTCGATGCGGTTCTGCAGCTGCTCGGTCTGGCCGGTCAGCTGCGCCAGCCGCGCCTCCATGGCGTTCATGCGGTCGATGGCGCTGTCGCCGCCCGCTGCCGCGAAGCCGGCAGGCCCCGAGGCCACGAGCTGCGCGCGCAGGTTCTGCAAGTCGGTCGAAAGCTGGCTCAGCTCGGCCCGGATATCGGCCAGGGTCCGCGCGTCCTGCGCCGCGGCCGGCCAGGCCGCCAGGGCGAAGCCCGCCGCCAGAACCAGCCCGCGGAAAACCCGTCCGGCCATCACATGCCCACCCCGGGGCTGACCACGGTCACGGCGCGGCGGTTCTTGGTGAAGCATTCCTCGGTCGAGCAGATCGCCAGCGGCCGTTCCTTGCCATAGCTGACGGTGCGCAGCCGGCCCGGTGTCACGCCCTGCGAGATCAGGTATTCCTGCACCGAATTCGCCCGCCGCGCGCCCAGGGCCAGGTTGTATTCGCGGGTTCCCTGCTCATCGGCATGGCCCTCGATCACCGCGGCGAAGCCTTGGTTCTGGTTCAGCCAGCCGGCCTGGTTGGCCAGGGTCACCCGCGCCTCGGGGGTCAGGGTGGACTGGTCCAGCGGGAACAGCACCGTGTCGCCGACGCTGGCCTTGAAATATTCGGCGCTGCCCGGCAGCACGGCCGAGCCGACGCCCGACGCGCCGCCCGCCCCCGCATAGGGGTCCTGGACCTGCATGTCCTGCGCCGGCCGGGCGCACGCCGCCAGCGCGAGAATGGCGCCGACCGCGGCAATTTTCATGAAAGTTTTCATAATCCTGTCCATCTCACGCGCTTCAGGGCAGCAACGGCCCCCAGTCGGGGTCCGAGGCCGCGCCATTGATCTTGACCGGGCGCATGTTGCGCCCCGTGATATCCACTGAATGCAGGCGCGGCTGGCCGTCGCCGCCCGGCGTCACCCGCGTGAACATCACGACGCGCCCATTGGGGGCCCAAGTCGGGCCCTCGTCAAGGAACGATTCCGTCAGCATTTTTTCTTCCGAACCATCGGTGCGCATGACGCCGATGTGGAACTTGCCGCCGACCTGCCGGGTAAAGGCGATCATGTCGCCGCGCGGCGACCAGACCGGGGTGCCATAGCGCCCCTCGCCGAAGCTGATCCGCTTCGGCTCGCCGCCATTGGCGCCCATGACATAAAGCTGCGGCGAACCCGAGCGGTCGCTTTCGAAGACGATCTGCGTGCCGTCCGGGCTGTAGCTGGGCGACGTCTCGATCGAGGGGGCGTTGGTCAGCGCCCACTGCGCGCCCGAGGCCGCGTCCATCTGGTAGATGTCGGTATTGCCGTTCTGTTCCAGCGAATAGACGATCCAGCGCCCATCGGGCGAGAAGCGGGGCGAGAAGCTCATCGTGCCCTGCCCGCCGGCGCTGAGCTGACGCACGGCCAGCGAGTTCACGTCCATCATCATCGCCTGCGGGAAGCCGGTGGCATAGCTGGTGTAGAGCAGCCGTGAGCCGTCGGGCGAGAAGCGCGGCTTCAGCACCAGCGTGGAATCGTCGGTCAGCCATTTCACGTTGGCGCCGTCGTAATCCATGATGCCGATGCGCTTGCGGCGCGCGTCCTTGGGCCCGGTTTCCTGCACGAAGGCGACGCGGCTGTCGAAATAGGGCCCCTCGCCCGTCAGCCGCGAATAGACCTGGTCGGCGGCCTTGTGCGCGGCCCGGCGCCAGTTGCCGGTCGAGGCGTCGAACTGCATGCCGTCGCCCAGCGGCTGGCCGGCAAAGACGTCGAACAGCCGGAACTTGACCACGACCTTGCCGCCTTCAACCTTGACGGCGCCGGTGATCAGCGCCTGGGCGTTGATGGCCTTCCAGTCCTCGTAGCTGACCGGCGCCTCGAAGCTTTCCGGCCGGGCGATATGGGCGCTGGCCGGGATCTCGCGGAACAGGCCGGTGCCGGTCAGGTCGGCGGCGATCAGGCTCTGCACCTGCTGCAGGTATTCGCCGGCGCCGCCCTCGTCATGGAACTGCGCGATGGCGAAGGGCATCGGCTCGATCACCCCGTCGGTGATCTCGATCCGCAACGGCCCGTCCTGCGCCAGGACCGGCGCGGCCAGCCCCAGGCCCGCAAGGGCCATCACGGAAGTCAGAAGAAATTTTCGCAACATGAATCGCCCTCGCAAGGTCTTGGTTGCAGGATAGAGTGTCGCACCGGGGGATGCCATGCGGGACGCCATGTCACTGGACCCGCGCGCCGCCGCTGGCGTTGAAGTCGATGATGACATCCTTCCAGCGGTTGTATTTCTCGGGCGGCAGGTCATAGCCGCCGCGCTCGCACATCAGGATCGCCCGGCGCGCCGCCTCATAGGCCTGTTTCGCCGCCGCGTCCGAGCCGCCCTCATGGCCGATCATGCGCAGCGAGCCCTTTTCGACCGTGCCGTCCGGGGCCATCGCGAATTGCACCGAAACCGTGGTGCGGCTGGCCTCGGTCGAAAGCGAGCCGCGGTTCCAGCATTGCTCGACCGCGACGCGGAAGCCGTCCTTCTCGCCCTGGCTCAGCGGCGGGCCGTTCGCGGCCGCACCGCCGCCGCCCGAACCGGCCGAGCCCTGGTCCTTCATCGCCTCTTCCAGCGCGGCCTGCTTGGCAGCCTCGGCCTTGCGCTCGGCCTCGGCCTGTTCGCGAGCCCTGGCCTCGGCGGCGGCCTTCTCCGCGGCCTTCTTCTCGGCTGCGGCCTTTTCCTCGGCCTCCTTGCGGGCCCTGGCTTCGGCGGCCTTTCGTTCGGCCTCGGCCTTTTCCGCCGCAGCCTTTTCAGCGGCAGCCTTTTCGGCAGCCGCTTTCTCGGCAGCAGCGCGGCGTTCGGCCTCGGCCTTCTTCTCGGCGGCGCGCCGTTCCGCGGCGGCGGCTTCGGCCGCCGCTTCCTTCTCGGCCGCCTCGGCCTCGGCCTGGCGGCGGGCGCGCTCCCTGGCCTCCGAGGCGCGGCGCGCGGCTTCTGCATCCTCGGCATGGCGCGCAGCCTCGCGGCGTTCCTCCTTCGCGCGCTCCTCGGCGGCGCGGCGGGCGGCGTCCTGCTGTGCCTTCTCGGCGGCGGCCTGTTCCGCGGCGGCCTCCTGGGCCTCGCGGGCCAGGGCGATCTC
>NZ_JAEHFP010000184.1 GCF_016446475.1 Paracoccus binzhouensis | reverse complement strand
TGTAATCGGCCCGCGCCTGTCGCGAGAGAACCGAGGCCGTCCCGAAAGGGGCGGCCTTTTGCATGGGAGGCCACGGGAAGGAAGGCGCGGCTGTCGAGGGAGGGGAACGCGCAGCAGGGCGGGCGGGGACCGGCTAGGCCTGGTCCTTTTCCGCCAGTGCCAGCCATTCCTCCTCGGCCGCGGCCAGGGCCTGCTGGCGCTCGGCCAGGCCCTCGCTGGCCTTGGCGAACCTGGCCGGGGCGGTCTGGAACAGGTCGGGCTGGGCCAGGAACTCGGTCAGCTTGCCGATCTCGGCCTCGAGCCGCTCGATGATCGCCGGCAGCGCCTCCAGCCGCTTCCTCTCGGTGAAGCTGAGCCCGGCGCGTTCGGCCACGGGTTTCGGCGCCGGCCGTGCCGGGGCGGCCGGGGCCGGCTTGGCTGCCTCGGGCGCCGGGGCGGCCTCTGGCCGCTGCGCGCGATAGTCCGACCAGCCGCCCGGATAGATCACGGCGCGGCCGTCGCCCTCCATCGCCACGGTGGTGGTGGCCACCCGGTCGATGAAATCGCGGTCGTGGCTGACCAGCAGCACGGTGCCGTCGTAATCGCCCAGGATGTCCTGCAGCAGGTCCAGCGTCTCGACGTCCAGGTCGTTCGTGGGCTCGTCCAGCACCAGCAGGTTCGAGGGTTTCGCCATGATCCGCGCCAGCAAGAGCCGGGCCTTTTCGCCGCCCGAGAGGCTGCCGACCGGGGCGCGAGCCTGCGCCTCGTCGAACAGGAAATCCTTGAGATAGGCCACGACATGGCGCGGATTGCCGCGCACCATGACCTGGTCCGAGCGCCCCGAGACCCGCATGGACGGATCGCCCGCCAGCGCGTCCCACAGCGTCGCCGTCTCGTCGATGGCCGAGCGCGCCTGGTCGAAGACCGCGATCTCCAGGTTGGTGCCGTGCCTGACGGTGCCGGTATCGGGCGCGATCTCGCCGGTCAGCATCTTGATCAGCGTGGTCTTGCCGACACCGTTCGGGCCGACGAAGGCCACCCGGTCGCCGCGCAGCACCCGCAGGTCGAAGGGTCTCAGGATCGTCAGGTCGCCGAAGGATTTCGAGATGCCCTTGGCGTCGATCACCCGCTTGCCGGATTGCGGCCCGGCGTCCAGTTCCATGGCCGCGGTGCCCTGGCGGCGGATCTGGCCGGCGCGCTCCTCGCGCAGCGCCGCCAGCGCGCGCACCCGGCCCTGGTTGCGCTTGCGCCGGGCGCTGATGCCCTCGACCGCCCAGCGGGCCTCGGCCTTGATCTTGCGGTCGAGCTTGTGGCGCGCCTCGTCCTCGGCCGCCCAGACGGTTTCGCGCCAATCCTCGAAATGCTCGAAGCCCCGGTCCTGGCGGCGCACCTCGCCGCGGTCGATCCACAGCGTCGCCCGGGTCAGCGCCCGCAGGAAGGCCCGGTCGTGCGAGATCAGCACGAAGGCGGCCCGGGTGGTGGCGAGTTGTTCCTCGAGCCAGCCGATCGCCTCGATATCCAGGTGGTTGGTCGGCTCGTCCAGCAGCATGAGTTCCGGCGCCTCGGCCAGCAGCCGGGCCAGCGCCGCCCGCCGCCGCTCGCCGCCCGAGGCGGTGGCTGTCGGGCGGTCGGGGTCGAATTTCAGCCCTTCGGCCGCCATCTCGACCCGGTAGCCCTCGGCCTCGCCAAGGCCGGCGCGGGCGAAATCGCCCAGCGTGGCATGGGCCGACAGGTCCGGGTCCTGCTCCATGTAGCCGACGCGGGTGCCGGCGGGGGTGATGACCTGGCCGGCATCGGGCTCGACCAGCCCGGCCATGACCTTCATCAGCGTGGACTTGCCCGAGCCGTTGCGGCCGACCAGCGCCAGCCGGTCGCCTTGCTGGACGGTCAGATCCAGACCGTCGAAGACGGGATTGCCGCCGAAGGTCAGAGAAATATCGGTGAGTTGCAGAAGCGGAGCGCGTGCCATGAGGGGGCAGATATGCCGCGCCAGCCGCCGGGTCAACGGGGGATGGATGCGGGCCGAACGGGGGCGCTGCCCCCGGCCCTGCGGGCCTCCCCCGGGGTATTTTCGAAACGGAAAGGCGGCAGGGGATTACAGCGCCCGGACCAGCCGGCCGGCCAGCGCGTGCAGCTCGTCGCGATAGCCCGTGCGCGCCGAGGGCCGGTCGGGATCCGAGGTGATGGCGATGGCCACCGGCACGCGCCCCGGAAAGACATGGATCATCTGCCCGCCATAGCCCCAGCCGTAACGCACCGGCCGGCCGGCGATGCGACCGATGAACCAGCCATAGCCATAGGTTTCGCCGGTGAAGATCGAGCGGGTGCGCGGCTGCCAGCTTTCCGCGATCCAACCCGGCGGGATCACCCCCTGCCCACCCGCGGCATAGGCGGCGCCGAAGCAGAGCAGGCTGCGGGTGCTCATCGCCATCTGGTTGCCGCCCAGATGGATGCCCTGCGGGTCGCGGTCCCATGCGGCGATGGAAAAGCCGGGAATGTCCAGCCAGTCGCGCGCCAGCGCCAGGGTCGAGCGCCCCGAGGCCCGCGCCAGCATCGCCGAGACCAGATGCGTCGAGGCGGTGGAATAAAGCATCCCCTGCCCGGGATCGGCGACGAAGGGCGCGGCCAGCGCCGCACGCACCCAGTTCCGGCTGCTGACCCATCGGCCGTAATTCGGCCCCGACTGCCGCTCCAGCCCCGCCTGCATCGACAAGAGGTGCCCCAGCGTCAGCCGGGCCAGCCGCGGGTCGGGATCGGCGGGCAGGTCGGCGCGCAGCAGTTCGGCCACCCGCTGGTCGGTGCCGGAAAACAGCCCGCGCGCGATGGCGATGCCGGCCAGCGCCGAGACGATGGATTTCGAGGCTGACTTGATGTTGGTCGGCCGGTCGGGGGTGAAGCCGTTGAAGCCGCGCGCCGCCACCTCCTCGCCGTCGCGCCAGACAGCGATGGCGCGCAGCTGCGGCAGGTCCACCGCATCCAGCACCTCGCGCAGCGCGGCGCGCGCCAGATGCGGCATGGCCAGCAAGGGTGGGGCCAGAAACGGCAGGGCCAGCAGGATTGAACGTCGCTTCATCCGGGTTATATGGGGGACACCGGGTCCGGGCCGAGCAGGCTCACCCATTCGTGACCCTTTCATGTCCGCCAGCCGCCGCCAGCCGGACCCGCAAGACAGGAAAGACCATGTCCCAGACCGTCATCCTTTCGACCTGCCGCGTGGCGACCGCGCATGGCAGCCGCTATCTGCAACAGCTCTGCAAGCACTGGGCGCACAAGTTCGAGGTCGAGTTCGACGCGAGCCGCGGCCGCATCGCCATGCCCGAGGACCGCACCGTGACGCTGACCGCCACGCCCGAGGCGCTGGAGATTTGGCTGGAGGCGCCCGAGGAAACCACCGCGCATATGCGCCACATCGTCGACAGCCACATCGCCCGCTTTGCCTTCCGCGAGGAACTGGCCTTCGACTGGCAACCGGCCTGAGGGCGGTTGCCGCCCCGGGGCCGGGCCGCTAATCTGCGCCGGTCACGAAAGGCCGGTGCATGAGCGAAGAACAGACCTATCAAGTGCTGGCGCGGAAATACCGCCCCGAGACCTTTGCCGACCTGGTCGGCCAGGACGCGATGGTGCGCACGCTGAAGAACGCCTTCGCCGCCGACCGCATCGCCCAGGCCTTCGTGATGACCGGCATCCGCGGCACCGGCAAGACCACCACCGCGCGCATCATCGCCAAGGGGCTGAACTGCACCGGCCCCGATGGCCAGGGCGGCCCGACGACCGAACCCTGCGGGGTCTGCGAGCATTGCGTGGCGATCTCCGAGGGCCGGCATGTCGACGTGATGGAGATGGACGCCGCATCTAGAACCGGCGTGAACGATATCCGGGAAATCATTGAATCGGTTCACTATCGCGCGGCGTCGGCGCGCTACAAGATCTATATCATCGACGAAGTCCACATGCTGTCGACCAGCGCCTTCAACGCGCTTCTGAAGACGCTGGAGGAACCGCCGCCGCATGTGAAGTTCATCTTCGCCACCACGGAAATCCGCAAGGTGCCGGTGACGGTGCTGTCGCGCTGCCAGCGCTTCGACCTGCGCCGCATCGAGCCCGAGGTGATGATCGCCCTGCTGCGCCGCATCGCCTCGGCCGAGGGGGCCGAGATCACCGATGACGCGCTGGCGCTGATCACCCGCGCCGCCGAAGGCTCGGCCCGCGACGCGACCTCGCTTCTGGATCAGGCCATCAGCCACGGCGCCGGCGAGACGACGGCGGCGCAGGTCCGCGCCATGCTGGGGCTGGCCGACCGCGGCCGGGTGCTCGATCTCTTCGACATGATCCTGCGCGGCGCGGCGGCCGAGGCGCTGGCCGAGCTGCAGGCGCAATATGCCGATGGCGCCGACCCGATGGCGGTGCTGCGCGACCTGGCCGAGATCACGCATTGGGTCTCGATCGTGAAGATCACCCCCGAGGCGCTGGAGGATCCGACCATCGGCCCGGACGAGCGCGCCCGTGGCCAGCAGATCGCCGAGAAGGTGCCGATGCGGGCGCTGACCCGGCTGTGGCAGATGCTGCTGAAGGCGCTCGAGGAGGTGGGCCAGGCCCCGAACGCGATGATGGCGGCCGAGATGGCGATCATCCGCCTGACCCATGTCGCCGATCTGCCCGACCCCGAGGCGCTGATCCGCAAGGTTCAGGCCAGCGCCGCGGCGGGTGCGTTCAGCCGCAGCGCCGCGCCCCCGGCGGCGCGAGCCGAGGCGCGCCAGGATGCGCCGCGCGCCACCGC
>NZ_JAEHFP010000183.1 GCF_016446475.1 Paracoccus binzhouensis | reverse complement strand
CGTCGCGCCCGGCCGTGACCAGCATATGCGCCAGCCGCGGATGCAGCGGCAGCGGCGCCAGACGCCGGCCGTGCGGGGTTATGCGGTTGCCCGCGTCCAGCGCGCCGAGGTCGCGCAGCAGCGCCCGCGCCTCGGAGAGCGCAGCCTCGGGCGGCGGGGTCAGGAAGGCCAGGTCGCGCCCGTCCGAGCCCCAGATCGCCAGCTCCAGCGCCAGCCCGGCCAGGTCGGCCACGGCGATCTCGGGCGGGGCGAAGGCGGGCAGCGCCCCCTCCTCGGCCCGCGCCCACATGCGATAGCAGATGCCCGGCGCCACCCGGCCGGCACGGCCGCGGCGCTGCTCGGCCTCGGCACGACTGACGCGCTCGGTCACCAGCCGCGACATGCCCGAGCCGGGGTCGAAGCGCGCCCGCCGCGCCCGGCCGGCATCGACCACCACCTTCACGTCGGGAATGGTCAGCGAGGTTTCCGCGATCGCAGTCGCCAGCACGATCCGCCGCCCGCCGCCCGCGGGCTGCAGGGCCGCGCGCTGCGCCTTGAAATCCATGGCGCCGTAAAGCGGCAGCACCTCGGCCGGGACGTCCAGCATGGCCTGGACGCGGCGGATCTCGCCCTCGCCCGGCAGGAAGGCCAGGATGGTGCCGCCGATGTCGCGCGTCGCCGCCTCGGCCTGGGTGATCAGCCGCGCGGCCTCGGGGACCAGCCGGGCGCCCGCGGGCAGGGGGCGGTCCAGCCATCGCGTCTCGACCGGAAAGGCCCGACCTTCCGAGCGGATCACCGACGCGCCCTCCATCAGCGCCGCGACAGGCTCGGCATCCAGCGTCGCCGACATCACCAGCAGCGCCAGGTCGGGCCGCAGCGCCTGGCGCGCCTCCCATGTCAGGGCCAGGCCCAGGTCGGCGTTCAGGCTGCGCTCGTGGAATTCATCGAAGATCACGCAGCCGACACCCGAAAGCTCGGGGTCGGACTGGATCATCCGGGTCAGGATGCCCTCGGTCACCACCTCGATGCGGGCGCCCGGCACCGCCTCGCCGCGGATGCGATAGCCGACGGTGCGGCCCAGGGGCTCGCCCAGCGTCTCGGCCATGCGCTCGGCCGCGGCGCGGGCGGCAAGGCGGCGCGGCTCCAGCATGGTGATGCGGCCGGGGATGACGGGCAGCAGCGCCAGGGGCACACGGGTGGTCTTGCCGGCGCCGGGCGGCGCCATCAGCACGGCGCGGCCATGCGCGGCCAGCGCGGCGGTCAGGTCGGGCAATACGGCGTCGATGGGCAGCTGCATCCCCGCCTTATGGCAAAGCGCCGTCGGGGCGAAAAGAGGTGCCCCTACACATCCGCCGCCGGCCTGCCTATCTTGACCCGACCAAAGCGAGGGACGGAATGGGTATCGCCGACGATCTGATGCAGGGCCTGGGCATCTCGGACCCGGTGATCCGGCTGGGGGTGACCGGGCTGTCGCGGGCCGGCAAGACCGTGTTCATCACCTCTCTGGTCGCAAATCTGCTCGACCGCGGCCGCATGGCGGCGCTGCGGGCCGCCGCCGACGGCTCGCTGAAAGCCGCCTGGCTGCAGCCGCAGCCCGACGACACCGTGCCGCGCTTCGATTACGAACGGCATCTGGCGGCGATGACCGGCCCCGACCCGCATTGGCCCGAGGGCACGCGCCATGTCAGCCAGCTGCGCCTGTCGCTGCGCATCCAGCCGCGCGGGCTAATCGCCGGCTGGCGCGGCCAGCAGGTGCTGCATCTCGACATCGTGGACTATCCGGGCGAGTGGCTCTTGGACCTGCGGCTGATGGAGAAGGATTTCGACCAATGGTCGCAGGAGGTGCTGGCGCGCATGGAACGCCGCCCCGGCGCCGGGGATTTCCGGGCCGCGCTGGCCGCCACCGACCCGGCCCGCTTTGACGAGACGGCGGCACAGGCGCTGGCCGCGGCCTATACGAGGCACCTGCATCTGGCGCGCGAGGCGGGCTGGTCGGACTGCACACCCGGCCGTTTCCTGATGCCCGGGGAACTGGACGGCTCACCGGCGCTGACCTTCACGCCCCTGCCGCCCGAGATGCGGGCGACGCCCCTGGGCCGGGAATTCGCCCGCCGCTTCGGGGCCTACAAGGCGCGGGTGGTGAAGCCGTTCTTCCGCGACCATTTCGCCCGCATCGACCGGCAGGTGGTGCTGATGGACGTGCTGGGCGCCATCCATGCCGGCCCGCCGGCGGTCGAGGACATGCGCCGCGCCATGGCCGACATCCTGACCGCCTTCCGTCCCGGCCGGGCCGGCTGGCTGGCGCAGCTTCTGGGCGCGCGCCGGGTGGGGCGCATCCTGTTCGCCGCCACCAAGGCCGACCACCTGCACCACATCCAGCACCCGCGCCTGACCGCGATCACCGCCGCCATGCTGCGCGAGGCCCGCGACCGCGCCGATTTCTCGGGCGCGCGCACCGAGGCCATGTCCATCGCCTCGCTGCGCACCACCACCGAGGAGATGATCCGAGAGGCAGGCGAGGACCTGCCCGCGGTGCGCGGCACGCTGATGGACGGGCGGCAGGCGGCCTTCTATCCGGGCGATCTGCCGGCCAACCCGGCCGAGCTGCTGGTGCCGGCCAGCCAGGGCGCGACGCGCTGGCTGGACGGCGATTATGCGATCATGGATTTCGCCCCGGCCCCCGGCACGCTGCGGCCGGGCGACGGGCCGCCGCATATCCGGCTGGACCGCGCGGCCGAGTTCCTGATCGGCGACAGGCTATAGGAGGGCGCCATGGCTGAACCCCCGAAACGCCGCGGCCCGGTGCTGCTGGAAATGGGCGCGCCACCGCCCGCCCCCGAGGCCGGCCGCCCCGAGCCAGCCCCAGGCGAACCGACCCCGGACGAATCGGCCCCGCCCCCGGACGAACCAGGCCGTCCCGACCGGCGCGACCGCAAGGCGCCGCGGGCCGAGTGGCGCCAGGGCGAGGCCGCGCCCTCGCCCACCGATGCGCCGATGATCGACGATGGCGACGCCCCGCCGCTGCCGCAGCCGCGCACCATGCAGCTGGTGGCGCGGCTGGTCGGGCGGGGACCGTCGCGGCTGACGCGCTTCTTCCTCAATACCGGGGTGGCGCTGTTCACCTTTCTGCTGTCCGTGGCGGCGCTGCGCTATCTGACCGACCTGCTGAACAGCTACCCGTTGCTCGGCTGGATCGGCATCGCGCTGATGGTGCTGTTCTGCCTGGCCGCCCTGGGGATGGCCTTTCGCGAATATCGCGCCTGGTCGCGCTTTGCCGCCATCGACGGCATCAACCGCGCGGCGGGGGCGGCGCTGGCCTCGGGCGACCTCATGGCGGCGCAGCATGTGGTCGATCGGATGGAGAGCCTCTATCGCGCCCGGCCCGAGCTGGAATGGGGCCTGACCCGGCTGCGCGAGCGCAGGGCGGAGGCCTATGACGCCGGGACGCTGATCGCCCTGGCCGAGACCGAGCTGCTGGCGCCGCTGGACCTCGAGGCGCGGCGCGAGATCGAGGCCGCCGCCCGCACCGTCGCCGCTGCCACCGCGCTGATCCCGCTGGCGCTGGCCGACGTCATCGCGGCGCTGGCGGCGAACCTGCGCATGATCCGCCGCATGGCCGAGATCTATGGCGGCCGCGCCGGCGCCGTCGGCGGCTGGCGGCTGGCACGCACGGTGATGACGCATCTGGTCGCCACCGGCGCCGTCGCGGCCGGCGACGACCTGATCCATACCGTCGCCGGCGGCGGCCTGCTGGCGAAGGTCTCGAAACGCTTCGGCGAGGGGGTGGTGAACGGCGCCCTGACCGCCCGCGTCGGCATCGCGGCGATGGAGGTCTGCCGGCCGCTGCCCTTCATCCACCAGCCGCGGCCGCGGGTCGGCAACCTGATCGCACGGGGGCTGAAGGGGCTGTTCGGCGAGGACGAGGCGAAATAGGCGCGGGCTGCGCGGTGGCAGGACTATTCAGGAAACGGTGAAAGCGGCCGGCGCCGGGCTGTGTCGCGGTTTTTTGGGTATTTGGGGAGCAAAGAAGATGCGGTCTGGCCGGATCCGGCCTATGAATCGGGCATGAGATCGCGCCGTTTCGCCCTGTCGCTGATGGCTGCCGTCCTGGTCCTGGGCATCGGGGCCGGGGCGCGGGACCGTTTCGACGCCTGGGTCGATGCGACCGCCCTGCCGCGGCTGGAGGTGCCGGTCGGGGTCGAGGTGGTGGCGCGGGACGGCACGCTGCTGCGCGCCTTCCAGGTCGCGGAGGGGCGCTGGCGGCTGGATGCCGGGCCGGTCGATCCGCTGTTTCTCGACATGCTGATGCTTTGGGAGGACCGGCGGTTTCCTCGCCATGCCGGCGTCGATGCGCGGGCGCTGCTGCGCGCCGGCTGGCAGGCGCTGCGGCATGGGCGGGTGGTCTCGGGCGGCTCGACCCTGACCATGCAGGTGGCGCGGCTGATCGAGGCGGGGCCGACCGGGCAATGGGCCGGCAAGGCGCGGCAGATGCGGCTGGCCCTGGCCTTGGAGCGGCGGCTGGGCAAGCGCGGGATCCTGGCGCTTTACCTGCGCCTTGCCCCCTATGGCGCCAATGTCGAGGGCATCCGGGCGGCCAGCCTGCAATGGTTCGGCAAGGAGCCGCGGCGCCTGTCGCCCGCCCAGGCGGCGCTGCTGGTGGCGCTGCCGCAATCGCCCGAGGGCCGGCGGCCGGACCGTTTCCCCGAGGCGGCCAGGGCGGCACGGGACCGGGTGCTGGCCCGGGCGGCGCGGACCGGGTTGATCTCCGACGCCGATGCGCGGGCGGCGATGGAGGAGCCGGTCCCGCGGG
>NZ_JAEHFP010000182.1 GCF_016446475.1 Paracoccus binzhouensis | reverse complement strand
TCAACGACCCCCAACCAAGGCAGATGATCTTCATGACGCCTTCCCTTGTGCCTTCGCGACCGCCAATCCATGGCCGGCGATTTCAGCGTTAAGACGCCGGCCAAGGGCGCGGACGGCATGTCATGCATCGAGGACTTTTTCGATGCCGAATTGCTCAAGACCGAGCTCGACGGCAAGAAGTTGAACCTGAAGAAGGATCACGGCGCCGACGGCGAGTACGGCAAGTTCGTTTTTGCCGAGAAGGTCGTGCGGCCCAACGCCGGCACCATCGATTTCACAGGGTTCGCTCCGATCCTAGAATGTATAGGGGCGGTAATCGATCATTACGTCCCACCGGGCACGTAGCCCCGCAGCCGTCGGGCTGTCGCGAATCGAATTGCGGGCGATTTGCTGCCGCCTGATCTTGCAGGTAACCCGATGATGAGAAATCGTTCCCCGCTTGGCGGCTGCCGCTGACTTCGTCCGCTACTGATGACCACGGTCGGAAGCAGCCAATCCGCATTCTTCGGCCCAATTGAGACATTCGAATCATACTGACTAAGCATCCACTCCTGGCGCTTCCTGGGCGTTCAGATCAATGGTAGTAACGCGAACTCTCCACTCCTCTCGCATTGATGCGGCACCCGCGATCCGCCGATTCCGTAAAGAATGCCAGGGCGGTTTGCGCGGGACCTTCGACACTCACGCAGAAGAGGCAGTCATGGCATCGCTGAGCTTGCCGGCGCGTCCGGTCCGCCTCGTCCGTCATGTGAAATCGGTCACCAGGCATGAATCACGCAGGCCGCGCGCGCTCAACGCCCGGTGTGCCGGCACTTCATGAAATGGAAGCACGCCACGAGCCTCGTCATCTGCCTCTCTTGCAATGCTGCTGAACCGCGCCTTCAGCCATCGAAGCGCGAGCGATACCATTCGCCTGGAGCCCAATATCCGTGCTCTTCTTTCCCGGCCGGCTTGTCCGAATGGCGGCATCGATGGCGGGTGAAGGGATTTTGCAGGCACGCGTCCGGGGCGGTGCGGGTTTTGGGAACCTGCCGGAACGATGATGCCGATGTTCTGCCGCGTCTCCCTGTTTGTGCTCTCGAAAGCACCAATCCCTCCGACTGACTGATCCCCTAAGTCCGTTCGGTTTCCACCAGCAACCCCCGCGGCTCCGGACCGAGTTGCCGCGCATAACGCGCGGCTGCCCGCACCACTCCGGGCCTAAGGGGCAAGCTGCCGACGTACCGGCAGTTGCGGGAGTCTCCCGACGGCCTTGGCCGGGTCTCGTCGGAGGGATGATCCCTCCGAGGAAGCAAGGGAGATTTACAATGCAGAACATCGTTATCCTCGCCGGCAACATCGGTCAGACCCCGGAATCCCGCACCACCCAGGGCGGCATGTCCATCACCCACTTCACGCTGGCCACCTCGCGCCCCCGCTACTCGGAAGGCCGCGTCCTTCGTGACGAGAACGGCTATCGGATCCAGGACACGGAATGGCACCGCATCACCTGCTTCAACGGCCTCGGCAAGACGGTCCAGCAGCATTGCGACAAGGGCATGAAGGTTCTGGTTCGTGGCCGCATCCACTACACGAAGTGGACCGACGCGGCAGGGGTTGACCGCTATGGCTGCGAGATCATCGCCGAGACGGTAGATTTCCTCAGCCGGGCCAGGCAGACCGAAAACGACGAGGGCAAGTTCATCGATGACGATGACGTGCCGTTCTGAGGCGGGACACACGAACCCGGCGGCGCAAGCCGCCGGGTTTTCCCCAGTGGCGGATGGCAGAGGCATCGACGACCGAATCAGATACCGAACGTCGATGCCAAATCTCGCCAGATAAGGCGGGTTCACGCAGATTCGGGGTGGCATTCGAGACAGGAACGACTAAAATAGTCGTAGTTCTGGAGTGCGCGCAGTTCCGAATGGGAGGTGATCATGCATGATCACCGCCCGACAATCACGGGCCGCACGCGCGCTGCTGGGTTGGACGCAGGAGACGCTCGCTGACAAGGCCCGCGTATCGCTGACCGCGCTCAAACGCCTCGAATCCGAGAACAGGCTCGAGGTGTACGAATCTACGCGCGATCAGGTGCGCAGGGCTCTCGAAGCCGCCGGGGTCGTTCTTCTCGCCACCGACAAGGGCGAAGGGGTGTTGCTGCTGCACGACGAGACCAGCACCAAACGGTGATGTTGCAGCGCCACGACCACCAGCTCTTGTAAAAAAGGATGGCTATCTCCTACGGGAGACAGTCGGCAAAATTTGTCACGCGCAAATGCGGGAGAATGATGGGACAGGCCACGCAGACATTCGTCGACGAACCACCCTCCGGTGAGAGGCTCACGAGCTATGATCGGGCGCATATGAAGCTTTATATGCGCCTGCTCGATGCAGCCCGCGACGGCGCCGACTGGCGGGAGGCAGTGCATGTCCTCTTTGGCCTCGATCCCGGGCGCGATCCCGAGCGCTGTCGCCGCATTCACGACGCACATCTCGCACGCGCCCGCTGGATGACCGAACGTGGCTATCGCGAACTCGTCCGCGAAAGTCAGCGCAAGACGCCGTCGTGATGCGCGGGTGACGCGCCGGGCGCAACACCTGTTGCTCCCAACCTGTATTCTCCAATTCAACCCGAACGTGAATCATGCGCCTTCCCAACTGCCTGGGCTGAAACACGGGAGGCATGATGACCCCGGACGCATCGATCTGGAATTCCTCGGAATACGACCATCTGGATGTGCTGACGGCATCCGATCTGGCCTGGGAATGGCTCCGCCGCAACGATCACTATGATGCGGATTTCGAAGCCCTGTCCTCTGAGAGTGGAGCCCCCGAGCCGCTGACCGAACGCATTCGGCAGCGGTGGGGGCTGCGATTTCCCTGTCGATCCCCTGAAAGCACCACCTGAAGCCCCGGTTTTCTGGCTCCCGCAAGAAGATACAAGCGTCGTCGTGCTGGCCGATGCCTCATCGAGTCTCGCTGGCGTCGTCCCCTCTGATCCCGGCGGATCCCGGCATCTTCATCCGTCGCTACCCGACGACGGTGCAACGTTCCGTCTGAACCTCGGAAACGGCCAACATATCCAGATCATCAATGACGCCACGGCGCACCCCTCGGCGAGGGTCGCCACCATCCCGCTCGGCATCGAGGGCTTCGACCGAATCGAAGCCGTTCAACGGTTCCTCTCGGCCCTGCATGGCCGCGCCATTCCGCCCGACACGCGCCTGACACGTCAGCAGCGCGACCGATATCGCAGAATGCTCCGGGCCTTCGACGGAGAGCGAGCTGGCGCGACGCAGCAGGAAATCGCTGAGGCTCTCTTCGATATCGGTCGCCTTACCCGCGACCAGTGGCAGGCTTCCGCGGATCGGCATCGCATCAAAACGCTCCTGCGCGACGCCCGCGCCATGATCGCGGGCGGCTACCGCAAACTCCTTCGTCATCGCCGCAAATCCTGATCCGTTCTCACCTGCCTTTGGTGGGCGATTTCAGTACCCCCCAACTTCGCCCTGCATCTCGCCGGTCCGTCTCCGCCACCGTGGTCGTTGCCCGCCGCTGATCCGCAGCGGCCGTCTCAACACCACGGAGGCCCGTTCCATGCCGCATGAACCCGTCCTTTTGCCGCCGCGCTTTCTGCGCACCAAGGAAGCCGCCGAGTTTCTCAGCCTCTCGGCCCGCACGCTGGAAAAGCACCGCACCTACGGCACCGGTCCAGCCTACCGCAAGCTCGGCGGCCGTGTCGTCTATGCCATCGACGATCTCGAATCCTGGGCCGCCCGCGGCGCGGTGACATCCACCTCAGATCCGCGCGGCTCCGTCCTGCCCGCAAAGCGTCACCCTCTTCCGACTGGCCCAAAGGCCGGCCGCTACGCGCGCTGACGGCGAGCGGTTCCCTTCATGGCGGTGCGACGTCGTTCCCTTTCCGAGCGCGGGCAGCTCGACCTGTTCAGGGCGCTCCCCGGCGACTTCGCGCCACGAGACGCGCAGGATCTCATGGCCTATCCCTTCTTCTCCCTCGCCAAATCGAAGCGCATTGCGCCAATCGACTTCAACGCCGGCAACGTGACAATCCGGGTCGAGGCCGTTCCCGATCACGGCATGGCCACGATCTGGGATGCCGATATCCTGATCTGGGCCGCAAGCCAGATCGTCGAAGCCCGCGACGCCGGGCTTCACACCTCCCGGCTGATGGCCGCAACGCCCTACGAAATCCTCAGCTATGTCGGACGGGGCACCAGCTCACGCGACTATCAGCGGCTCAAGGCCGCGCTCGACCGGCTACAATCGACCACGATTTCCACCTCGATCCGGCAACCGGCCGAAGGGCGCCGGCATCGCTTCTCCTGGATCAACGAATGGCAGGAGCGCACCGACCGGAACGGCCATCCCGATGGAATCGAGATGATCGTACCAGACTGGTTCTACAAGGCCGTCCTCGACGATGCGCTCGTGCTGACCATCGACCGGGCCTATTTCGATCTGACAGGTGGCCTCGACCGCTGGCTCTATCGCCTGGTGCGAAAGCACGGTGGCCGCCAGCGCGATGGCTGGCGCTTCGACTTCCGTCACCTCCACCAGAAATCCGGCAGCCTGTCGCCGTTCAAGCGCTTCGCCTTCGAGCTGCGCGAGATCATCCGGCGCCAGCCGCTGCCCGGCTACACGCTGTTTCTCGAAGCCGAAATCGGTGGGCGCATGCTGCTCGCCTTCGAGCCAGCCGCGCCCTGTGGAAAACCTGTGGATGGCCTCGTGCTATCAGGAACCCGGACTATCGTGCTATCGGGAACCCGAGGCTCGTGCTATCAGGAACCCAAACAGGGTTTAACACACGGAAATTCCAAACCAAATCGCGCCCTTAACTTAGAGTCTAACAAAGAATCTTCTTTAACTGTTTCTGTGGGTGTGAAGAACGCGCCCAGTGCCACCTGCGATCAACTTGCCAGTGATCGTGGGCGTTCGCAACAAG
>NZ_JAEHFP010000181.1 GCF_016446475.1 Paracoccus binzhouensis | reverse complement strand
CGCCGGGCCGCGACAGCCGATGCGGGCGCTGATCGGGCAGGACGGGCGCCGGCCCGGCCCGGCTCGCGTGCCGCGGCGCTTGCGGTGACGGCCCGGGCGCCGGTCAGGCCTCGGCCGGTTCGGCGAGGTCGGCACCGCCTTCGGTGAATTGCAGCCGGGCCAGCCGGGCATAGAGGCCGCCCTGCGCCACCAGCTCCTCGTGCCGGCCCTGCGCCACGATCCGGCCATGGTCGAAGACCACGATGCGGTCGGCCTTCTTCACCGTCGCCAGCCGGTGCGCGATGATGATGGTGGTGCGGGTGCGGGCCAGTTCGTCCACCGCCTTCTGCACCAGCCGCTCGGATTCGGCATCCAGGGCGCTGGTCGCCTCGTCCAGCAGCAGGATCGGCGCGTCGCGCAGGATGGCGCGGGCGATGGCGATGCGCTGCTTCTGCCCGCCCGACAGCATCACCCCGCGCTCGCCGACATAGCTGTCATAGCCCTCGGGCAGCAGGCGCAGGAATTCGTCGGCATGGGCGGCGCGGGCGGCGGCCTCGACCTCGGCATCCGAGGCGTCGGGGCGGCCGAAGCGGATATTCTCGCGCGCGGTGGCGGCAAAGATCACCGGATCCTGCGGCACCAGCGCGATGGCCTGGCGGAAATCGGCGCGGGCCATGTCGCGCAGGTCGATGCCGTCGATGCGCACCGTGCCGGCATCCGGGTCCCAGAAGCGCAGCAGCAGCTGGACCACCGTGGTCTTGCCGGCGCCCGAGGGGCCGACCAGCGCCACCGTCTCGCCCGGCGCGATGTCCAGCGTCACCCCCTCCAGCGCCGAGCGGTCGGGGCGCGTGGGATAATGGAAGGTCACCTGCTCGAAGCCGATGGCGCCGCGCACCGGGCGGGGCGGGGCGACGGGATCGGCCGGATCGGCCAGCGCATCCTGCGCGGTCAGCAATTCGCTCAACCGCTCGGTGGCGCCGGCGGCGCGCTGCAACTCGCCCCAGATCTCGGACAGCGCGCCGACGGCGCCGGCGACCAGCACGGCATAGATGACGAACTGCACCAGCTCGCCCACCGTCATCGCCTCCAGCCGCACGTCGCGGGCGCCGATCCACAGGACGCCCAGCACGCCCGAGAAGATCAGGAAGATCACGATCACCGTCATCACCGTGCGCGTCCTGACCCGGTTCAGGGCCGAATCGAAGGCGCGCTCGGTCACCTCGGCGAAGCGCGCGCGCGTCGGCCCCTCGTGGGTAAAGGCCTGCACGGTCTGCGCCGAGAGCAGGCTTTCCGAGGCCGCGCCCGAAGACAGCGCGATCCAGTCCTGGTTTTCGCGCGACAGCTTGCGCAACCGCCGGCCCAGCACCACGATGGGCACCACCACCAGCGGCACCAGCAGCAGCACCAGGCCGGACAGCTTGGCCGAGGTCCAGACCAGCATCACCATGCCGCCGACCAGGATCAGGGCATTGCGCAGCGCAATCGAGACCGAGGAGCCGATCACCGACTGGATCAGCGTGGTGTCGGTGGTGATGCGGCTGATGATCTCGCCAGTCAGGATGCGTTCATAAAAGGCCGGGCTCATGGCGATGACGCGGTCGAAGACCGCCTTGCGGATATCGGCCACCACCCGCTCGCCCAGCCGGGTGACGAGATAGTAGCGCATCCCGGTCCCCAGCGCGAGCAGCCCGACGATGGCCAGCGCGGCGCCGAAATACTGGTCGAGCAGATGCGCGCCGGCGTCGAAGCCGTCGACCACGCGGCGCACCGCAAGCGGCAGCACCAGGCTGATCCCCGCGGTCACCGCCAGAGCCGCCAGGGCGGCGGCCAGCAGCCTGCGATAGGGACGGATGAAGGGCCAGAGCGCCCGCAATGCGCCGATGCGTTTCGTCGTCGGACGGTCCGCGACGGGTTTGGGTCCGCGTGCCATGTCTTTGTCTCCTGGGTCGCCCGGGCGGGTGCCTGGTGGGCTGGTCAGAGCGGTTCGGTGCCGCCGGCCAGCTCCAGAATGACCTCCCATTCCGCATCCGAGACCGGCTGCACCGAGAGGCGCGAATTGTTGACCAGCACCATGTCCTTCAGCCGCGGCTCGGCCTTGGCCTCGTCCAGCGAGATCGGGCGCTTGACGCGGGCCACGGCGCGGACGTCGACGCATTCCCATTTCGGATCGTCGGCGGTCGAGTCGGGATGCGCCTCGGCCACGACCTCGCAGATGCCGACGATCTCCTTGCCGATGTTCGAGTGGTAGAAGAAGCCGCGCTCGCCCTTCTTCATGGCGCGCATGTTGTTGCGGGCCTGGTAGTTGCGCACCCCGTCCCATTGCTCGCCATTGTCGCCGCGGGCGATCAGGTCGTCGAAGCCGAAGACGTCCGGCTCGGATTTGAACAGCCAGTGCGCCATCAGCCGATCACCTTCTTCCATTCGATCACCTCGACCGAGGCGAACAGGTCCGCTGCCTTGTATGGGTCCTGCGCCGCCCATTCCTTGACCTGGGTCAACCCCTCGGCCTCGACCACCAGCAGCGAGCCGCGCATCTCGCCGTCCTCGATCAGCGGGCCGGCCATCTTCAGGCCGGGCTGGTCCTTCAGAAAGGCCAGATGCTTTTCGCGGGTCTCGAGACGGGTTTGCAGCTTGCCGGGATGGTCGCGGCAGATCACGGCGAAAAGGGGCATCATTCCTCCTTGAGCGGGCGGTTCAGCAAAAAATCCAGCGCATGTTCCATGGCGATGCTGCCTTGGGCAAGGCCCGCCACCAGATTCGAGATCGGCATCTCGATCCCCAGCCTTTCGGCCAGCTGGGTGACGGCGCGGGCGGTGGCGGCGCCCTCGACCGTGGTGCCGGCGGCAAAGGGCCGGCGCGATCCCAGCGCCAGGCCATAGCGGAAATTGCGCGACTGTTCCGAGGTGCAGGTCAGCACCAGATCGCCAAGGCCCGACAGACCGGGCAGCGTCTCGGGCCGGGCGCCGAGCGCGGTGGCCAGCCGCAGCATCTCGGCAAAGCCGCGGGTGACGATGCTGGCCCGCGCGCTGTCGCCATAGCCCGCGCCGATGGCGGCCCCGGCGGCGATGGCGATGATGTTCTTCAGCGCCCCGCCCAGCTCCGCTCCGGTCACGTCGGTGGTGCGGTAAAGCCGCAGCGTGGCTGTCGAAAGCTGGCGTTGCAGCGACTCGGCCGCGCCGGCATCGGCGCAGGCCAGCGTCAGCGCCGTGGGCAGGCCGCGGGCGATGTCGGCGGCAAAGCTGGGCCCGGTCAGCACCGCCACGTTGGCCTGTGGGCAGGCGGTGGCGATCAGTGCCGAGGGGCCGGTCAGCGTGGCCAGGTCGATGCCCTTGGCGCAACTGACCAGATTGCGGCGGTCGAAGCGCCCGCCGTGCTCGGTGAGGAAGCCGCCCAGCACCTGTGCGGGCAGCGCCAGCAACACGGTTTCGGCCGTGACCTCGTCCAGCCGGTCGGTGACGCGCAGCGCCGGCGGCAGCGCCACGCCGGGCAGGCGCGGGTTTTCCCGCGTCTCGCCCCAGCCGGTGTCGCGGCCCCAGAGCGTCACCGGCCCCTTGCCTGCCAGCGAAACCGCCAGCGCCGTGCCGAAGGCGCCCGCGCCGATGATCGCCACGCTCATGCCTTTGCCCCCCGCTTGCCGGCGCCCAGCATCGGCGCGGCCTTTTGGTCCAGCGGCCAGCGCGGGCGCGCGGCCAGATCCATGCCGTCGCGCCGGCCGGCCCGGTAAGCCTCGATCCCGGCCCAGGCGATCATCGCGGCATTGTCGGTGCAAAGCCGAAGCGGCGGGGCGAGGAAGGACGTGCCCGCCTCGGCCGCGACCGCCTGCAAGGCCGCGCGCAACGTTTGATTGGCCGCAACACCGCCGGCCACGGCCAGGACCGGGGCGGGGGCCAGCGCCAGGGCGCGGCGGGTCTTTTCGGCCAGCACCTCGGCCACGGCCGCCTGGAACCCGGCGCATAGATCGGCGCGGTCCTGTTCGTGCAGCCCGCCCTGTTCCGCCACCAACTCGTCGCGCTGGCGCAGCACGGCGGTCTTGAGCCCGGAAAAGCTGAGGTCGCAGCCCGGCCGGTCCAGCAGCGGCCGGGGCAGGGCGAAGCGGCGGGCATCGCCTGCCCGTGCCGTCGCCTCGACCGGGGGACCGCCCGGTTGCGGCAGGCCCAGCAGCTTCGCCACCTTGTCGAAGGCCTCGCCCGGCGCATCGTCGATGGTGCCGCCGAGCCGGGTGAAGTTCTCGGGGCCGTCCACGCGCAGGAACTGGCAATGCCCGCCCGAGACCAGCAGCATCAGATAGGGATAGGGAATGCCGTCGGTCAGGCGCGGCGTCAGCGCATGGCCAGCCAGATGGTTGACGCCGAGCAGCGGCAGCCCGCTGCCCGCCGCCAGCCCCTTGGCCAGCATGACCCCCGACAGCACGCCGCCGATCAGCCCCGGCCCGGCGGTGACGGCGATCCCGTCCAGCTCCGACAGCCGCAGCCCGGCCTGGGCCAGCGCCTCCTCGACACACAGGTCCAGCTTCTCGGCATGGGCGCGGGCGGCGATCTCGGGCACGACGCCGCCGAAATCGGCATGCAGCGCCGCCTGCCCCGCCACCACCGAGGCGAGGATGCTGCGGTCGTCGCGCACCACGGCTGCCGCAGTATCGTCGCAGCTGCTTTCGATGCCCAGAAAGGTCAGTCCCATGCTCATCCTTGTTCCCGTGCCGCCAAGGGCCTAGGCAAGGGGGACGTAACATCTTGTCAGGCCGATTGCCATGCCGCCCAGCCCCGTGCCGCTGCTGCTTCTGACCCGGCCCGAGCCGGCCTCGCGGCGTTTTGCCGCAGCCGTGGCGCATCTGGGGCTGCCGGTGCTGATCTCGCCGGTGCTGCGCATCCGGCCGGTGGCGCATGACGCAGCGCGGCTGGCGGCGGCGCGGGGGCTGGTCTTCACCTCGGTCAACGCCGTCCCGGCGGCGGGTCCGGGGCGCGGGCGGCCGGCGATCTGCGTCGGCCCGGCCACGGCCGAGGC
>NZ_JAEHFP010000180.1 GCF_016446475.1 Paracoccus binzhouensis | reverse complement strand
CAGGCCGTGCGCTCGGCGGCTTGCGGGTCGGGGGCCGGGCGACCGCCGCGATCCAGCAGTGCCAGATCGGCGGCGCTGCCCGGCAGCAGCCGCAGCGCCGGGTCCGCGGTCACGGCCTGGCCCAGGGAATGGCCGCGCAGCAACTCGGCCAGCGCCCGGGCGCTGGCCTCGGGCGTGCCGGTGATGACCGAGACACCGGCCGGCGCCTCGGTCAGGCCGATGCCGTTTTCCAGCCCCGGCCGGTGCGGCATCTGCTGTCCGTCCGTGCCCAGGATCAGCACCGAACCCGGCTTGCCCCCGGCCATCAGCCGGATCAGCAGCGACAGGGCCACGCCCTGGCGGCCGACGGCCAGAGCGCCCGGCTCGCCGGCATCGGTGCCCATGAACCAGGTCTCGCCCGCGTCATGCAGGAAACGGCCGTTCAGCACCACGATCCGCGCGCCCGGCCGGTCCTCGGCCCGGGCCAGCGCCTCGACCGTCCGGCGCAGCGCGCCGGCCGGCTGGTCGACCCCGTCCTGGGTAATGAAGCCCGCCTCGCGCAGCGCCCCGGCCAGCGCCGCCGTGTCCGAGCCGGCGAGGTCTGGGGCGCTTTGGTAATCGGCATTGCCGATGATGACGGCGCGATCCTCGGCCCAGGCAGACTCCGCCCCGGCCAGGACGGCAAGACAGACGGCGGCGATGCGCATGCGGCGACCTCATCCCGAGGCGGCCGCATTCAGTCGTAGCTGCGCCGGTCCTCGATCACCTTGCCGTCATTCGGCAGTGAGCCCGGCGCAACCAGTTCCACCCGGCCGCGAAGTTTCAGTGTATCCAACACCGTTCCTTCGTATCTTGCCGCATCATCGCCCCGGGTTTCCAGCAGCACCGTCATCACATCCATCTCTCCGGCGCGTTCGGCGACAACACGAGCGCGTGAGATCTCGGGATGACGCGCGACCAGCGCCGCGACCTGCTCGGGCCGGACGAACATGCCCTTGATCTTTGTGGTCTGGTCGGCCCGGCCCATCCAGCCGCGAATCCGCATGTTGGTGCGCCCGCAGGGGCTTTTGCCCGGCATGACCGCCGACAGGTCGCCGGTGGCGAAGCGCACCAGCGGGTAATCGGCGTTCAGCGTCGTCACCACGACCTCGCCCACCTCGCCCTCGGGCACCGGATCGCCGGTGCCGGGGCGGACGATCTCGACCACCACCCGCTCGTCCACGATCATCCCTTCCAGCGCCGGGGATTCATAGGCGATCAGGCCCAGATCGGCAGTGGCATAGCATTGCGTGGTGGCAATGCCGCGATCCGCGTAACCCTGCCGCAGGCTGGGAAACAGCGCCCCGCCCGAGACCGTGGCCCGGGTGATCGCCAGCCGCTCGCCCATCTCGGCGGCCTTGTCCAGCATGATCTTCAGGTAATCCGGGGTGCCGGCATAGACGGTGGTGCCGATATCGACCGCGGCGCGGACCTGCAATTCGGTCTGGCCGGTCCCGGCCGGCAGGGTCGCGGCCCCGACGGCGCGGGCGGCGCTTTCGAACATCATCCCGGCCGGGGTCAGGTGATAGCCGAAGCAATTGTGGATGATGTCGCCCGCCCCGACACCGGCAGCGTGCAGGAAGCGGCCGAGCCGCCACCAGTCCTCGCCGCGGCGGCCGGGCTCGTAGATCGGGCCGGGGCTTTGGAAGATGTTCTCGAACTCGTGCGGGTGGCGGGTGGTGAAGCCGCCGAAGGGCGGCTTCTTCTTCTGCGCCTCGGAAAGCTCGGACTTGCGGATCACCGGCAGCCGGGCCAGCGCCTCGCGCGTGGTGATCTCCTCGGGCGCGACCTCGGCCAGGATGCGGGCCAGCGCTGGGGCCAGGCGCGCCCGCGCCAGCGCGGCCGGCAATTCGGCCGCCAGCCACAGCGCCCGCTCGTCGGCGCTGCGGGTTTCAAGCTCGTCATAGAATGTCATGGGGATGCCTTTCTGCGCTCAGGCCAGCCAGCGCTTGCGCCGGCGATAGGACCGCACGTCGCGAAAGCTCTTGCGGCCCTGGTCGGACATGCCGAGATAGAATTCCTTGACGTCCGGGTTCTCGCGCAGCGCATCCGCCGGCCCGTCCATCACCACGCGGCCGCTTTCCAGGATATAGCCGTAATGCGCATAGCGCAGCGCGACATTGGTGTTCTGCTCGGCCAGCAGGAAGGTCACGCCCTCGCCCTCGTTCACCGCCTTCACGATCTCGAAGATCTGCTCGACCAGCTGCGGCGCCAGGCCCATCGAGGGCTCGTCCAGCAGGATGGTTTCCGGCCGCGACATCAGCGCCCGGCCCATGGCGCACATCTGCTGCTCGCCGCCCGAGGTATAGCCGGCCTGGCTTTTCCGCCGCTCCTTGAGGCGGGGGAAATAGTTGTAGACCATCTCCAGGTCCTGGCGGATCGCAGCATTGCCGTCGCTGCGCGTATAGGCGCCGGTCAGCAGATTCTCCTCGATGGTCAGGTGCTCGAAGCAATGCCGGCCCTCCATGACCTGGATCACGCCCTTCTTGACCAGGCTGGCCGGGTCCATGTCCTGCACCCGCTCGCCGCGATAGCTGATCGAGCCCTTTGTCACCTCGCCGCGCTCGGAATGCAGCAGGTTCGAGATCGCCTTCAGCGTCGTCGTCTTGCCCGCGCCGTTGCCGCCCAGAAGCGCGGTGATGCCGCCCTTGGGCACCGACAGGCTGACGCCCTTCAGCACCAGGATGACGTGATTGTAGATCACCTCGATATTGTTGACCTCGAGCAGGGTCTCGCGTTGGGGCGCGGCGTCGAACATGGGCTTTCCCTCCGGGTCGATGGGCCCCGGCGGCGCACCGCCGGGGCAAGAGTTCAGCAGCGCGGCGTGATGCCGGCTTCCTTGGCATAGGCCTCGCTGTCCTCGAGGATCAGCGGATCGAGGATTTCCTGATCGGGAGCGGTGAATTCGGTGATCAGGCTCCATTTCTTCGCCGAGGCGTCCCATTGCTGCAGCCGCGCCATGCCGCTGCCGCCGTGGTTCTCGCAGCTCATCTTGATCTCGGGGCCGAAGTCCGGCAGGCCGATCTCGGTCAGGCGCTCGGGGGTGATGTCCAGCGCCTCGAAGCCGTCGCGCAGCTGCGCGGCGTTGATCTTCGGCGTGCCGGCCAGCTCCTGCGCCTTCCGGATCGCCTCGGCGATGACCACGGCGGCATACATGCCGCGCGAATACAGCGCCGAGCCGACGAACTGCCCGCCTTGCGAGGCCTTGCCGGGCTCGACGACATATTTCTGCATGTCGGCATAAAGCGGGTAATCGGTGCCGACGCCGTTGAAGGTCAGCGACTTGTAGCCATTGGCGGCGGCGCCCACCGGCAGCACGTCGACTTCGGAGCCGGACCACCAGATGCCGATGAAATTCTCCATCGGGAAGCGGATGTTGGCGGCCTCCTGGATGGCGGTCTGGTTCATCACCCCCCAGCCCCACATCAGCACGTAATCCGGCTTGTCACGGCGGATCTGCAGCCACTGGCTCTTCTGCTCCTGCCCCGGCGGGTCCACCGGCAGCTCGGTCAGGGTGAAGCCGTGCTTCTTGCCGAGTTCCTGAAGGGTGCGGATCGGCTCCTTGCCATAGGCCGAGTTGTGATAGACCAGCGCGATCTTCTTGCCTTCGAGGCTGCCGCCGTTCTGGTCCAGCAGATACTTGATCGCCACCGAGGCGCCGTCCCAATAGTTCGCCGGGGCGTTGAACACCCATTCGAAGACCTTGCCGTTCTTGGCCGAGGTGCGGCCATAGCCCGGGGTGTAAAGCGGGATCTTGTCGGCCGAGACCTTGGGGATCAGCTGATAGGTGATGCCGGTGGACAGCGGGTTATAGACCAGCGCGCCCGAGCCCTTGGTCGATTCGTAGCATTCGACGCCCTTCTCGGTATTGTAGGCGGTCTCACATTCCGGGGTCTGGATCTTCTCGCCGCCGATGCCGCCGTCGCGCTCGTTCAGCAGGGTGAAATAGTCGTTGAACCCGTCGGCATATTGCGTGCCGTTCGCGCCATAGGGCCCGGTGCGATAGCTGAGGTTCGGCACCACCAGGTCGGCCATGGCCGGCGCCGCCGCCATGACGACGCCCAGCGCGACAGTTGCGAGTTTCAGTTTCATCTTGGTCTCCTCCCCAAGGGTTTGGTTGCGCCGGTTGTCCGGTCGTCAATGCGGGAACGGCCAGAGCCGCAGCTTCTCCTTCGTCAGCGCCCAGAGCCGCGCCAGCCCGTGCGGCTCGACGATCAGGAAGAAGACGATCAGCGCGCCGACGATCATCAGCTCGATATGGGCGGCCAGGTCGGTCGGCCAGCCCAGTTGCGCCACCAGCACGTTCTTCAGGAAGACCGGCAGCAGCACCAGGAAGGCGGCGCCGGCAAAGCTGCCGAAGATGCTGCCCAGGCCGCCGATGATGATCATGAACAGCACCAGGAAGCTCTTGTTGATGCCGAAGGCCTCGCTGGCCTCGGCCGCGCCCAGATAGACGGAAAACAGCAGCGCCCCGGCGATGCCGACGAAGAAGCTGGAAACGGCAAAGGCCGACAGCTTGGCGGTCAGCGGGTTCACGCCGATGATCTCGGCCGCGATGTCCATGTCGCGGATCGCCATCCATTTGCGCCCCACGCTGCCGCGGGTCAGGTTGCGCGCCACCCAGGCCAGGGCCACGGCAAAGCACAGGCAGACCAGGTATTTCGCCGAAGCCGTGGTGGCGGGCCCGGTCACCGCCCAGCCGAACATGGTCCGTTCCGGCGCGTTGATCTGGCCCGAGGCGGAATAGTTGTAGAACCACGGCACCTTGTTGAACAGCCAGACCAGGAAGAACTGCGCGGCCAGCGTCGCCACCGCCAGGTAGAAGCCCTTGATCCGCAGGCTGGGCAGGCCGAAAAGCATGCCGACCACCGCGGTGATCGCCCCGGCCAGGACGATATGGACGACGATCGGCACGCCCGGAAAGGCGGTCATCAGCTTGTAGACCGCATAGGCGCCCACCGCCATGAAGCCGCCGGTGCCCAGGCTGACCTGCCCGGCATAGCCGGTCAGGATGTTCAGCCCGATGGCCGCGATGGCATAGATCAGGAAGGGCACCAGCACCGCATTGGCC
>NZ_JAEHFP010000018.1 GCF_016446475.1 Paracoccus binzhouensis | reverse complement strand
CGTCACCAGCGTCAGCGCCTGGGCGGCGCGCGGCCCCGGCCCCCAGACCAGCGTGTCGGCCATCCAGCCGGGCGCCTCGGGCGCGCCGGGCCGCGCGGCCCGCACCAGGTCGAGGATGGCGTTCAGCACCGTCTCGCCCACCGGCATGCGCCGGATCAGCGCTTGCGCCGCGACCAGCCCCGCCGCGTCGAAGACCGCATGGGCGCGGCCCTGCTCGATCCCGGTGGTGGCCAGCAGGATGGCGCGCTCGGTGTCGCGGTCGGGATAGTCCACGTCGATCTGCAACAGGAAACGGTCCAGCTGCGCCTCGGGCAAGGGATAGGTGCCCTCCTGCTCGATGGGGTTCTGGGTGGCGAGGACGTGGAAGGGCCGGCCCAGCGGCCGGTGTTCGCCGCCGATGGTCACCTCGCCCTCCTGCATGGCCTGCAGCAGCGCGGATTGGGTGCGGGGGCTGGCGCGGTTGATCTCGTCCGCCATCAGCAGCTGGGTGAAGACCGGCCCCTCGATGAAGCGGAAGGCGCGGGTGCCGTCGGGGCGGATGTCCAGCACCTCCGAGCCCAGGATGTCGGCCGGCATCAGGTCGGGGGTGAACTGGATGCGCGCGGTATCAAGGCCCAGCACCGTGGCCAGGGTATCGACCAGCATGGTCTTGCCCAGGCCCGGCTGGCCGACCAGCAGCGCATGCCCGCCCGACAGGATCGCGGCCAGCACCTGCTCGACCACCGCATGCTGGCCGACGAAGCGGCGCTCGACGCTGGCGCGGACCTGGGCCAGCCGGTCGGTCAGCGTCAAGATTTCAGAAACCAGTTTTTCATCCTCGGCCATGACAACGCCCCGTTTCTGCTCTAGGACAACATAAAGGCAGGCGTGACGGGGTCCACAGCGAATGGTGGAAAACACTGACAATAGCGTGAGCGATGCGGCCGGAATCGCCGCCGCCGCCAGCCGTGCCTCGAAGAAGGGCCCGCCACCGGTGCATCTGTGGAATCCGCCCTTCTGCGGCGATCTCGACATGGAGATCCGTGCCGATGGCAGCTGGTTCTACAACGGCACCCCCATCGGCCGGCCCGAGATGGTGCGCCTCTTCGCCTCGATCCTGAAGCGAGAGGGTAACGATTACTTTCTGGTCACCCCGGTCGAAAAGGTCGGCATCCGCGTGGTCGACGCGCCCTTCGTCGCCGTCGATGCCGAAATCGGCGAGGAGATCAGCTTTACCACCAATGTGGGCGACCGGGTGATCGCCGGTCCCGAGCACGCGATCGCGTTGCGCGGGACGGCCAAGGAGCCCCGGCCCTATGTGCATATCCGCCGCGGTCTCTGGGCGCTGATCGACCGCAAGACATTCTACCGACTGGCCGATGCGGCTATGCCCGATGCAAGCGGGCGTATGGAAGTGCGATCGGGAGGGACGGCCTTTCCCCTGGAGCCCTGATCATGGCGCGATTCGCCGCCAACCTGACCTATCTGTTCACCGAACTGCCGATGCAGCAGCGTTTTGCCGCCGCGCGGCGCGCCGGCTTTCACGGCGTCGAGATCCTGTTCCCCTATGACCTGGCGGTCAAGGAGCTGAGCCGGGCGGCGCAGGCGGCGGGTGTGGAATTCGTGCTGATGAACACGCCGCCGCCGAACTGGGCCGGCGGCCCGCGCGGCTTTGCCGCCGAGCCGGGCAACGAGGCACGCTTCCGCGGCGATTTCGACCGCGCCATCCGCTTTGCCCGGGCCTTGGGGGTGCAGCACCTGCATGTAATGGCCGGCAAGGCCGAAGGGCCCGAGGCCCGGCGGACGCTGGTCGAGAACCTTCGCTGGGCCTGCGCCCGCGCGCCGCAGGCCAGCCTGACCATCGAACCGATGAACCGCGAGGACATGCCGGGCTATTTCCTCGACTGCTTCGACCTGGCGGCCGAGATCGTCGATGAGGTCGGCGCCGCCAATCTGGGCCTGCAATTCGACGCCTACCAGGCGCAGATGATCCATGGCGACGCGCTGGAGGTCTGGCAGCGCCATGCCGGCCGGGTGCGGCACATCCAGATCGCCGGCTGCCCGGGACGGCACGAACCGCGCCAGGGCGATCTCCATTTCGCTGAATTGCTGCGCGCCGTCGATGCTTCGGGCTATCGGGGCTGGGTGGGGGCGGAATATTCGCCGCGCACCTCGACCGAGGCCGGGCTGCGCTGGCTGCGCTCGGCCTGAGGGCGGCCGGGCCGGCGCGGGGGCCGGAGCGCGATTGCCGGGCGGCGCCGCTCCAGCGCTGGGACCGGCTGCCGGGCTGCACAGGTCGGCCTTGCCTTCTGTGGGCGCCGGTCCGTCAGCCCTCGCCGGGCATGCGATTGGGCAGGCACCCGGCCATCCGTTCGGCCAGCGCCGGCTGCCCGCTGGCCCGCAGGCCGGCGATGGCGCCTTGGCGGTCGCGGGGCTCGCGGTTCTGGCTGAGCTTCGATTTCGCCAAGGTCCGGTGCACGGCGATGCGGAAGGCGACGATGCCGTCCAGCATCTGCCGCAGGTAATCGGCCGGCGCATCGGCCATGTGCCACGCCCGGGCGCCGTTCAGGCGGCGCTCATGGGCGCGGGTCAGCAGGCCAACGGCCGCGCGCTTGGCATGGTCGTCATGCTGGAAGCTGATGGCGCCATGGGCATGCACCACCTGATAGTTCCAGGTCGGGACGTGCCGGTGATGCTCGGGCTTGCTCGGGTAAAAATTCGGCGAGACATAACCGTCCTCGCCCCGGAAGATCGCCAGCACCTCCTGGCCGTCGGAGATCAGTCGGTGCATGTCGTTGGCCAGCGCCACATGCCCGATCAGCGTGCCGTCCGGGGCGGCCAGCAGCGGGATATGGTTGGCAACCAGCCCCTCGTCCGTCTGGGCCACGATGCAGGCCAGAGGCGCGGCCGCGATGACCGCGGCGATCTCGTCGGGACGGATCTCGTGAAAATGCGGGGGGACATACATGCTGCGGTTCCGATGCCAGGATTGCCCGATCATGTCCCTGCGCCCGCTGCGGGCGCAGGACAGGCGCCGCTAATAGGCCGCGCTGCCGGCGCCGGCGGGAAGCGCGCCATAGGGCAGCCAGATGCTCTTGCTGCGGCTGGCGGCGCGCAGGAATTCCCGGCCCTGCGCCTGCGCATCGGTCCAGTCGCGCGGCTCGGGCGTCCAGACCGGAATCAGCGTCTCGGCCGCGGCGCGCTGCACCTCGGCCAGCCCCTCGCCCTGCCCGGGCCCGTTCCCGCCGGCATGCCAGATCGCCGAGACGCCATCATGCGCGGCCAGCGCCGCCGCCAGCGCATCGCGCGGGCCGGTGACGATATTGACCACGCCGCCCGGCACGTCCGAGCAGGCCAGCACCTGCGCCAGGGTCAGGGCCGCCATCGGCCGGTCCTGCGAGGGGATCGCCACCACCGCATTGCCCATGGCGATGGCCGGCAGCACCAGCGCCATGAAACCGGCGAGCGGCGCGGCCGTGGGCGCGACCAGCCCCATGACGCCATGCGGCTCGGGCTGGACATGGCACAGGTGGCCCGGCTTGGCCGAAACCGTGGCGCCGTCGTATTTGTCGGCAAAGCCGGCATAGAAGAAGCAGCGGCGGATGGTGGCATCGACCTCGGCCGGGCTGGCGAAGCCGGCGAATTCGCCGCGGCGCTGCGCCAGGTTCTCGGCCAGGAAATACAGCACCTGCGCCCGGCCATGCCCGCCCAGGCCCTGCCATTTCGCCAGCACGGATCCCGCCGCCTCGACGGCATTGCGGATGTCCTTGCGGTTACCCAGCGGGATCAATGCGTCCTGCGCCGCATAGCTGGCACCGCCGTCGGGACGCTTCTGCGCGCCGCCGATATAGAGCTTGACGGTACGGTCGATTCCGGCGCTTTCCTCGGATGCCTCGGCCGGGGCGATGTCCGCCGGCACCGGGTCGCGCAGCGCGGCGACGGGGGCGGCAAGATAGTCCAGCATCCCCTCGCGCCCGCCCTCGCGGCCATAGCCCGAATCGCGCATGCCGCCAAAGGGCGCCGCCGCGTCGAAGAGGTTGGCGCAGTTCACCCAGACCACGCCGGCCTTGATCCGCGCCGCCATGTCGGTCGCCACCGCGGCGCTTTCCGACCAGACCGAGGCCGCCAGCCCGTAGCGGGTGTTGTTGGCCAGGTCCGCCGCCTCGTCCGGGGTGCGGAAGGTCGAAAGCGTGGCGATGGGGCCAAAGATCTCCTCGATCATGCCGGGATTGGCGGGCGCGATGTTTCGCAGATAGCCCGGCGCGATGAAGCAGCCCTTGCCGGGCGCGCCGCCGACCAGTTCCGCCCCGGCGGCGGTCGCCCGGTCGAGGATGCGCAGGATGCGGTCCTTTTGCACCGGGTCGATGATGGCGCCCACATCGGTGGACTTGTCGAGCGGCGCGCCAAGCCGCAGCTTGTCCATCCGCGCCCGCAGCAGCGCCTCGAACCGCGCGGCGACCGATTCGGCGACCAGGATGCGCGAACCGGCGCAGCAGACCTCGCCCTGGTTGAACCAGACCCCTTCGACCACGCCCTCGACGGCGGCGTCCAGGTCGGCATCCTCCATGACCACGAAGGGCGACTTGCCGCCCAGTTCCAGCGTCAGCCGCTTGCCCGAGCCCGCGACAGCGCGGGCGATGCCGCGCCCGACCTCGGTCGAGCCGGTGAAGGCGATCTTGTCCACCGGGGCCGAGACCAGCGCCGCGCCGGTCTGGCCGTCGCCGGTGACGATGTTGACCACCCCGGCGGGGAGGCCGACATGGGCGCAGATCTCGGCGAAGGCCAGTGCGGTCAGCGGCGTGTATTCGGCGGGCTTCAGCACCACGGTATTGCCGGCAGCCAGCGCCGGCGCCACCTTCCAGGCCAGCATCAGCAGCGGGAAATTCCACGGGATGATCTGGCCGCAGACGCCCAAGGGGCCGTGGCCGGGAAACTCGGTCTCGGCCAGTTCGGCCCAGCCGGCATGGTGGTAGAAATGCCGCACCACCAGCGGCACGTCGATGTCGCGGCTTTCGCGGATCGGCTTGCCATTGTCCAGCGTCTCCAGCACCGCCAGGAACCGCTCGCGCTTCTGGATGGTGCGGGCGATGGCATAAAGGAAACGCGCCCGGTCGTGCCCCGGCATGGCGCCCCAGCCGCGCTGCGCCCGGCGCGCGGCGCGCACCGCCTTCATCACGTCGCGGGCGGTGCCCTGCGTGACCTGCGCGAGGTCCTCGCCGGTCGAGGGATCGCGGCTGGCGAAGGTCTCGCCCGGCCTGGTGAAGCGCCCGGCGATGAAATGGCCGAAGCGGCCGCGTTCGCGCAGCCAGTCGCGGACGGCCGAGGCATCCTCGGGCGCGGGGCCGTATTCCATGCTTTCCATGATCTCGCTTACCTTCGGCATGTTCACCCCGCAGCCAGACGATGGGCGGCAGCGTAGCGCCCGGTGACGTGATGGGAAATCTGCCGCTCGATATCGCCCAGAAGCGAGCTGGCGCCGATGCGGAACAGCTCGGGCCGCAGCCAGTCGCGGCCCAGCTCCTCAGCCATCAGCACCTGCCAGTTCAGCGCGTCCCGGGCGGTCTTCAGCCCGCCGGCCGGCTTGAAGCCCACCGCAAAGCCGGTCCGGTCGCGATAGTCGCGGATCGCCCGCAGCATGACCAGCGACACCGGCAGCGTGGCATTCACCGGCTCCTTCCCGGTCGAGGTCTTGATGAAATCGGCGCCGGCCTGCATGGCGACATGGCTGGCCTTGGCGACATGGCCCAGGGTCTTGAGCTCGCCCGTCGCCAGGATCGCCTTCATCCGGGCATGGCCGCAGGCCTCACGCATGTCGCAGATCTCGTCGTAGAGCGCCGCCCATTCGCCGCGCAGCACCAGCGCGCGGGAAATCACGATGTCGATCTCGTCCGCGCCTTGGTCCAGCGCATAGCGGATCTCGGCCAGCCGCAGGTCGAGCGGCATCAGCCCGGCGGGAAAGCCGGTCGCGACCGAGGCGACGGGAACCGCCGTGCCGGCCAGCGCCCGCTTGGCCGCCGCCACCATGGTCGGATAGACGCAGACCGCGCCCACGGTCAGGTGATCGACCCCCAGCGCCGCCAACTGGCCGGCATCGACCGGCTGGCGCGCCTTGGCGCAAAGCCGCGCCACGCGGTCCGGCGTGTCGTCGCCCGACAGCGTGGTCAGGTCGATGCAGCGCACCGCGTTCAGCAGCCAGGCCACCTGCCATTCCTTCTTCAGGCTGCGGCGCGCGGTCAGGCTGGCGGCGCGCCGCTCGGCCGCCGGGGTATTGACCTGGATGCCCTCGAACCAGTCGAGGCGGAAATCGGTGCCGGGATTTCTGCGCTCCATCGCTCAGCGCCCCCGCAGCCCGTCCCACCAGCGCCGCAGGCGGCCGCGCGCCCGGTCGCGGGCTGCGTCGGCGCTGGCGTCGATCCGGTCCCAGGCCTCGTCCGCCGAACGCACGGCCGGGTCGATGGTGCGCTCGCGGAACTGGTTCCACATCCGCCAGATCAGGAACAGCAGCGCCCCCAGCACCAGCAGGATGATCTGCGCCGCCCAGTTGAAGGGCTTCACCTCGGGCCCCGCCACCGGCTTCACCGAGATGGCGTTGGGATAGATCGACAGCCAGGAAATGCGCCAGCCGTAAGAGGTCACGCTGACCCATTCGGGATTTGCCGAGGTCGAGCGCAGGTCCGTCGCCTGCGCATGCAGGTTCGAGCTGTCGTATTTGAAATAGGGCGGCCAGATCCAGCCGGTATCCTCGTTGCGATAGACATAGGGCTTGCCGTTCGGGCGCACCGTGTCGATGAAGCGCACGTCGCGCTGCCCCTGGGCGTTCTGCACCGTGCCGGTGTCGGGCGAGGCATAGAAGATGCGGTTCGCGCCGATGTCGGTCAGACGGTTGTAGGTATTGGTGATGCGGACCGTCTGCTTGGAGGGCAGCGTGTAGTCCAGGAACGAAAAGACCGCGATCCCGAAGATCACCCCAAGGACGGTCAGGAACCAGCGCATCGGCGCCCCCTCAATTGTAGTTCACGATCACGATGATCACGACGATCGCGACCACCGGCAGGACCAGCACCAGCCCGACGAGCCGCGCCCGCAGGGTCTTGCCGAAACCCACCATCGAACGCCGCACGAACTCGGCGCGTTCCGGCGAAGGGCCGGCGCGTTCGGGATGGCGGCGATCCCATTCCTTTTCAAGCTCTTCCCGGCGCAGGCTGCGGATATAGATCGAAAGCAGCGCATAGAAGACCAGCTCGACGATCAGGACCATGCCGATCAGGCGAAGAAAGGCGATCATCGGGCCGACCCTGGTTGCGAAAAGCCTGCCCCATGGAAGGCCCCCGCGCCGCGACTGTCAATGACCCCATTGCGGCGCCGCCGCGCCCGGCCTAGCCTTGCGCCATGGACACCCTTGCCCTCGAGATCGAGAACCGCCGCGACGACCTGGTCCGCCTGACCCGGGATCTGATCCGCATTCCGACGCTGAACCCGCCGGGCCGCAACTATCGCGAGATCTGCGAATACCTGCAGGCCCGGCTGGAGCCGCAGGGCTGGGCCTGCGAGCTGATCCGCGCCCACGGCGCGCCCGGCGACAGCGAAGCCTTCCCGCGCTGGAACCTGGTCGCCCGGCATCTGGGCGGCCCGCCAGGCGACTGCGTGCATTTCAACAGCCATCACGACGTGGTCGAGGTCGGCCATGGCTGGAGCCGCGATCCCTTCGGCGCGGAACTGGCCGACGGCCGCATCTATGGCCGCGGCGCCTGCGACATGAAGGGGGGCTTGGCCTCCAGCATCATCGCGGCCGAGGCTTTCGTCGCGCTTTACCCCGACCATCCCGGCCAGATCGAGATCAGCGCCACCGCGGACGAGGAATCGGGCGGATTCGGCGGCGTGGCCTATCTGGCCGAACAGGGCGCCTTCGCCCATGTCGGCCATGTCATCATCCCCGAGCCGCTGCACAAGGACCGCATCTGCCTGGGCCATCGCGGCGTCTGGTGGGCCGAGATCGAGACGCATGGCCGCATCGCCCATGGCTCGATGCCCTTCCTGGGCGACAGCGCCATCCGCCACATGGGCGCGGTGCTGGAAGAAATGGAGCGCACGCTGTTCCCCTTGCTGATGAGCAAGCAAACGGAAATGCCGGTGATCCCCGAGGGCGCGCGGAACTCGACCCTGAACATCAACTCGATCCACGGCGGCGAGCCGGATCACGGTCCGGACTTCACCGGCCTGCCGGCGCCCTGCGTCGCCGACCGCTGCCGCATCGTGATCGACCGCCGCTTCCTGATCGAAGAAGAACTCGCGGAAGTGAAGCGCGAGGTCACCGCGCTGCTCGAACAGATCAAGGCGCAACGCCCGGGGTTCTCCTATGAAATCCGCGACCTGTTCGAGGTGATCCCCAGCATGACCGACCGCGATGCGCCGGTGGCGCGCTCGACCGCCGCCGCCATCGAACGGGTGCTGGGCCGCGAGGCCGGCTATGTGGTCAGCCCCGGCACCTACGACCAGAAGCATATCGACCGCATCGGCAAGCTGAAGAACTGCATCGCCTACGGGCCCGGCGTGCTGGACCTGGCGCACCAGCCCGACGAATGGGTGGGGGTGGACGACATGCGGGATTCCGCCCGCGTCATGGCCCTGGTGCTGGACGACATCCTGCGCGGCCCTGCGGGGGATTCCCCCCGTCCCGCGCCTGTGGCATGATCGCCCGAAACAACCAAGCATCCGCCGAGCAGCCCATGACCCAACGCCTGTCGATCAGCGCCATCATCTTCTTCGTCGTGATGATCCTTCTGGGCGTCTATTTCGCCTATGCGGCGGTGCAGGGCCCCTCAGGCATCCTGCGGCGGGTGCAGCTGCAGGCCGAAACGCAGGAACTGGTCCAGCAGCGCGACAAGCTGCAGGCCGAGGTGGACCGGATGCGCAACCTGACCCGGCGCCTGTCGGACGACTATCTCGACCTCGACCTGCTGGATGAACGCGCCCGCGACGTGCTGGGCCTGGTGCGCGCCGACGAGATCATCATCCGCTGACTGCCCCGCCGGCCCGGGGCCGCTCATTCTCCGTTGTCCGAATACCCATGCGACCGCGCGCCCCGGGGCACGGCGATGGCCCTGTGCGCGTGCCCCGCACGAGCAGCTTTCCGCATCTGCCCTCTGGACGGATGCACAAGGCCGGTTTACTTCCCCCGAAAGCTTCGCCTAGAATTAGTTTAACGCTGAACTATTCCTTGCCCCGAGGAGGAGGCCCATGGTCAGAAAGCCCGCAGCCAGGCAAAGCACGTCCAACGTGTCCAAGGATGAGCTGCTCAAATACTACCGCGACATGCTGTTGATCCGGCGATTCGAGGAAAAGGCCGGCCAGCTTTACGGCATGGGCCTGATCGGTGGCTTCTGCCATCTCTATATCGGCCAGGAGGCCGTCGTCGTCGGCCTCGAGGCCGCGGCCAAGGAAGGCGACAAGCGCATCACCTCCTATCGCGACCACGGCCACATGCTGGCCTGCGGCATGGAAGCCCGCGGCGTGATGGCCGAACTGACCGGCCGCATCGGCGGCTATTCCAAGGGCAAGGGCGGCTCGATGCACATGTTCAGCCGCGAGAAGCACTTCTACGGCGGCCACGGCATCGTCGCGGCGCAGGTGCCGCTGGGCGCCGGTCTCGCCTTCGCCGACAAGTATCTCGGCAACGACAACGTCACCTTCGTCTATTTCGGCGACGGCGCCTCGAACCAGGGCCAGGTCTACGAGACCTACAACATGGCCGAACTCTGGGAACTGCCGGTGGTCTTCGTCATCGAGAACAACCAATATGCCATGGGCACGTCGATGAAGCGTTCGACCAAGTCGACGACGCTGTTCGGCCGCGGCGAGGCCTTCGGCATCAAGGGCGAGCAGGTGGACGGCATGGACGTGCTGGCGGTCAAGGCCGCGGGCGAGAAGGCCGTGGCCCACTGCCGCGCCGGCAAGGGCCCCTACATCCTGGAAGTCATGACCTATCGCTATCGCGGCCATTCCATGTCCGATCCGGCGAAATACCGCACCCGCGAGGAAGTGCAGAAGATGCGCGACGAGCGCGACGCCATCGAGCATGTGCGCGAGCTGCTTCTGACCGGCAAGCACGCCTCCGAGGAGGACCTCAAGGCCATCGACAAGGAAATCAAGGATATCGTGAACGATTCCGCCGAATTCGCCAAGGAAAGTCCCGAGCCGCCGCTGGAGGAGCTCTGGACCGATATCTATGCCGGGGAAGTGCCGCAGGGCGGCGCGGAACAGAACGCCTGAGGGGAGGGAACCATGGCAACCGAAATCCTGATGCCCGCCCTGTCGCCGACCATGGAGGAAGGCACGCTGGCCAAATGGCTGGTCAAGGAAGGCGATAGCGTGAAATCCGGCGACATCCTCGCCGAGATCGAGACCGACAAGGCCACGATGGAATTCGAGGCCGTCGACGAGGGCATCCTCGGCAAGATCCTGGTGGCCGAGGGCAGCCAGGGGGTCAAGGTGAACACCCCCATCGCCGTGCTGGTCGAGGAAGGCGAATCCGTCGATGCCGCCCCGGCGCCGAAAGCCGAGGCGCCCGCCGAGGCCCCACCCGCCGAGGCCAGAGCCGAGGCTCCGGCCGCCCCGGCGCAGGCGGCCGCCCCTGCCCCGGCTCCGGTCGCGGACCTCTCGCCCGACTGGCCGGAAGGCACGCCGATGAAGACCATGACCGTGCGCGAGGCCCTGCGCGAGGCCATGGAAGAGGAAATGAACCGCGACGAAACCGTCTTCCTGATGGGCGAGGAAGTCGGCGAATACCAGGGCGCCTACAAGATCTCGCAGGGCCTCTTGGACAAGTTCGGCCCGCGTCGCGTCGTGGATACGCCGATCTCGGAAATCGGCTTTGCCGGCATCGGCACCGGCGCCGCCATGGCCGGGCTGCGCCCCATCGTCGAGTTCATGACCTTCAACTTCGCCATGCAGGCCATCGACCATATCATCAACTCGGCCGCCAAGACTCTCTACATGTCCGGCGGCCAGATGGGCTGCCCCATCGTCTTCCGCGGCCCGAACGGCGCCGCCGCGCGCGTGGCGGCCCAGCACAGCCAGGATTACGCCGCCTGGTATGCGCAGATCCCCGGCCTCAAGGTGGTGATGCCCTATTCGGCCGCCGATGCGAAGGGCCTGCTGAAACAGGCGATCCGCGACCCGAACCCGGTGATCTTCCTGGAAAACGAAATCCTCTACGGCCGCAGCTTCGAGGTGCCGGATCTCGAAGATTTCACCATCCCCTTCGGCAAGGCCAAGATCGTGCGCCCCGGCCGCGACGTGACCCTGGTCAGCTTCGGCATCGGCATGGTCCATGCGCTCGAAGCCGCCGAGAAGCTGGCGTCGGAAGGCATCGAGGCTGAGGTGATCGACCTGCGCACCCTGCGCCCCATCGATTACGCCACGCTGATCGAATCGGTGAAGCGCACCAACCGCTGCGTGACGGTAGAAGAGGGCTTCCCGGTCGCCTCGATCGGCAACCACCTCTCGGCCCATATCATGGAGAACGCCTTCGACTATCTCGACGCGCCGGTGATCAACTGCACCGGCAAGGACGTGCCCATGCCCTATGCCGCCAATCTTGAAAAGCACGCGCTGATCACCTCCGACGAGGTGGTGGCGGCGGTCAAGAAAGTCACCTACCGTTAAGGAGCGAGCGAGATGCCGACAGAAATCCTGATGCCCGCGCTTTCTCCGACCATGGAAGAGGGCACGCTGGCCAAATGGCTGGTGAAAGAGGGCGACGCGGTCAAATCCGGCGACATCCTGGCCGAGATCGAGACCGACAAGGCCACGATGGAATTCGAGGCCGTCGACGAGGGCACGGTGGGCAAGATCCTGGTGGCCGAGGGCACCGCGGGGGTCAAGGTCAACACCCCCATCGCCGTGCTGCTGGAGGAAGGCGAATCCGCCGATGACATCGGCGCGGCGCCGGCACCCAAGGCGGAAGCCAAGCCCGAGGCGGCGAAAGCCGAAGCCGCCCCGGCTGCGGCGACCACCGCCGCCCCTGCCCCGGCGGCGCCGAAATCGGCCGAGGGCGGGCGCATCTTCGCCTCGCCCCTGGCGCGGCGCCTCGCGGCGGAAAAGGGCATCGACCTTGCCGCGATCAGGGGCTCGGGCCCGCATGGCCGCATCGTCAAGGCGGATGTCGAGGGCGCGAAGCCCGGCGCGGCCAAGTCCGCTGCCGCCGAGGCGCCGAAGGCCGCCGCGCCAGCCCCGGCTGCCGCCGCCCCGGCTGGCCCCGCTGCGGAAACCATCCTCAAGATCTATGCCGACCGCGAGACCGAGGAAGTGGCGCTGGACGGCATGCGCCGCACCATCGCCGCGCGCCTGTCGGAAGCCAAGCAGACCATCCCGCATTTCTACCTGCGCCGGTCCGCGAAGCTCGACGAGCTGATGAAGTTCCGCGCCATGCTGAACAAGCAGCTGGAATCGCGGGGCGTGAAGCTGTCGGTGAACGACTTCATCATCAAGGCCTGCGCGCTGGCCCTGCAAGAGGTGCCGGACGCGAATGCGGTCTGGGCCGGCGACCGCATCCTGAAGCTGAAACCCTCGGACGTGGCGGTGGCCGTGGCGGTCGAGGGAGGGCTCTTCACCCCGGTGCTCAAGGACGCGCAGCAGAAGACGCTGTCCGCCCTCTCGGCCGAGATGAAGGACCTGGCCAACCGCGCCAAGACCAAGAAGCTCGCGCCCCACGAATACCAGGGCGGCAGCTTCGCCATCTCGAACCTGGGCATGTTCGGCATCGAGAATTTCGACGCGGTGATCAACCCGCCGCATGGCGCGATCCTCGCCGTCGGTGCCGGCATCCAGACCCCGGTGGTCGAGAATGGCGAGGTGGTGATCCGCAACGTCATGTCGATGACGCTTTCGGTGGATCACCGGGTGATCGACGGTGCGCTTGGCGCCCAGCTTCTGGAAGCCATCGTCAAGCATCTGGAAAACCCGATGGGCATGCTGGCCTGATCCCACCCGCCAGGAACGAACAAGGGGGCCTTCGCGGCCCCCTTTTTCCGTTTTCCCAATACCCCGCGGGGGTCCGGGGGCGCGAAGCCCCCGGCAGCGGCCTCACTCGCCCGCCGCCCCCTGCGCCACGTTCAGCCCGATCCGCCGCCGCAGCCAGCAGGCCAGCCGCACCTGCCCGCCATGGATCACCGAGAACAGCGAGGGCACGAACAGCAGCGACAGCAGCGTGGACAGCAGCAGCCCACCGATCACCGCGATGGCCATGGGGGCGCTGAACTCGGCCCCCTCGCCGGTGCCAAGGGCCGAGGGCACCATGCCCGCGGTCATGGCGATGGTGGTCATCACGATGGGCCGGGCGCGCTTGTGCACCGCATCCAGGATCGCCGCACGCTTTTCCGTGCCCCGGTCCATCGAGCTGACGGCGAATTCCACCAGCATGATGGCGTTCTTGGTCACGATCCCCATCAGCATCAGGAAGCCGATCACCACCGCCATGCTGATGGAATTGCCGGTCAGGAACAGCGCCAGGATCGCGCCGCCGATGGCCAGCGGCAGCGACATCAGGATCGAGACCGGGGTGACGAAATTATGAAACAGCAGCACCAGCACGACATAGGTCAGAAGCACGCCCGAGATCATCGCCACGGTGAAGGCCTGGAACACCTCGGCCATGATCTCGGCATCGCCCGAGGGCTGGATCTCGGTCCCCGGCGGCAGTTCTACCTGGCTCTGCAAGGCGGTGACCTGCGCGTTCACCGGCCCCAGCAGCGCCCCGCCGGCCAGGTTCGCCGACACCGTGGTGCGATAGCGCCGGTCGTAGCGGCCGATCTCGGTGGCGCCGGCCGACAGCGAGACATCGGCCACCGCCTCCAGCGGCAGCTGCCCGGCCGAGCTGGGCACCCGCAGGTTCCTGACCGTCATCAGGTCGCGCCGGGCGGACTCGTCCAGCCGCACCATGATCGGGATCTGCTTGTCGCCGGTATTGAACTTGGCCAGGTTCGATTCCGTGTCCCCCAGCGTCGCCACCCGCAGCGTGGTGGCCAGCGCGCTGGCGGTGACGCCCAGCTGCGCGGCCACCTCGGGGCGCGGATGGATCTGGATCTCGGGCCGTTGCAGGCTGGCCGAGGATGTCACCCCTTCCAGGGTCGGCAGGGTCTTCATCGCCGCCATCAGCCGCTCGGCCGCCTCGGTCGCGCCTTCCTCGCTGTCGCCCAGAACGGAAATGGACAGGTCGGCATTGCCCTCCTCGTTCTGGAAATTGATGCGCAGGTCGGGGATCCGCGACAGGTCGCGCTTCAACGCGTCCTCGATCTCGAAGCTCGAGCGCTCGCGCTCTTCCTTGGGGCCGTAATTGACCATCAGCTTGGCCTTGGCCACGTCGTTCTCGCCGCCATTGACGAAGACCGAGCGCACCTCGGGCACCGCCTTGATGCGTTGCGAGATCATCCGCGCCGCGGCTTCGGTTTCCGAGACCGTGGCGCCGGGCGGCAATTCGATGGTGATCTGGCTGCGGCCGACATCCGAGGCCGGGATGAACTCGGTCGGCAGCAGCGTGGCGGAAAAGATCGAGCCGGCGAAGACCCCCAGCCCCATCAGCAATGTCAGGCCGCGATGGCGCAGCGTCCAGGCCAGCACCGCCATCAGCGCCCGCAGCACCGGCCCGTCGCGCTCTTCGGCCAGGCGGGTGTTGTCGCGCAGGAAATAGGCGGCCAGCATTGGCGTGATGAGCCGCGCCACCAAGAGCGAGAACAGCACCGACACCGCGACAGTCAGGCCGAACTGCTTGAAATACTGCCCCGGAATCCCCCCCATGAAGCTGACCGGGGCAAAGACCGCGACGATCGAGAAGCTGATGGCGATGACGGTCAGGCCGATCTCGTTCGCGGCCTCCATGCTGGCCTGATAGGCGGGCACGCCCATGTTGATGTGGCGCACGATGTTCTCGATCTCGACGATGGCGTCGTCGACCAGGATGCCGGTGACCAGGGTGATCGCCAGCAGGCTGATGCCGTTCAGCGTAAAGCCCAGCCAGTGCATGACGAAGAAGGTCGGGATGACCGACAAAGGCAGCGCCACCGCGGCGATCAGCGTGGCGCGCCAGTTGCGCAGGAACAGGAACACCACCACCACCGCCAGCGCCGCGCCCTCGTAGAGCGTCTCCATGGTCGAATGGTAGCTGCCCGAGGTATAGGTGGTCGCGTCGTCGATCAGGGTAATGCGGGTGCCGGGATGGCGCGCCTCGATCTGGGCGATGCGGGCCTTGGCGCCGTCGCCGGCCTCCAGGTCGGATTCGCCGCTGGCGCGGAACACCCCGAAGGCCACCACCGGCTGGCCGTCGAGCAGGGCGAACTTGCGCTCCTCGCTGGCGCCGTCGCTGACGCTGCCCAGCTGGTCCAGCCGCACCGTGCGCCCGCCCGCCTCTCCGCCGCCGATCAGGATCGGTGTGGCGGCCAGGCGCTCGACATCGCCGGCCGAGCCCAGGGCGCGGATGGAATATTCGGTGCCGGCCAGGTCGCCGCGCCCGCCGCCCAGGTCGATGTTCTTGGCCCGCAGCTGTTCCGAGATCTCGGCCGCCGTCAGCCCGAAGGCCTGGATGCGGTCGGGGTCCAGATCGACATTGATCTGCCGGTCGGCGCCGCCGATGCGGGTGATGCTGGCCACGCCCGGCACGGTGGACAGGTCGCGCGCCACCACGTCATCGACGAAATCCGACAGCTGCTCGATGCTCATGCCGGGATTGCTGACGGCATAGGTCAGGATCGCCATGCCGCTGACGTCGATGCGATGGACCAGCGGCTCGACGATGGATTCGGGCAGGTCGGCGCGGACATTGGCCACCGCGTCCTTGACGTCGTTCACGGCCCGGTCGGTATCGGTCTCCAGCTCGAACTCGACATAGATGCGGGCCGAGCTGTCGGTCGCGGACGAGGTGATGTGCCGCACGCCGGTGATCGAGGCGATGGAATCCTCGATGGGCTGGATCACCTGCCTGGTCAGCTCGCTGGGCGCGGCGCCGGGCTGGCTGACCACGACGCTGACCAGCGGCAGGTCGATATTCGGCATGGCCGTGACCGCCAGCCGGCTGAAGCTGTAGAACCCCATCAGCAGCAGGACGAGAAAGACCGCGATGGGCGGCACCGGATGGCGTATGGACCAGGCCGAGACGTTCATGGCGCCGCCTGCACCTGGTCGCCGCTGCGGAAGAAGGCGCCGGCGCGCGCCACCACCTGCTCGCCCGGCGCCAGCCCCTCCAGGATCTCGCGCCGGCCCTGCCAGATCAGCCCGGCCTTCACCGGGCGGGTCTCGATGCGGCCGTCCTTGACCACCTGCACCCGCTCGCCCCGGTCATCGGCCAGGATGGCCGAGCTGGGCACGGTCAGCGCCTCGCGCCGGTCGGTGATGATCCAGCCGCTGGCGAAAAGCCCGGTGCGCAGCCGCGGATCGGGGTCCAGTGCGATCCGCGCCGAGCCGAGCCGCGTCACCGGATCGACCGCCGCCGGCGCCAGCCGCAGCCTGCCGCGGACCTCGCCCACGCCCGCCACGCGGATTTCGGCCGCATCGCCGGGCTTCAGCTGCGACAGCGCGGTCTCGATCACATCGGCGTCGAGCTCGATCTCGCCGCCGGCGATCAGTGTGAAGAGCGGCTCGCCGCCGCTGCCCGAGATCGCCCCCAGCCGGGCGGTGCGGGCGACCACCACGCCATCGACCGGCGCGGTGATGCGGGCATAGCCCAGGTTCAGCCGGGCGATGCGGCGGCTGGCATCGGCCTGCGCCAGCTGCGCCCGCGCCACGCCCAACCCGTCCGCGGCCGAAGCCGCCGCAGCCCGGGCCGAGGCCTCGGCGGCGATGGCCTGGTCCAGCACCGCCTGGCTGGCATTGCCGCTTTGGCGCAGGCTGCGGGTGCGGGCCAGGGTCGCGGCGGCCTCGGTCAGCGTCGCCTCGGCGCTGGCGATCTGGCTTTCGGCCTGGCTGATGCCGGCCTCGGAACGCTGGTATTCTGCCTCGGCTTGGGCCAGCTGCGCCGACAGCGCCTCATCGGACAGCCGCGCCAGCACCGCGCCGGCCTTCACCCGGTCGCCGACCTCGGCCTCGATGCCGGTGATCTCGTAGCCCGCGACCTGGGCATGCACCAGCACCTCCTGCCGCGCCACCAGCGAGCCCGAGACCGGCACCCGCGCCTCGATCCGCGTCTTCTCGGCCCGCGCCAGCGTCACCACCGGCAGTTCCGACTGCTCGACCGCGCCCGCCGTCTCGGCCATAGCTGCGGCGGCCGGTCCCGACAGGGACAGGGCAAGGGCCAGCGTCGCGGCCCGGGTGATCCGCCAGGCTGCGGTCATCGTCCCCTCCTAACCAATCTGCGGCGCAACATAATGGCGGCGGCCGCCCGCAACAATGCCGGTCGCGGATCAGAAGGAAATGCTGACGCCGGGCAGGTTCAACTCGCCGATCAGCTCGCGCAGCTCCTGGCGGGCGGCGATGTTGGACATGTTGAGCTGCTCCGTGCCGATATCCTTGAGGTCCAGCAGCGTCAGGCCGCGCGGGAACAGCTCGCGGAAGATTACCCGCTCGGAGAAGCCGGGCGCAACGCGGAAGCCGATGCGCTTCGACAGCGCCGCCAGCGCGCCGCCGACCTTGCGCTTGTTGTGCATGGCCTGGGTGCCCAGGCGGTTGCGCAGCACCAGCCAGTCGATGGGCCCCGCCCCCGCCTCGCCGCGCAGCTGGCGGGCCGACCAGACCATCTCGGCATAGATCGAGGGGCCGAGAATCTTGCCCTCGGGCGACAGCCGGGCCAGCAGGTCGAAATCGACGAAACTGTCGTTCATCGGCGTGATCAGCGTGTCGGCCAGCGTATGCGCCATCTGGCTGAGCCGGGTATGCGAGCCGGGGCAGTCCAGCAGGATGAAGTCGCATTCCGCCTCCAGCGCCGCCACGGCCTGGGACAGCGGATCGCTGCCCGCCTCGGGCTCGGGCGCCAGATGGCCCAGGACCGGCGTGGGCAGGTCCAGCCCCTCACGCTGGGCGAAATGCACGCGGTTCTCAAGATAGCGGCCGAAGCTGCGTTGGCGCAGGTCCAGGTCCAGCGCCCCGACCCGATGGCCCATGCGCGCCAGCGCGGTGGCGACATGCATCGAGGTCGTGGACTTTCCCGAACCGCCCTTTTCGTTCCCGACAACGATGATATGCGCCACGAATCCCCCGGAAATGCCCGCCGCCTCGGGCCGGACCATAGGCCGCGCCCGGTGCGATGAAAAGCACCGCATCGGCGCGAATCGTCGCCATCGCGGCGTTTTTCCGCGCTTTGCATCGCCCCTGCAGGCCCGGAGGACCGCCGCACAACCTTCTGTTCCGGCTTCATTCTTTCATCACGACACGGCGGGTCGAGATTTATCTTGCAAAATACGACTGTCTATGTCGTCATATACCTGCCGGAACGAACCGGCAGGTCAGCCAAGGGAAGGAGCCAAAGATGACCTCACTGCACCATCTGTCGGCCTTTGCCGATCGCGCGATGCGGGCCGCCATGCCCACCCCCCGTTATGCGGTCAGCCTGATCGACCGCCGCACGGGAAGGCCGCATCGGATCTCGGACATCCCGCTGCGGCTGATCACCTGCGAGCCGTTCGAGACCGCCCGGGACCTGATGCGCGACCGCGACCCCGCGCTTTGGGACACCGCCATCCACCGCCTCGACAGGAAAGGAGCCCTGCAATGATCCGCGCCGTTTTCCCGACGCCCGTCCGCAACTATGCGACCATCGCGCTTTCGGCCTATCAAAGCGTGCAAGGGCCGGTGCTGCGCGAATATCGCGATGGCCGGGTGATGATCGACACCGGCAGCGGGCCGCTGACCGGCTTGCCGCTGAACCGGCCGCCGCGGGCGCCAAGCTGGATGCCGATCCTGGGCCTGGCCTTCTGACCGGGTTTCTGACCAGGGGTTCTGCCCGGGCCTTCCGGCCTTCTTCGCGCGGGGGGATCGCCCACCATCCCTCGAAACGAGAAACGCCGCCCGAAGGGGCGGCGTTTGCAGATCCGGGCGTGGTGGGCTCAGAAGCCCAGGCCGGCATATTTGTTCTTGAACTTCGACACGCGGCCGCCGGTGTCCATCAGCTTGGCCGAGCCGCCCGTCCAGGCGGGATGCGAGTTCGGGTCGATGTCCAGCGACATGGTGTCGCCTTCCTTGCCCCAGGTCGAGCGCACCTGATAGGTGGTGCCGTCGGTCATCTTGACCTCGATCAGGTGGTAGTCGGGATGGATGTCTGCTTTCATGGCGCGTCTCCTCAGGCCTTGGCTTCGGCTTTGGGCTTGTAGTTGCTGACCTCGGCGATGCGGGCCGACTTGCCGCGGCGATCGCGCAGGTAATACAGCTTGGCGCGGCGGACGCGGCCACGGCGCACCACGGTGATCGAGTCGATATTGGTCGAATACAGCGGGAAGACGCGCTCGACGCCCTCGCCGAACGAGATCTTGCGCACGGTGAACGAGGCGCCGATGCCGCCGCCCTTGCGCGAGATGACCACGCCTTCATAGTTCTGCACGCGGGTGCGGGTGCCTTCGGTCACCTTGTAGCCGACGCGCACGGTGTCGCCGGCCTTGAAGTCCGGGATTTCCTTGCCGAGCGCGGCGATCTGCTCGGCTTCGATCTGGGCGATCAGGTTCATCGCTTTGTTCCTTCGGTTACTCGCGGTAGCCCCGCGATTGGTCTGATGCGCCCGAGAGCTGTCGGTCCTTTGCCGGGTCCATACGAGTTTCCTCATATGCCCGCCACAGGTCGGGGCGGCGTTCCTTGGTCAGCCTTTCGGCCATGTCGCGCCGCCAACTGGCAATAGCCGCGTGATTGCCGGACAGAAGCACTTCCGGGATCGCGCGGCCTTCCCAAAGGGCGGGCTTCGTATACTGCGGATGTTCAAGCAGGCCGCCATGGTCCGGGGAAAAGGATTCCTCGGCCAGAGACTTCTGATTCCCCAGCACGCGCGGTATAAGGCGAACCGTCGCGTCGATCAAGACCTGAGCGGCCAGCTCGCCGCCGGTCAGGACATAATCGCCGATGCTGATCTCCTCGACGCCATGGGCGTCCAGCACGCGCTGGTCCACGCCCTCGAAGCGGCCGCAGATCAGCGTCATGCCCGGCCCCTGCGCCAGTTCCCGCGCCCGCGCCTGGGTGAAGGGCCTGCCGCGCGGCGAGAGATAGATCACCGGCAGGTCACCGCCCGCCTCGCGCAGCGCCGCGTCCATGACATCCGGGCGGATCACCATGCCGGCGCCGCCGCCGGCGGGCGTGTCGTCGACATTGCGATGCCGGCCGATGCCGAAGGGGCGCAGGTCGAGGCTGCGCAGGTTCCACAGCCCCTCGGCCAACGCCCGGCCGGTCAGGGAAAGCCCCAGAACCCCCGGGAAAGCCTCGGGAAACAGGGTGACGACCTGCGCCGTCCATGCGCCGCGGACCTGGGGCTCGGCCATCAGGTCGCGGGGCTGCAGGCTGGGTCGCATGGTCAGGCGGCCGTGCGACTTGGCCGCGTGTGATTTCGACGGCACGCTCATGCGTCGCGGCGCAGCAGGAAATTGCCCGCCACCACCAGCAGCGCCCCCAGGATGGCGGTGCCGACCGGCGCGGCGGGCGGCACCGCCATCGGATCGAAGAGCGTGCCCAGATACCAGGCGCCCATGCAGAGCGCACCGCAGATCAGGATGGCCTGCGCCATCAGCCGCGGGCTGGGCGACAGCGCCTGCCCGGCCAGCACCGGGATGGCCCCGGCCAGCATGATCGGCGCGAAGACATAGGCGTTCGGATTGTCGCTGCCCGACAGGCCCTGCATCAGCGGGCCGGCGAGCATCAGAAGAAAACCGATGGCAAACAAGGCGATGCGCGTCATTCCTGTTCCTCTTCCGGCGGGTCGGCGATGATGCGCCCGGCGGCGATGTCCACCGTCGGCACGAAGGCGCGGGTGAAGGGCAGCAACAGCACCTGCCGCCGGCCGGCGCCGGTGATCTCGAGAATGTCGCCCGCGCCGTGGTCGTAGATGGCGCGGACCTTGCCGATCGGCTTGCCGCCGGTGTCGTAGACGGAAAGCCCGATCAGGTCGGTGTGATAGAATTCGTCGTCCGGCAGCGCCGGAAGCCGGTCGCGGTCGGCCCAAAGCGTCACGCCCTTCAGCGCCTCGGCCTGTTCGCGCGTCTCGACGCCCGAGAGCCGGGCCCCGAGTCCCCCGGTCACCGGCCGGGTCAGCCGGACAGTGAAGGAGCGTTTTCCATCCTCGGACCAGAGCGGACCATAGGCAGCAATATCAGAGGGCTCCGAGGTGAAGCTCTTGAGCCTCACCTCGCCCCGGACGCCGAAGGCGCCCGCGATCGCGCCGACACAGATCCGCTCGGCCATGCCGGATTATTCCGAGGCGGCTTCTTCGGCCGGGGCGTTGGCGGCGGCCTCGCGGGCGGCGCGCTTCTCGGCGCGCTCTTTCGCGGCCTTGCCCGGCTCGCCCTTCTTCAGGTTCTTGCGCTCGGCCTTCTCCTTCACGCCGGCGGCTTCCAGGAAGCGGGCGACGCGGTCGGTCGGCTGCGCGCCCTGGCCCAGCCAGTACTGGACGCGCTCGAGGTTCATCTTGATGCGCTCCTCCGAATCCTTCGGCAAGAGCGGGTTGTAGGTGCCCAGCTTCTCGATGAAGCGGCCGTCGCGCGGCATGCGCGAATCGGAGGCGACGATGGCGTAATGGGGGCGTTTCTTCGAGCCACCACGGGCCAGGCGGATTTTCATTGCCATTGCGATTTCTCCTTTGGAATGGCGGGGTTGGCGGATACGCGGCAGCGCATCCTAGGCGTGGTACCGTTCGTGATGCCGGATCACTTCGGCGATCACGAAATTCAGGAATTTGCGCGCGAATTCCGGGTCGAGGTCGGCCTCGCGCGCGAGGCGTTCCAGCCGCTCGATCTGTTGCGCCTCGCGGGCGGGATCGGACGGCGGAAGGTCGTGTTCGGCCTTGAGACGGCCGACGGATTGGGTGTGCTTGAAGCGCTCGGCCAGCGTATAGACCAGGATCGCGTCCAGCCGGTCGATGCTGGCGCGATGCTCTTTCAGGAGCGCGGCGGCGCGGGCGGCGTCATCACTCACGAGGAAAACTCCAAGCCGTTGATTTCGTTCAGGGCGGCTGTACACCGCCCGTACACCGGGCGTGCACCGGGGATGCAGCGCGCGTCGCTCATGCCGCAGCCCCCATCGGATGGCGATAGACGAGGCAGGGCTCCTTGCCGGGATGCGCCGCATCCGGGTCGAGCACCGCGCCCAGCCTTTCGGCCAGCGCCGCCGAGCGGGCATTGGCGGGCAGGATATAGCTGACGGCGGTGGTCCAGCCGAGCCCGCGGGCCGCGAAGTCGCGGGCGGCCAGCGCCGCCTCATGTGCGATGCCCCTGCCCTCGGCCGCCGCATCCCAGAGCGTCCAGCCCAGTTCGTTCTCGGGCCAGCCGTCGGGGCGCCAGGGCCCGACCGAGCCCAGGGCCGCGCCGCTGTCGCGATCCGTCACCACGAAGGAGCCGAAGCCGCGCAGCACCCAATGGCCGACGATATGGCCGAAGGCGCGCCAGGCATGGCCCGGCTCGACCATCGGCCCGCCGATCCAGCGCGCCCGCTCGCCGCTGGCGAAATCGCGCCATGCCGGCCAGTCGCCGGCCTGCGGGGCACGCAGGACCAGGCGTTCGGTCGTCAGCACGGGCGTGTCGGAGAGCGTGACCACTTATTTCTTCCCGAACAGCCCCGAGAGCCCGCCGGGCAGGTTCAGCTTGCCCAGGTCGCCGCCCAGACCCTTGGGATCCTGCAACATCTTCGTCGCCTCGGCCATCTTCTCGGGATCGACATTGGCCATGTCGGGCAGCCCGCCGCCCTTGCCGGTCATGGCGCGCATGGCCTGTTTCAGCATCCCGCCCTTGCCCATCTTGCCGAGCTTCTTCATCGTGTCGGCCATCTGCTTCTGCATCTTCAGAAGCTTGTTCAGTTCCGACACCTCCATGCCGGCACCCGCCGCGATGCGCTTCTTGCGGCTGGCCTGCAGCAGGTCCGGGTTGGCGCGTTCCTTCCTGGTCATCGAGTTGATCAGCGCGATCTGGCGCTTGATCGCCTTGTCGTCGAAGCCGGCGGCCTCGGCCTGCTTGGCCATCTTGCCCATGCCGGGCATCATGCCCATGATCGACTGCATGCCGCCCATCTTGAGCATCTGCTCAAGCTGGTTGCGCAGGTCGTTCATGTTGAACATGCCCTTCTGGAAGCGCTTCATCATGCGCTCGGCCTGCTCGACCTCCAGCACCTCCTGCGCCTTCTCGACCAGCGCCACGATGTCGCCCATGCCGAGGATGCGGCCGGCGACGCGCTGCGCGTCGAAGGCTTCCAGCGCGTCCATCTTCTCGCCAAGACCGACGAAGCGGATCGGCTTGCCGGTGACGGCGCGCATCGACAGCGCCGCGCCGCCGCGGCCGTCGCCGTCCATCCGGGTCAGCACCACGCCGGTGATGCCGACCTTGCCGTCGAACTCGGCCGCGACATTCACCGCGTCCTGGCCGGTCAGACCGTCCACGACCAGCAGCGTCTCGCGCGGGCTGGCCACGTCGCGGACCGCCTGCACCTCGTCCATCAGCACTTCGTCGATATGCAGCCGGCCGGCGGTGTCGAGCATGTAGACGTCATAGCCGCCCAGCGTCGCCTGTTGCTTGGCGCGCCTGGCGATCTGCACGGCGTTCTCGCCCGGCACGATGGGCAGGGTGTCGACGCCGATCTGCTGGCCCAGGATCGCCAGCTGCTCCATGGCGGCCGGGCGGTTGGTGTCCAGCGAGGCCATCAGCACCCGCTTCTTCTCGCGGTCCTTGAGGCGCTTCGCCAGCTTGGCGGTGGTGGTGGTCTTGCCCGAGCCCTGCAGCCCGACCATCAGGATCGGCGCCGGAGGATTGTCGATGCGCAGCGCGTCGGGCTGGCCCTCGCCCTGCAGGACCTTGATCAGTTCGTCATGGACGATCTTCACGACCTGCTGGCCGGGGGTGATCGACTTGGTGACGGCGCTTCCGGTGGCCTTGGCGGTGACGGATTTCACGAAGCTGCGCGCGACGGGCAGCGAGACATCGGCTTCCAGCAGCGCGACGCGGACCTCGCGCATGGCGGCGGCGACGTCCTCCTCGGACAGGGCACCCTGCTTGGTCAGCCGGTCGAAGACGCCGCCAAGGCGGTCGGACAGGTTTTCAAACATCGGCGGCCCTCCTGATGGTTGCCGTTGTCCCGGATGTGGGACGCGAATAAACAGTGACGCCCCCGTGGGCGCAACGCGCTGACGGGGGGCGATCCCCGGCGGGCGGGGACCGGAAGGGCGGACCTTCCGGGAATCCGGGCGTGGATAGGCGCAATGGCCGGTGAAGTCAAGCGCGGCCCCGTTGACCCCGCCCCGGCTTTGGTGAAAACCTCGGCCCCGGAGGACCACACCATGACCCATCCCATCAGCCGCTTTCCCGTGCCCGCGCTGGACGAGATGCCCGAGGACATCGCCGCACGCATCCGCAAGGTGGCCGAGAAATCCGGCTTCGTGCCGAACGTCTTCCTGGCGCTCGCGCATCGGCCGGACGAATTCCGCGCCTTCTTCGCCTATCACGACGCGCTGATGGAGCGCGAGGGCGGCCTGACCAAGGCCGAGCGCGAGCTGATCGTGGTCGCCACCTCGGGGCTGAACCAGTGCCAGTATTGCGTGGTGGCGCATGGCGCGATCCTGCGCATCCGGGCGAAGAACGCCTTCATCGCCGACCAGGTGGCGGTGAACTGGCGCAAGGCCGACCTGACGGCCCGCGAACGCGCCATGCTGGCCTATGCCGAGAAGGTGGCGCTGCGGGCCCAGGAGATCGGCGAGGCGGATCATGCCGCGCTGCGCGAGGCCGGCTTCGACCAGGACGAGATCTGGGACATCGGCGCCATCGCCGCCTTCTTCGGCATGTCGAACCGGCTGGTGAATGCCGGCGACATCCGGCCGAACGACGAATTCTACATGCTGGGCCGCGGCTGATGGCCGAGCTGTCCGCGGTGCCGCAGATGCGGCGCGAGGCGCTGCAGGGCCATGCGGCGATGCTGCTGTTCTCGGCCGCGATCGCGGGCTCCTTCTCGCTGGGGGCGCGGGCGGCGAACCTGATCGACCCAGCGGCGATCTCGGCGGCGCGCTTCGCCATCGCCGCGGGCGTGGTCGGCGGCGTCGCGCTGGCCGGGCCCGGCATCCCGCGCGCAAGCTTTCGCGCGCCCTGGCGCTACCTGCTGCTGGGCGGGCTTTTCGCCGCCTATTTCGTGCTGATGTTCGAGGGGCTCAAGACCGCGCTGCCGGTCTCGGCGGCGGCGGTGTTCACGCTGACGCCGCTGATGTCGGCGGGCTTCGGCTGGCTCTTGATGCGTCAGCGCATGACCGGGCGCATCGCCGTGGCGCTGGCGCTGGGGGCGGCGGGCTCGCTCTGGGTGATCTTCGGCGGCGACGCGGCGGCGCTGATGCGGCTGGAATTCGGCCGCGGCGAGGCGATCTACCTGGTCGGCTGCGCGGCGCATGCGCTCTATACGCCAATGGTGCGGCGGCTGAACCGGGGCGAGACGCCGATCGTCTCGACCTTCGCCACGCTCTGCGCCGGCGGGCTGATCCTGCTGGTCTGGGGCGGGCGGGCGATCCTGCACACCGATTGGGTGCATCTGCCGGCCATCGTCTGGGTGACGCTGCTTTACGTGGCGATCTTCGCCAGCGCGCTGACCACGGCGCTGGTGCAATTCGCCACCATGCGCCTGCCCGCCTCGAAGGTGATGGCCTATACCTACCTGACCCCGGCCTGGGTGATCGGGCTCGAGGCCGCATTGACCCGCGGCCTGCCGCCTCTGGCGGTGCTGCCCGGGGTTCTGGCGACCGCCGCCGCGCTGCTTCTGCTGCTGAAGGACTGACGGCGCGGTTGCATGGGTATTTGCAAAACGGAAAGAACCGGGCGCCTCTCTTCGATGCTTTCCGTTTCTCAAATACCCATGCGGCCTTGCCAGCGGCTCAGACGGCGGCCGCCTCGGGCTCGACCAGGGCCACGATGTCCATCATGATGCGGTTCAGCTCGAAATCCTTGGGCGTATAGACCCGCGCCACGCCCATCTTCAGCAGCCGGGCCGCGTCCTCCTCGGGGATGATGCCGCCGACCACCACCGGGACATGGGCAAGGCCGGCGGCGCGCATGCGTTCCATCAGCTCCTCGATCAGCGGCAGGTGGCTGCCCGACAGGATCGACAGGCCGACGACATGGGCATTGTCCTCGGCGGCGCGCGTCACGATCTGCTCGGGGGTCAGGCGGATGCCTTCATAGGTGATGTCCATGCCGCAGTCACGGGCGCGGAAGGCGATCTGCTCGGCGCCGTTGGAATGGCCGTCGAGCCCGGGCTTGCCGACCAGGAATTTCAGCCGCCGGCCCAGGCGGCGGCTGACCGCGTCCACCGCCTCGCGGATCGGCTCCAGCCCCTCGGTGCGGTTCGAGGGGCTGGCCGAGACCCCGGTCGGGCCGCGATATTCGCCATGCACCTGCCGCATCACCGCCGCCCATTCGCCGGTGGTGGCGCCGGCCCTGGCCGCGGCGATCGAGGGCGGCATGACGTTCTGGCCCGCCTGCGCGGCATCGCGCAGCGCGGCGAGGGCGGCCTCGACGGCCACCTGGTCGCGGGCCTGCCGCCAGGCGTCCAGCCGGGCGATCTGGTCCTGCTCGACCGCCGGGTCCACGACCATGATGCCGCCGTCGCCCGCGGTCAGCGGCGAGGGCTCGCCCTGCTGCCAGCGGTTGACGCCCACCACCACGGTCTCGTTCGCCTCGATGCGGTTCAGCCGCTCGGCATTCGATTCGACCAGCCGCGACTTCATGTATTCGATGGCGGCGATGGCGCCGCCCATCTCGTCCAGCGTCGCCAGTTCCGCGCGCGCGCCGGATTTCAGTGCCTCGACCTTGGCGGCGATGGCGGGGTTGCCATCGAAGAGATCGCCATATTCCAGCAGGTCCGTCTCGTAGGCGACGATCTGCTGCATGCGCAGCGACCATTGCTGGTCCCAGGGCCGCGGCAGGCCCAGCGCCTCGTTCCAGGCCGGCAGCTGCACGGCGCGGGCGCGGGCATTCTTCGACAGCACCACCGCCAGCATCTCGAGCAGGATGCGATAGACGTTGTTTTCCGGTTGCTGCTCGGTCAGGCCCAGGCTGTTCACCTGCACGCCATAGCGGAAGCGGCGGTATTTCTCTTCCTCGATGCCGTAACGCTCGCGGCAGATCTCGTCCCAGAGCTCGGTGAAGGCGCGCATCTTGCACATCTCGGTCACGAAGCGGATGCCGGCGTTCACGAAGAAGCTGATGCGGCCGACCATCGCCGGGAAGTCCTGCGGCGCGACCTTGCCTTTCAGGTCATCGAGCACAGCGATGCCGGTGGCCAGCGCATAGGCCAGTTCCTGCTCGGGCGTCGCCCCCGCCTCTTGCAGATGGTAGGAGCAGACATTCATCGGGTTCCATTTCGGCAAATGCTTGGCCGTATAGGCCGCGACGTCGGTGATCATCCGCAGCGAGGGTTTCGGCGGGCAGATATAGGTGCCGCGCGACAGATATTCCTTGATGATGTCGTTCTGCACCGTGCCTTGCAGCTTGCGCGTGTCGGCGCCCTGCTCCTCGGCCACGGCGATGTAGAGCGCCAGCAGCCAAGGCGCGGTGGCGTTGATGGTCATCGAAGTGTTCATCTGTTCCAGCGGGATGTCCCGGAACAGGCTGCGCATGTCGCCCAGATGGCAGATCGGCACGCCGACCTTGCCGACCTCGCCGCGCGCCAGCAGGTGGTCGCTGTCATAGCCGGTCTGCGTGGGCAGATCGAAGGCCACCGACAGGCCGGTCTGCCCCTTGGCGAGGTTGCTGCGGTAGAGCGCGTTCGATTTCTCGGCGGTCGAGTGGCCCGCATAGGTGCGGAAGAGCCAGGGTCTGTCTTTCTCGGCCACGGGATTTCCCTCGCAAGATTATTACGACGAGGAAAGCGATAGCGTAACAATGCTGCGCCGTCAATTCGCTGCGATGCAGAAAGGCGGGCGGGGGGTGTTGGGCATGAAGGATGATTGAATCGGCAGGCGATCGAGGCCCATTTTCGGGGTTTCGGCGCCCATTCCCAGGTCATCTGCGCCCATCCGAGCGGCTCGATCAGTTATTTGTTTCTATTTCAGATGTGTTGATTTTCACCCGGAGCTGAGCCGGGTCGGCACATGCGTTCCGCTGGGAACCGGGCCATGCGAACCTTTCCCCACAGCGATGTCCTATCCCATTCTCTCGGAGGCGTATTCTCCGGGCGAGGCGGGGAAGACGACGGTCTTTTCACCGTTCAGGAACACCCGGTGATTGATATGGGCATGGACGGCGCGGGCCAGCACCTGGCTTTCGACGTCGCGGCCGAGGCTGACATAGTCGCCAGGGCTTTGGGCATGCGAGACGCGGACGATGTCCTGTTCGATGATCGGGCCTTCATCCAGATCGGCGGTGACGTAATGGGCCGTAGCCCCGATCAGGCGAACACCCCGGGCATAGGCCTGCTTGTAGGGGTTCGCACCCTTGAAGCTGGGCAGGAAGGAATGGTGGATGTTGATGATCCGGCCCGACATTTCCCGGCACATCCGGTCCGACAGCACCTGCATGTAGCGCGCCAGCACGACCAGTTCGGCCCCCGTCTCGTGGACCACATCCATGATCGCCGCCTCGGCCCGGGGCTTGGTCTCCGACGTCACGCGGATCAGATGGAAGGGGATATCCTCGTTGACCACCTGCTTCTGATAGTCGGTGTGGTTGGAAATCACCGCCGCGATCTCGACCGGCAGCGCCCCGATGCGCGAGCGATAGAGCAGGTCGTTCAGGCAATGGCCGAAGCGGCTGACCATGACGACCACCCTGGTCTTTCGCGACAGATCATGGAATTCATGTTCCATGCCGAATTCCGCCCCGATAGCACCAAAGCCCCCGGTGATGTCGTCCAGCGAACGCCCCTCTTCCGAGACGAAGCGGATGCGCATGAAGAACCGGCCGTTGTCCCGATCCGTGAACTGCGAGCTGTCGTTGATGTTGCAACCCGCCTGCGCAAGATAACCGGAAACGGCGGCCACGATACCCGCGCGCGCAGAGCATGAAACCATCATGACGTAATTGGCCAAACACATTCCTCCCATCAGCATTCCGGCAGGTTCACGGCGATGCCGCCCTGCGACGTTTCCTTGTATTTCAGATCCATGTCGCGGCCGGTGTCGCGCATGACCCTGATGCAGTTGTCCAGCGGCATGAAATGGGTGCCGTCGCCGCGCAGCGCCAAGCTTGCGGCCGAGACGGCCTTGATCGCACCCAGGCCGTTGCGCTCGATGCAGGGCACCTGCACCAGCCCCGCCGCCGGGTCGCAGGTCATGCCCAGGTGATGTTCCAGCGCGATCTCGGCCGCGTTTTCCACCTGTTCGTTGGTGCCGCCCAGAATCGCGCACAGGCCCGCCGCCGCCATCGCGCTGGCCGAGCCCACCTCGCCCTGGCAGCCGACCTCGGCGCCCGAGATCGAGGCGTTGTGCTTGATGATCCCGCCGATCGCCGAGGCGACCAGCAGCAGGTCGCGCACCCTCTCCGGGCGAGCGTCGACGCAATGGTCCAGGTAATAGCGCGCCACCGCCGGCACCACGCCCGCCGCGCCATTGGTGGGCGAGGTGACGACACGGCCACCGGCGGCGTTTTCCTCGTTCACGGCCATGGCATAGACGCTCATCCAGTCGTTGGCCTGATGAGGCTGGTTCAGGTTGCGTCCGCGTTCGGCCAGCAGTTGCTGGTGGATCGACCGGGCGCGGCGGTGAACGTTCAGCCCGCCGGGCAGGAGGCCGTCCTGCGTCAACCCGCGCTGGATGCAGCCGTCCATGATCTGCCAGATCCGGTCCAGCTTTCTATCCAGCGCGGCGCCATGGATCGCCTGCTCGTTGGCACGCTTCATCCGGGCAATGGTCTGGCCGGATTCCCGGCCCATCCGCAGCATCTCGGCCGCAGTGCGGAAGGGATAGGGAACTGCCATGACGGATGCCTCGCCTCCGCCCTCGCCCGCGCGCTCCAACTCGGCCGCGGTGACGACGAAGCCGCCTCCGATCGAATAGTAGGTCTGCTGGTGCCGGATGCGGCCGGATTGATCGAAAGCCTTCAGGATCAGCCCGTTGGCATGGCCCGGCAAAGGCGACCCATAATCGAAGACCAGATCCGTTTCGGGCGCGAACCGCAAGGGCGGCAGGCCCTCGGGCCGGACAAGCCCGGTCCGGCGAACCTCGGCCTCGATCTCTTCCGCCCGGTCGGGATCGAGCGTGTCGGGCAAAAGCCCGCACAGCCCCAGGATGACGGCGCGATCCGTCGCATGGCCCTTGCCGGTGAAGGCGAGCGAGCCGTGCAGGCTTGCCCCCAGCATGTGCAACGCGCCCGAGCCGGGAATCTTCTCGGCGCCGCCGCGCAGATCCTCGAGGAACCGCGCGGCGGCGACCATCGGCCCCATCGTATGGGAGGAGGAGGGGCCGATACCGATCTTGAAGATGTCGAAGACCGAGAGAAACATTTACGCCCCGTAGATCGGGAAGGCGTTGCAGAGCGCCCGGACCTCGGCCCGCACCTCGGCCTCGGCGGCGGCATCGCCCTCGGGGCTCTGCGACAGCGCGTCCAGCACGCGCAGGATCAGGGTGCCGATCTTTTCGAACTCGGCCTCGCGGAAGCCGCGGGTGGTGCCGGCCGAGCTGCCCAGACGGATGCCCGAGGTCACGAAGGGCTTTTCGGGATCGTTCGGGATGGCATTCTTGTTGCAGGTCAGGCCGGCGCGCTCCAGCGCGATCTCGGCGACCTTGCCGGTGACGCCCTTGGGCCGCAGATCGACCAGCACCATGTGGCAGTCGGTCCCGCCCGAGACGATACCCAGGCCGCCATCGGTCAGCACGCGGGCCAGGGCCTGCGCATTGGCGATGACCTGGCGGGCGTAATCCTTGAACTCGGGCTGCAGCGCCTCGCCAAAGGCCACGGCCTTGGCGGCGATGACATGCATCAGAGGGCCGCCCTGGTTGCCGGGGAACACCGCGCTGTTGATCTTCCTGGCGATGGCCTCGTTATTGGTCAGGATGACGCCGCCGCGCGGGCCGCGCAGGGTCTTGTGCGTGGTCGAGGTCACGACATGGGCGTGCGGCACCGGGTTCGGGTAATGCCCGCCGGCGATCAACCCCGCATAATGAGCCATGTCCACCATCAGATACGCGCCGACCTCGTCCGCGATCCTGCGGAATGCCGCGAAATCCAGCTTGCGCGGATAGGCCGAGGCGCCCGCGACGATCAGCTTCGGCTTCGTTTCCAGCGCACGGGCGCGGACCTTTTCCATGTCCAGCACATGGGTGTCGGGCTCGACCTCGTAGGAAACCACGTCGAACCACTTGCCCGACATGGTGACGGGCGAGCCATGGGTCAGGTGGCCGCCATGCGCCAGCGACAGGCCCATGATCCGGTCGCCCGGTTGCAGCAGCGCCAGGAACACCGCCTGGTTGGCCTGCGCGCCCGAATGCGGCTGCACGTTGGCGAAGCCTGCACCGAAGAGCTGCTTCAGCCGCTCGATGGCGACCTCCTCGACCTTGTCAACGAATTCGCAGCCGCCATAGTAGCGCTTGCCGGGATAGCCCTCGGCGTATTTGTTGGTCAGCACCGAACCCTGCGCGGCCAGCACATTGGCCGAAACGATATTTTCCGAGGCGATCAGCTCGATCTGGTTTTTCTGGCGATCCAGTTCCTCGGCCACCGCCGAGGCGATCACCGCGTCCGAGATCGTGGTCTTGGGAAGACGGTCAAACATGTCGATTGTCCTTGTCTAAGGGTCAGGGGGCAGGCCGGTTCGGCCGCGCCTTCCGTGGCCCCGGTGTCAAGCAAATGGCGCAAATGGCCGAAGAAGCTGATCAGAGGACGGCGCCGGGGCCGGCCTCCGGGTTATGCCGTCGGCGTCACTCGGCCGCCTGCGCGTAGCTTTCCAGCGGCGGGCAGGAACAGACCAGGTGCCGGTCGCCATAGACGTTGTCGACGCGGTTCACCGGCGACCAGAACTTGTCGACGCGGAAGGCCCCCGGGGGGAAGCAAGCTTCCTCGCGGCTGTAGGGGCGGTTCCACTCGCCGACCAGATCCTCGATGGTGTGGGGCGCGCGCTTGAGCGGGTTGTCCTCGGCATCGAGCCTGCCCGCAACGATCGCCTCCACCTCGGCGGCGATCCCCAGCATGGCGGTGACGAAGCGGTCAAGTTCGGCCTTCGGCTCGCTTTCCGTGGGCTCCACCATCAGCGTGCCAGCCACCGGCCAACTCATCGTGGGCGCATGGAAGCCGCAATCGACCAGCCGCTTGGCCACGTCGTCCACCGTCACGCCCGCGCGGTCCTTCATCACGCGCGTGTCGAGGATGCATTCATGCGCCACCCGCCCGTTCGCCGAATAGAGGATCGGATAGGCCGCCTTCAGCCGGCTGGCGATGTAGTTGGCGTTCAGGATCGCCACCTTGGTCGCCTGCGTCAGCCCCTCGCCGCCCATCAGCAGGCAGTAGGCCCAACTGATCAGCAGGACCGAGGCCGAACCATAGCGCGCCGAGGACACCGCGCCGCCCGCCAGTTCCAGCGGATTGCCGGGCAGGTGCGGCGCCAGATGCGCCTTGACCCCGATCGGCCCCATGCCCGGCCCGCCGCCGCCATGCGGGATGGCAAAGGTCTTGTGCAGGTTCAGGTGGCTGACATCCGATCCGATGTCGCCGGGACGGGACAGCCCGACCATGGCGTTCATGTTGGCCCCGTCCAAATAGACCTGGCCGCCGTGCCCGTGGGTGATCTCGCAGATCTCGCGCACCGTCGTCTCGAAGACGCCATGGGTCGAGGGATAGGTGATCATGCAGGCCGCAAGGTTGGCGGAATGCTTCTCGGCCTTGGCGCGGAAATCGGCGATGTCGATGTCGCCGTTCGGCGCCACTTCGACAATCACCACCTTCATCCCCGCCATCTGCGCCGAGGCCGGGTTGGTGCCATGGGCAGAGGTCGGGATCAGGCAGACGTCCCGGTGGCCTTCACCGCGGGCGCGGTGATAGCTCTGGATGGCCAGCAGGCCCGCATATTCGCCCTGCGCGCCGCTGTTCGGCTGCATCGAGAAAGCGTCGTAGCCGGTGATCTGGCACAGCTTGGCGGACAGGTCGGTCAGCATCTCGGCATAGCCCTGCACCTGCCTTTCCGGCACCAGGGGATGCACGTCCGCGAATTCCGGCCAGCTCAGAGCCATGAGTTCGGCCGTGGCGTTCAGCTTCATGGTGCAGGATCCGAGCGGGATCATCGCCCGGTCCAGCGCCAGGTCGCGATCAGCCAGGCGGCGCATGTAGCGGGTCATCTCGGCCTCGGCCCGGTTCATGTGGAAGATCGGATGGGTCAGATAGTCCGAGCTTCGCACCAGCTCTGCCGGGAAGCGGTATTCATGCGCCAGGTCGTCGTCCTTGCGGTCGATCCCGAAGGCACGCCAGATCGCCTCGGTATGGGCGCGGGTCGCGCGCTCGTCGAAGGCGATGCCGATCCGGGTCGTGCCGATGCGGCGCAGGTTGATGCCCGCAGCCTCCGCCGCATCCAGGATCGCGTTCTGCTTGGCACCCACCTCGACGGTCACGGTGTCGAAGAAGGCGGCCGGCTCGACCGCGAAGCCCTGAGCCTCCAGACCCTTCACCAGGCGCACCGTCTTGCGGTGGATGCGTTCGGCGATGGCCTTCAGCCCGGCGGGGCCGTGGAAGACCGCATACATGCTGGCCATGACCGCCAGCAGCGCCTGGGCGGTGCAGACGTTCGAGGTGGCCTTCTCGCGGCGGATGTGCTGCTCGCGGGTCTGCAGCGACAGGCGATAGGCGCGGTTGCCGCGCGCATCGACGCTGACGCCGACGATCCGGCCGGGCATGTTGCGCTTCAACGGATCGCGCACCGCCATGTAGGCGGCGTGCGGACCGCCGTATCCCATCGGAACGCCGAAGCGCTGGGTCGAGCCGATGGCGATGTCGGCGCCCATCTCGCCCGGCGCCTTCAGGACGCACAGCGCCAGCGGATCGGCGGCCACGCAGGCCAGCGCGCCGGCCGCATGCAGGTTTTCGATGACGCCGGTGAAATCATGCACATGGCCGTAGGTGCCCGGATACTGGAACAGCGCACCGAAGACCCCCGCCGGGTCGAGATCGACGAAGGGGTCGCCGACAATCACCTCCCAACCCAGCGATTCGGCGCGGGTCCGGATCACGGTGATGGTCTGCGGATGGCAGTGGTGGTCCACGAAGAAGGCGCCCGCCTTGCTTTTCGCCGAACGCTGGCACAGCGCCATCGCCTCAGCCGCGGCGCTGCCCTCGTCCAGAAGCGAGGCGTTCGCCACATCGAGGGCGGTGAGGTCCGAGATCATCGTCTGGTAGTTCAGCAGGGCCTCGAGCCGGCCCTGGCTGATTTCCGGCTGATACGGCGTATAGGCGGTATACCAGGCGGGGTTCTCGAAGATGTTGCGCTGGATCGCGGGCGGGGTGATCGTGCCGTGATAGCCTTGGCCGATGAACGAGGTCATCACCCGGTTGCGGTTGGCGACGTCGCGCAGCCGCGCCAGCACGTCCTTTTCGGACAATGCCCTGCCCCAGGCCAGCGGCTCGCCCAGCCGGATGTCGGCTGGAACGATGCCGTCGATCAGGGCGTCGAGGCTAGAGGCGCCGACCGCCTCGAGCATCTCGGCCATCTCGGCGGGAGAGGGACCTATATGGCGCCGGTTGGCAAAGTCATAGGGCGCATAGGGGGTTTCGGAATAGGTCATCGCGCTATCCTCAACCGACCAGCGCCTGATAGGCGTCTTCTTCCATCAGGCCGTCCGCATCCTCGACCCGCGCCAGCTCCAGCTTGAAGAACCAGCCCGCGCCCAGGGCGTCGGCATTCACGATCGAGGGATCATCCGTCAGCGCGTCGTTGACCGCGACGATCTTGCCGTCCAGGGGGCAATAGACGTCGGACGCGGCCTTGACCGACTCGACAGTGGCCGCCGGATCGCCCTTGGAAAGCTTGGCGCCGACCTCGGGAAGGTCCACGAACACGAGGTCGCCCAATTGTTCGACGGCGTGGGTGGTGATGCCGACGGTGGCCACGCCGTCAACGATGTTCAGCCATTCGTGGTCTTCGGTGAATTTCAGCATGGTCAGTTCCTTAGCGCTTGTATTTGGGGGGGACGAAAGGAAGTGCGGCGATGGTGACGGGCATCCGCCTGCCGCGTTGCTCGGCGTATAGCCGGGTGCCGATATCCGACAGGCTGGCGGCGACATAGCCCATCGCGACAGGTGCCTCGGCCGTGGGGCCGAAGCCGCCCGACGTGATGTGACCCACGGGGCCCGTCGAGATCTCGTCGGCATAGAGATCGATGCCGCCACGGATCGGCGCGCGTCCTTCGGGGGCGATGCCGACGCGGCGGCGGGATGCGCCCTGCTCGAATTCGGGCAAGATCACATCGGCACCGGGAAAGCCGCCGGCGCGGGCGCCGCCGGTGCGGCGGACCTTCTGCACCGCCCATTCCAGCGCGGCGGCGACCGGCGTGGTGCCGGTGTCGATGTCGTTGCCGTAAAGGCAAAGCCCCGCTTCCAGCCGCAGGCTGTCGCGTGCGCCCAGGCCCACGGGATGCACGTCCGGGTTGGCAAGCAGTGCCCGAACGAATGCCTCGGCGCTGGCTTCGGGGACCGAGACCTCGTATCCGTCCTCGCCTGAATAACCCGAGCGCGAGACGATGCAGGGAACGCCCAGGATCAGCACCTCGCGCACGTCCATGAACACCATCCCGGCGACTTCGGGCGCCAGCGCGGCAAGGGCGCTTTCAGCGGCCGGCCCCTGCAGGGCGACCAGCGCCCGGTCTGTCAGTTCGACCACCTCGCAGACATCCGACAGATTGTCGCGCATATGCGCCACGTCCTGCTTCTTGCAGGCGGCGTTGACCACGACGAACAGGTGGTCCCCGCGATTGGCCACCATCAGGTCGTCGAGGATGCCGCCATCGGCGGCGGTGAACAGCGCATAGCGCTGGCGGCCCGGCTTCAATCCCAGAATGTCGACCGGGACCAGGCGCTCCAGCGCCAGGCTGGCATCCTCGACATGGCCGGATCTCGGGCGCAGGATGACCTGACCCATGTGGCTGACATCGAACAGCCCCGCCTTGCTGCGGGTGTGCAGATGCTCTTTCAACACCCCTTCGGGGAATTGAACCGGCATCTCATAGCCGGCAAAGCCGACCATCTTGCCGCCAAGCTCGACGCTCAGGGCCGTCAGCGGCGTCTTCTTCAGGGTCGTCGAATCATCCATGCGAGGTTTCCTTGGCTAGGGTCGGAGTGGCTGAAGTCAGGGCGCGCCGCGCGGCTTGCAGCCGTGCGAAATCGTCGCCCGCGTGGAACGAGGACCGGGTCATCGGCGTCGCGGATACGGCAAGAAAGCCCTTGGAGCGTGCCATATCCTCGATCCGCCGGAACTCGTCGGGGGGCACGAAACAGTCCAGCGGATGGTGCCGGGGCGTGGGCTGCAGGTACTGGCCGACGGTGATGAAATCGACGCCCGCGGCGCGCATGTCGTCCATGACCTGCCGCAGTTCCTCGAACGTCTCGCCCAAGCCTACCATCAGGCCGGACTTGGTGAACATGCCCGGATCGCGGCGCTTGGTGTCGTCCAGAAGGCGCAGCGAATGATAATAGCGGGCGCCGGGCCGGACCGAGGGATAAAGCCGGGGCACGCATTCGAGATTGTGGTTGAAGACGTCCGGGGCGGCGTCCACCACCTTGGTCCAGGCGCTGCCCTTGTGCAGGAAATCGGGCACCAGGACCTCGATGGTGGTGGCAGGGTTGCGGTGCCGCACCGCCCGGATGGTCTGGGCGAAATGCCCCGCCCCGCCATCGTCCAGATCGTCGCGGTCGACCGAGGTGACGACCACATGGCGCAACCCCAGCGTCGCCACCACCTTGGCGACGCGCCCGGGCTCGAATACGTCCAGCGCGTCGGGACGGCCGGTGGCGACGTTGCAGAAGGAACAGCCCCGCGTGCAGGTCTCGCCCATGATCATCATGGTCGCGTGGCGCTGCGACCAGCATTCGCCCCGGTTCGGACAGGCAGCCTCCTCGCAGACCGTGACCAGCGCGTTGTCCCGCAGGATGCGGCGGGTCGCGGCATATTCGGGGCTCCGGGCCCGCGAGACGCGGATCCAGTCGGGCTTGCGCGGCGTGGGGCTTGCGGCGCGACGGGTCTTTTCGGGATGGCGCGGCCGGTCGGCAGAATCCTTCATCTTGCTCTCCTCAGGCATGCAGCGGCTTGCCGAGCGCGGCGAGGCAGGCTTCCTTGACCGCCTCGGCCATGCCGGGATGGGCATGCGAAGCGGCCGCGACCTGCGCAAGCGTCGCACCGGCGGACATGGCCAACGCCAGTTCCTGGACCAGTTCACCAGCGTTCCGGCCCAGGACATGCGCCCCCAGGATCCGGCCGGTCTGGGCGCAACCCAGGACCTTGACCAGCCAGTCGGTCGCGCCCATGGCGCGCGCCCGGCCGTTAGCAATGAACTGGAAACGGCCGACGACGTGGTCGCGCCCGGCCTTCTTCAACGCCTCCTCGGTCGCGCCGAGGCTGGCGATTTCGGGGGCAGTATAGACAACGCCGGGGACCAGATCGTAATCCGGTCTGGCATGGGCCTGGCCGGCCAGCGCCTCGACCGCGGCAATCCCGTCTTCCTCGGCCCTGTGGGCCAGCATCGGCCCCGGCACCACGTCGCCAATGGCCAGGATGCCCGGGACATTGGTCCGGAACTGGCCATCGACGGCAATGAAGCCGCGCGCATCCAGCGCCACGCCAAGTGCCTCGAGCCCCAGTCCCGCGGTGCGGGGGCGGCGTCCGATGGCGATCAGGACGGCGTCGGCCTGAAGCGTTTCGGCGGCACCGGTATCGCGGCGCTCCAGCGTTACAACCGCCCCGGCACCCTTGCGGGTGACCGCCTCAACCTTGCGCCCAAACTGGAAGGCAAGGCCCTGCCGTTGCAGCAGCCGCTGCGCGGTCCTGGCGATCTCGGCATCGGCGCCGGGCAGGAGGCGGTCGAGGTATTCGACAACCGTCACCTTGGCGCCCAGCCGTGCCCACACTTGGCCCAGTTCCAGACCGATCACCCCGGCGCCGATGACGACGAGATGGCCGGGCACCTGCGGCAGCGAAAGCGCCCCCGTCGAAGTCACGACGACCTCCTCGTCCACCGTCACGCCCGGCAGGCCGGCCGAGTCCGAGCCGGTAGCGATCAGGATGGTCCGGGCCGCAACAAGCTCGTCGCCCGCCTGCACCTGGCCCGGAGCGGGGATGCTACCCCGCCCCGCCAGCCACTCGACGCCGTTCTTCTTGAAAAGATGCGCGATGCCCTTGGTCAGGTCGCCCACCACCTTCTCCTTGCGGGCCATCATCGCCGACAGGTCGAAGGCGATCTCGCTGGCGCTGATGCCATGTGCACCCAGATGCTTCAGTTCGGTCCAATGCTCGGACGAGCACAGCAACGCCTTGGATGGAATGCAGCCGATGTTCAGGCATGTCCCGCCCAGCGTCGCGCGTTCCTCGACGCAGGCGACCTTCAGCCCCAACTGCGCCGCGCGGATCGCGGCGACATAGCCGCCGGGGCCGGCGCCGATCACAACCAGATCGAAGTCACGCATGTTTGCCTCCGTAGATCGGGAAGCGGCGGCAGAGGCCCGGAACGCGGGCGCGGACGGCGGCTTCCACCTCGGCATCGCCCACGGGGTTGATGCGCGGGGCATCGAGAACATCGCCGATCAGCCCGCCGATCTTCCGGAACTCCTCGAGTCCGAAGCCGCGGCTGCGCCCCGCTACCGTGCCCAGGCGGATGCCCGAGGTGACGGTCGGCTTTTCGGGATCGTTCCGCTCGCCATTCTTGTTGCGGGTCATGTTCGCGCGCTCCGGCGCGTCGACGACAGCGTTGCCCTTGACCCGCGCGCTGGCATGATTTTCCGAAGCGACCAGTTCAATCTGTTCTTCCTGCCGGCGGCGGTCGTCCTCAAGCGCGGTCCACGGCGCGGGATCAAAGGCGGCAATGTCATCATGAGTGTCGAGCATCCGGTTCATCCTGAATGGGAATGGCAGGTGGTGGGGGCGCACGGCTCGCGTCCCCACCGCGAGATGTCACTCGGCAAGGTCGTGCTTGAAGGCCTCGTACTGCCGCAGATGGCGCGGCCGGCGGCGCACGATCATCCAGGCGATCCCCAGCACGACGAACCAGAGCGGGGTGACGAGCAGGGCGAGCCGGGTGTCGGGCTGCGTGGTCAGGGCCCACAGGATAAAACTGAAGAACGCCAGCACGGCCCAGCACATCGGCACGCCGCCGGGCATCTTGAACTTCGACGCCTCATGCAACTCCGGACGCTGGCGGCGATAGGTCATGTAGCTGACCAGGATCATAGTCCAGACGAACATGAACAGCAGCGCGGAGATCGTGGTCACCAGGGTGAATGCGGCCAGGACCGTCTCGCCCGAGAACAGCAGCACCAGCGCCGACAGCAGGAAGATGCACGAAAGCAGCAGCGCGTTTACCGGCACGTGCCGGCTGCTCAGACGCCCGAAGACGGCCGGGGCATCGCCCTCCTGCGCCAGGCCATAGACCATCCGCGAGGTCGAGTAGATCCCGGAGTTGGCCGATGAGCCCGCCGAGGTCAGCACGACGAAGTTCACCACCGAGGCCGCGATGCCAAGGCCGGCCAGCGCGAACATCGAGACGAAGGGACTTTGATCGGGCGAGATCTCGCGCCAGGGCGTGACCGCCATGATGGCAACCAGCGCGCCGACATAGAACAGCAGGACCCGGATCGGAATGGCGCGGATCGCGCGCGGCAGGGTGGTCTCGGGATCGCGCGCCTCGGCGGCGGTGGTGCCGACGAGTTCGATGCCGACGAAGGCGAAGACGGCAATCTGGAACCCTGCGAAGAAGCCCACGAAACCCTTCGGGAAGAAGCCGCCATCGTTCCACAGGTTCGAGATCTGCGCGGTCGCACCGTTAGGCGCGACGAAGCCGCGCGTCACCATCAGCACGCCGACGATAACCAGCGCGGCAATGGCCATGATCTTGATGATCGCGAACCAGAACTCCAGTTCGCCGAAAGCCTTCACCGAAGGCAGGTTCAGAGCAAAAAGCAGAAAAATGACCGCCAGAGCCGGGATCCAAAGCTGCAGATCGGGCCACCAGAAGCCGACATAGCCGGTGATTGCCAGGATGTCCGCGACCCCGGTGACGATCCAGCAGAACCAGTATGTCCAGCCGACGAAGAAGCCCGCCCAGGGACCCACGAGATCAGCCGAAAAGTCGGCGAAGGATTTGTAATGCAGGTTGGACAGCAGGATCTCGCCCATCGCCCGCATGACGAAGTAAAGGAAGAAACCAATGATCATGTAGACGAAGATTACCGACGGACCGGCCAGCGAGATCGTCTTGCCCGACCCCATGAAAAGGCCCGTGCCAATCGCGCCGCCAATGGCGATAAGCTGGATGTGGCGATTGGCAAGTTGGCGTTCGAGGTGCGGTTCCTCGATGCCGGCGGGCGCCGGCGAAGCAGCAGGTTGTTGCTTGGAAATTGTCATCTTCGGCTGATCTCCTCTCTCTTCCCGAACCATTGCATCGGCTGGCCTTTGAAGGCGCATCCGTTCCGGGACGCTGCGCGCGCCCGGTCATTTAGCTGAACTGGTCGTCCTCCTTGGTGTTCGGCTAGGCTTGGGAGATCAGGTGAGGACAGGCATCTCGGACACCTCGGTCCTCCATCCCTCCAATGGGCTCTCCCTGTGCGAACACTTGCGTTATAGGTCTCCGGTTGACCTTTGGGAAATTCATTGTTTCAATTATAGATTGAACAAAACTCACAATAGGTGGGGCATGAAGAACATTCCGATGGAACTGCTTCGCACCTTCGTGAAAGCCATCGAAAGCGGCAGCTTTACTCGGGCAGGCGAGTTGGTCAGCCGGACGCCGTCGGCCGTCAGCCTTCAGATCAAGCGGCTTGAGGAACTGGTGAATGTGCCGCTGTTTCAACGGGATGCACACAGGCTAAACCTGACGTCCGAAGGCCAGGCGCTTGCCCAGTATGCGCGGCGCATCCTTGCCCTGAATGACGAAGCGCTGGCCAGTCTCCGCCAACCCGATGTCGCGGGGCGCGTCCGACTGGGAGCCCCACACGAATATACGGCATCGCTGCTGCCCGAGTTCCTGGGCAAGTTCGCCCAGGCACATCCGAATGTGATTCTGGAGGTTACCAGCGACCTGAGCAGGAATCTCCTGCGTCGCCAGCATGCCGGCGAATTCGATCTGGTCATCGCGCTTCACGAGGAATCGGCCGTCCAGGAGGGCCGTCTGATCTTCACGGAACCGCTGGTGTGGATCGGCAGCCTCGACCATTCCGCCCACCAGCAGAACCCGTTGCCCTTGGTTCTGGCACCGCCACCTTGCATCTACCGCAACCAGATGCTGCATGCCCTCGATGGGATCGGGCGACCGTGCCGCATCGTCTATCTCAGTTCCAGCTACAACGGCATTACAGCCGCTGTTCGCGCCGGGATCGGCGTCACCGCCATGGGCAGCAGCACCATTCCTGACGGTGTCCGCGTCGTTTCCGAACGAGGCCGCCTGCCGAAGCTTGAGCAACTGAACCTGCGCCTGCACCGCACCGCGGGAAAGGCACCGGAGGCATTGCTGCGGCTTGAAGACTACATCGCCGGCAGCTTTGCCGAATCCAGTCCGTTCCGGGTGACCGCGGCCAGCGCCGATTAGAGTCAGGCCTCACAACCAATATATGACGGTCGCGGCCATGGCGCAGGCCGAGAGGAACAGGATGGGGCATCGGTCTTAGCGGGTTGCAATGTATGAGGAGGATCAGAAAACAGTCCGGGGGACTGTTCTCCCGACGATTGGCCAGTCCCTGATCCGCGTTAAGCGGCAAACGCGACCGCGCACGGCTCACGATCGTCCGCAATCCAACGGCCCAACGCTCAGAGTTACCGACCATCTATGAATTGTTGATAGACGATGTCCTTGACAGCGCGTCTTTTGAACTGACGCCTGCAGATAATCCCGCACTTGACGGTGTAGAATAGACTTGGAGCTTGGCCGAAACGCCGGGCTGGCTGTTGTTGCTGCTCAATGGCCTGGGCGGAGGCTCTGCAGCCAGAGAAGGTTCGACCGCAGCCCCACCCTCTCCGCCACTTCATCATATTTTGCATTGAAAGAAGCCACTTATAGAATCTCAGCAGCCGATCTGTGACCCAGGGCGCGGCCCAATCCAGCCTCTCGCAAAGCGCCTGAATCGTCGCGGCGAACAGCCCGTGGCTGTCGCAGCCCGCCTCTCCGCCTCGGCTTCCACCTTCGCCTTATGCCCGGAAGGCAATGGAAAAGGTCGCTGGCGGCGACCACCCCCCGGGCGCCGGCGATTGTCGGGGCGAAGGTCCGCGAGCCCGGTGGACAGCGGCGGATCGGTCGAAGCGGCCCTGCACATCCGGGCCGTCGGCGCCCGTGCGGCGCAATCACTGCGGCAGGATGGCCCGAGCCGCTGACTGCGCCGGCTTCTTCGTTGCCCAGATACCCGATGGCGGGCGCAGCGGGGGCAGCCCCTCAATCCTTGCGCAGCGCGTTCAGCAGCGCCGCGCCCAGAGCGCCGGGCTGCTCCTTGCCGGCAGGGGCGGCGGATTTCGGGCCGCGTCCCGGTTGCGCCCTGGGCCCGCGCTCCTTCTCCGCCTCGCGGGCGGCGGCGGCGCCGTCCTTGCGCATGGTCAGGCCGATGCGCTTGCGCGCCACATCCACCTCGGTCACCCGCACCCGGACCACGTCGCCGACCTTCACCACCTCGTTCGGATCCTTGACGAAACGGTCGGCAAGCTGGCTGATATGCACCAGCCCGTCCTGGTGCACGCCGATATCGACGAAGGCGCCGAAGGCCGCGACATTGGTCACCGTGCCTTCCAGCGCCATGCCGGGGCGCAGATCCCTGATATCCTCGACCCCCTCGGCGAAGCTTGCGGTGACGAAACTGGGGCGCGGGTCGCGGCCGGGCTTTTCCAGCTCGGAGAGGATGTCGCGGATGGTGGGCAGGCCGAAATGCTCGTCGACGAAGGCTTCCGCCCGGATGCCCTTCAGCGCCGCGCCATTGCCCATGATCTGGCGGATATCGCGGCCGCAGGCGGCGACGATGCGGCGGGCGACGCCGTAAGCCTCGGGGTGGACGGCCGAGGCGTCCAGCGGCTCCTTGCCGTCACGGATGCGCAGGAAGCCGGCGCATTGCTCGAAGGCGCGCGGGCCAAGTCCGCCGACCTTCTTCAGCGCCGCCCGCGACGGAAAGGCGCCGTTCTCGTCGCGCCAGGCCACGATGTTCTGCGCCAGCGACGGCCCAAGTCCGGCCACATGCGCCAGCAGCGGGGCCGAGGCGGTGTTCAGGTCCACACCCACCGCGTTCACCGCATCCTCGACCACGGCTTCCAGCGTCCTGGCCAGCTGGCGCTGGTCCACGTCATGCTGATATTGCCCGACGCCGATCGATTCGGGCGGCACCTTGACCAGCTCGGCCAGCGGGTCCTGCAGCCGCCGGGCGATCGAGACCGCGCCGCGCAGCGAGACGTCGAGATCCGGGAATTCCCGCGCCGCCAGTTCGGACGCCGAATAGACCGAGGCGCCGGCCTCGGAGACGATCACCTTCACCGGCTGCTTCACGCCTTCGGGCAGGCGCTTCAGCACTTCGGCCACGAAACGCTCGGTCTCGCGGCTGGCGGTGCCGTTGCCAATGGCGATCAGTTCGATCTTGTGGCGGGTGATGGCGGCGGACAGCGCCGCTTCCGCCCCGCGCAGGTCGGATTTCGGCGGGAACGGGTAAAGCGTCGCCGTCTCGGCCAGCTTGCCGGTGCCGTCCACGGCGGCCAGCTTGACGCCGGTGCGGATGCCGGGATCCAGCCCGATGGTCGGGCGCGGCCCGGCGGGCGAGGCCAGCAGCAGGTCCTTGAGGTTGCGGGCGAAGACCCGGATCGCCTCGGCATGGGCGCGGGTGCGCAGTTCGGTCAGCAGGTCGATATACATGGTGTTCGACAGCCGCACCCGCCAGCACCAGCCCGCGACCTTGCGCAGCCAGTGGTCGCCGGGCCCGTCGCCCAGCCGGCCCAGGGCCGAGGCGACGATGCCCTCGGCCCGCGCCGCGCCGGTTTCCGGCTCGGGCGCGATCTCGATGGTCAGCACCTCTTCCTTGGCGCCGCGCAGGATCGCCAGCGCCCGATGCGCCGGGATCGCCGCCCATTTCTCGGACTGGTCGAAATAGTCGCTGAACTTGGCGCCGACCTGCTCCTTGCCCGGCACCACCCTGGCCGAGATGATCGCCTCGGCCTGCATGAATTCGCGCAGCCGGCCCAGCAGCGCCGCATTCTCGGACAGCTCCTCAACCAGGATGTCGCGCGCGCCGTCCAGCGCCGCTTTCACGTCCGGCACCGATTCCGAGACATAGCCCGCCGCCAGCGCCTCGGGCTCGGCAGCACGGTTGTCCTGGATGGCGCGCAAAAGCGGCTCCAGCCCGTTTTCCCGCGCGATCATCGCCTTGGTGCGACGCTTGGGCTTGAAGGGCAGGTAGATGTCCTCCAGCGCGGCCTTGGTCGCGGCCCCGGCAATGGTGCGGGCCAGTTCGTCGGTCAGCTTGCCCTGCCCCTTGATGGATTCGAGGATCGAGGCCCGGCGCGCCTCGAGCTCGCGCAGATAGGCCAGCCGGTCCGACAGGGTGCGCAGCTGGGTGTCGTCCAGCCCGCCCGTCACCTCCTTGCGGTAGCGGGCGACGAAGGGCACCGTGGCGCCCCCGTCCAGCAGGCTGGCGGCCGCCGCCACCTGGGCGGGGCTGGCAGCGATCTCGGCGGCGATGGTGCGGGCGATGCGGTCGGTTGCGTCCACGGGCGGCATCCTTTCAGGTCTGGACCGCCGTCATAGCCAAAACCGGCCGGCGATCCAAGCATCGCCGGATGCGCGCCCGCGGCTCAGCTCAGCCACATCGCCGCGCGCAATTGCTTCTCGAACCCCGCATCCAGGCGCGGCATGCGCATGTCGCCCTGCGTCGTTTCCATGGCCCGCCACAGGTTGGCGACCGCCTGCCAGTCCAGGTCCGCCTGACCCTCGACCGTCTCGACCACCTGCAACTCGCCGGCCAGGCGACGGAAGGCGACGCCGCGAAGCAGCGCATTGGCATGGGCCAGCACCTCGTCGGACAGGTCGGCGTCGAACTGCGCCTCTGCCATCGACAGGAAGCCGCCCAGGTCGTTTTCGATGAAGATGTTCTGCGCCTCGATCAGGTAGCTTTCGCAGATCGAGAAGCCGAGTTCGCACCAATCCGCGACAGAACCCGAGAAGTCCACGCCCCGCGTCTCGATTCCCGAGACCTGCAGATGCGCAAAGCCAAGCTCGCCCGCCTCGCAGGCAACGTTCGTCGCGGAAAAATTCAGGACCTTACCGTTTACCAGCATCACTCACCAACCCGAAATTGAGAACATTTAATGGAATGCAATTAACGCGATCCGCGGGTCAAAGGCCAGTTGCCCTTTGGGACAGGTGGTGAAACGGCCGGGAAACCGCTTCCAACCATTTGATCTATCAATACTTTATCCGGTCGGAAGCACGGGAGGCACGAACAGCCGCAGGTTGCGGCACCGCCGCCGCGACCTGTTCCGGCATGGCCGCGGCGATTCCCTCGACACCGGCGGGGCGCATGGCAGGACCGGCACGCGCCATCCCTGTCCGGCAGGCTGCCCGGCGCCGTCGCTTCCGAAGGTCGGGAGCGGGGCGAAGGACAGGCGGCCGGGTTCCTGGGGCATGGTGGGCGGTGAGGGACTCGAACCCCCGGCATCTTCGGTGTAAACGAAGCGCTCTACCAACTGAGCTAACCGCCCCCGCCCCGGCTGATAGCCCGAGCCGCCGGCGTTTGGCAAGCCGCGCGCTACCGGCGCAGCCGGGCGATCAACGCGGAGGTGTCCCAGCGCCCGCCGCCCATGGCCTGAACCTCCTTGTAGAACTGGTCGACCAGCGCCGTCACCGGCAGGCTGGCGCCGGTCTCGTCCGCCGTCGCCAGGCAGATGCCCAGATCCTTGCGCATCCAGTCCACGGCGAAGCCGAAGTCGAAGCGGTTCTCGGCCATGGTCTGGTGGCGGTTCGCCATCTGCCAGCTGCCGGCGGCGCCCTGGCTGATGACCTCGACCACCGACGCGATCGAGAGGCCGGCCTTCTCGGCGAAATGCAGCGATTCCGACAGGCCCTGCACCAGCCCGGCAATGGCGATCTGGTTGCACATCTTGGTCAGCTGCCCGGCGCCCGAAGGGCCCATCAGCTTGCAGATCTTGGCATAGGCGGCGATCACCGGCTCGGCGCGGTCGTAATCGGCCGGCGCGCCGCCGCACATCACCGAAAGCTGGCCGTTCTCGGCCCCCGCCTGCCCGCCCGAGACCGGCGCGTCCACGAAGCCGAGACCGGCCTCGGCCGCCTCGGCCGACAGCTCGCGTGTCACCGCGGCCGAGACCGTGGTGTGGTCGACGAAGACGGCGCCCTTGCCCATGCCGGCAAAGGCACCCGCCTCGCCCAGGCAGACCTGGCGCAGGTCGTCGTCATTGCCGACGCAGGCCATGACGAATTTCGCGCCCTCGGCCGCCTCGCGGGCGGTGGCGGCCAGCCGGCCCCTGTGCCGGGCAACCCAGGCTTCGGCCTTGGCGGGGCTGCGGTTCCAGACCGTCACCTCGTGCCCGGCCGCGGCCAGATGGCCCGCCATGGGAAAGCCCATCACCCCAAGTCCCAGAAATGCCACGCGCGCCATCACTTTCTCCCCAAGCTGGTGAAAGGCGCGTTGATCCGACACGCGCCCTGCCCTATTCACCCCGATGAATTTCATCACCCGGCGCGGGGGTCAACCTCTCGCGCCCAAGCTCGGGACCGCGCCTTTTCATGGTGACACTTTTCCGCTGGCTTGTGCGCCTGACGGTCGGGCTGATCCTTCTGACCATCGCGCTGGTGGTGCTGGCCTGGTATTTCGCCATCCGTTCGCTGCCCGATTACGACGGCAGCTATGTGGTCGAGGGCATCTCGGCCCCGATCGAGATCGTGCGCACCACCGAGGACGTGCCGCATGTCTTCGGCAAGACCGACCGCGACGTGTTCTTCGCGCTTGGCCTGGCCCATGCCCAGGACCGGCTGTTCCAGATGACGGTGCTGCGCCGCGCCGCGCAGGGCCGGCTGGCCGAGATCTATGGCCCGGGCGCGCTGGCCGCCGACGACCTAGCGCGGCGGCTTGGGCTTTACCGCAATGCCCGCGCCTCGCTGCAGGCCCAGGATCCCGAGGTGCTGGACGTGCTGGAAGCCTATGCCGCCGGCGTCAACGCCTGGGTCGAGCAGATCAACCTGGGTGCGCGGGGGCGCGGCGCGCCGGAATTCTTCCTTTATCCCGAGGACATCGCCTATTGGCAGCCAGCGGATTCGCTGGCGATCCTGAAGCTGCTCGCCGCCTCCTCCAGCGTGCAGATGCGGCGCGAGGTGCTGCGGGCCCGGCTGTCGCTGGCCGCCCCCGAGCGCGGGCAGGACCTGGTCGCGATGCGCGGCGAGCCGGCCTTGCCCGCCTATGCGGGGCTGTTTCCCGGTGCCCGCTTCGCCGTGCCGGATCGCGGCGCCGGGCCGCAGGACTGGACGGCGACGCTGGCGGGCTACCTGGCGCCGGCGGCGGGCGCCTCGGCCAACGGCTTTGCCGCCG